>CAZYLK010000048.1:0-34244 GCA_964648365.1 uncultured Phycisphaeraceae bacterium
GAAACCTGCGGAGCTGGTTCCCCCAGATTCAACCCACGAATTCTGCGGAAGAGCCGAACTTTTTGTCCAGGGAATCCGCTCATGGGGGCCGGAAACGCGGCTTCTGCTGGCCGTGAAAGCGTGGAAATCGCACGGCCAGGACCGACGGGTCACGGACCAGGTTGGACGGCGGGCCTGGCGCAGGCTCATTGGAGGTCACCTGCCGATCCGTCCGGACTGGCCAGCACCATGGTGTATCCTTCTGGATCGCGCAACCAGCATTCCCAGTGGTTCGGTCCGCCGAGCCCGGTCGGAGGATTGCGGTGCTTCGGTTTGACGACGTCGGCCTGCAACTCCCCCGCGCGGGTGACGGCCGCGTCGAAGTCGTCCACTTCAAACCACAGCAGCACGCCGTTGCCGTAGGGCCTTGTCGCGCGGTCGCCGATCGGGCCGTGATGGTGTTCGACGTCCCAGTGGTGGAGCTGCATCACCAACCGCCCGTCGCGGGTCAGTCGCTCGTAGTGCGGCCCGCCGTGGGCGCTTTGCAGGTTCAAGAGCCGCTGATACCAGCGACTGGCGGCCTCCACATCGCTGACGCAAATCAGCGGCTGCGGCGTCGGATGGGTCGCGAAGGAAAAGGCCTTCGGGTCCGCCTTGACCAAATCCCCGAATCGCAGGCGGTTGCCATCGGGGTCAACAACCGTCATCTCGCGCGTGCCCCAGGGCATGTCGGCCGGCGGCTCGGCGGGGCGAACACCGCGCTCACTGATTTCACGAGAAAGCGCATCCAAGTCATCGACGACCAGGTACGCCGCGCCCCCGGGCTGGCAGTCGCCGGCGTGTTCCGTCAGGAAGAGCGACAGACCGGCGCGCGTCACTTGGGCGAAGACCGGAAAGCCCGGCTCAAATCGGTGCTCCCAATCGACGCTGAAGCCAAGCCCGTCCACGTAGAACGCGCGCGTTCGCGCCCAGTCCGTCATCCGAAGTTGGGGAGTGACCCGTTGCACCATCGGTGTCCTTTTCGAAGAATAACCTGCGGTCGCCGCACGGTGCCTCAGCGCACCGCTTTCTTCACCAGCGCGGCGATCTTCGCCTCTTCTGTAGAAGTCAACTCCTTCAGTGCGAAGCCGGTCGGCCACATGGCGCCCTCGTCGAGGTTCGCCGCGTCCAGGAAGCCGAACGATGAATATCTGGTCTTGAACTTCTGCGCACTCTGGAAGAAACAGACGACCTTGCCGTCCCTGGCATACCCCGGCATCCCGTACCACAGTCTCGGCGAAAGCATCGGCGCGCTGGCCTTGATGACCGCGTGGAGTCGCCTGGCGATGGTTCGGTCCGGCTCCGGCATCTCGGCGATCTTTGCGAGCACGTCGCTTTCCCCGTCTGCCTTGCTCGCTCGCCGGCCGCGGCGCGCCTCCGCCTTCAGCTCTCGGGCGCGCTCCTTCATCGCGGCACGTTCCTCGTCCGTGAATCCCGTGGACGTGGTGGCAACGCGCTTCGCATCGGACTCTGTTGCAATCCTGCCCGTCTTGTGGGTCGTCTTGTTTGGCATTGCGTTCACTCCATGGCGTGGGTTCATGGGCCGCCGCGTCGTGCGCTGCGCCACTGCGTGGCATACGGCAGCACGAACAGGTACAGGCCGGTGAGCATGAGCAGGAGAAGCGGGAGCAGCGGCGAGTAGGTCACCCAGGGTGGAGGCATCGCCCCACGCTGCGCCGCCAGCGCGATGATGTTCGCCATGACGGTCAGCGTGAAGATGACGCCCAGCCAGCGGTGGATCTGCCGAAGCCACTTGTTCCAGTTCATCGGGATCTCCTTCGAAGACGAGCCCGAGGTGGATCGGGCACACCCGCAGCGCGGTTTGCGTTTTGCTTCACACGGGCCTTGGCCATCCGTCGCGGTCTGCTCCGCATGGCGCTGATTTCATCGATTCGCCATTTCACCAGGACGCGGACCAGCGCCGCAGGGATGGGCTTGCCGGGCTGGAAGCGGATCGTCCCTTTGCTCGTCTCGAACGCACCGAGCCTGTCCTTGTGAGCCGCGATCGCCGTTCCGCTCATGGGGAAAAATGAGCAATGCGATGGTCGCGCACCGAAGGCGACCAGGGCTCTCCCGTGTAGCCGGAAGCCTGGAAGCCCGTATGTGATGCACTCGTCAGCGGCGGGCGCGGCGGCACGAATCGCCTTTCGGAGCCGATTGAGCGCGGCGCGCTGGTCAGGGCGAAGACCCGCGAGATACTCGTCGATCGTCGTAGGCTTGGCAATCACGTCACTTGCTCCACCGGTCGCTGTTGCTGCGGATGCGTCGCAAGAACGGCCGCAAGCCGACGCGACCGCCACGCTATCGGGATGAGCCACGCACAGTGCGCGAGTATGAAGATCCGACTCGGCCAGCCAACGAGCACATCCGGGCTTGGCGGCTTGTCCTTGCTCGGCTGCATGACCGCCATCGCCCAGATGAACACCGCCATGCCCGCCCACAGCACCAGGAGCGACAAGCCGAGCGTCCGGCGGGCGAACCGCCACTCCTTGTTGCGCCACAGGCCAAACGTGATGAGCAGCGCCGCGAGCGGAAGCTGGTCGAGCATGGCGCCGGTCTCGTGCAGCGTGTTGGTCGTGCTGGGCGCGAACAAGCCCGCCAAGGCGATGCCGCCCCCGGACACAAGCAGAAGCAACAGGCCCAAGCGTCCGACGATCCCGCATGCGTGCGGCAACAGGGCGACCAGTACGCCGAAGCAACTGGCCGCCAGCGATAGGAACGCAATCCGCATCACCCATCCCCACGCGCCCACCTCGTAGTCACTGATGAAGTGCCACGAGGGGTCGAGGTCGGGCCGCAGGAGGTGCAGTGCCCCAAGCAGGACGATAAACGCCACGCTTAAAGCGATCGACACATCCGCGAATCGTTCGAAGCAGTGCCTCATGCACTCGCAACCTGAATCCGAAGGCTCTTCCATTCGATCTCAGCTCGGCGCCGCGACTCAGCGCCGGTTCTGCTCAGCCAGGATCGCATCCAACCGCCGATACCCCGCTTCCATGCCCTGATCCATGCCGGAGGCCAGCATGGCGTCGCGGACTTCCTTCGTCGGGCACGAGATCGTCATCTTCATCAGGGTTTCTTTGCCGCGCTCGTCGAGTTCGAGCGTCACCAGCACCTCGCCTGGCTCGCCGCCCTCGCTCTCCGGGCCGCACGATCCCGCGCCCGGTCCCATCTCCATTCGTTCGGTGTGGACGATTCTTGCTGGCGGGGTCACCTCGCGATGCTCTCCCGAGATCGAGAGCGCCGGCTTTCCGTCGGGTCCATTCCAGGCCCAGCAGAACTTGCCGCCGACGCGCACATCCATCTCGCACACCGTCATCTTCCAGTCCGGCGGGGCGAAGAGCCACTGCCGCAACAGGCCGGGCTCGGTCATCGCCCTCCACACCAGTTGGCGCGGCGCGTCGAACTCTCGCGTCATCACGATTTGCAGGTCGTTCGGAGTCGTCACCCCCAGCTTCGCCTGCGCGCGTGTCACGCTTCACCTCCCATCGTCGCCAGCAGCTTCTCCAGCCGCTCGTACCCGACCTCCATGCCCTGCGCCATGTCGGTCTTCAGTGCGGCGTCGCGCGCTTCGCGCGAGACGTACAGCACCGTCATGGTTGTCGTCGTGCGGCCGCCGTGCTCCGTCAGGAGCAGCGTGACAAGCGTCTCACCCCCCGTCCAGTCCTCGTCGAAGATCTCCGTGTGCACGAGCCGTTCCGGCGGCACGATCTCGCGGTACTCGCCCCTGAGGCCCATTTCCTCCCCGCCGGGTCCGCGCCAGACCCAGTGAATCGCCCCGCCGGGCCGCAGGTCGTTCTCGCGCACGTCCAGCCGCCAGCCGTCCCACCCGTGCAGCCACTTCTTGAGCAGCTCCGGCTTCGTCCATGCCTCCCACACCAGACGGCGCGGCGCGTCGAACGAACGCGTGATCCTGATCTCCCGGTCGCTGGGAGTCGTCACCTGGAGTTTTCCGCATTGCGTGTTCATTCGGGGGTTCCTTTCGTTCTCTGGCGATCGGCGTCCGCCTCCGCTGCCTTCATCTGGTCGAGCAACGCATCGAGGCGCAGGAAGTTTCGCTCCCAGTGCGCCCGGTAGCCCTCCGTCCATTCCGCAACGTCCTTCAACGGGGCCGCGTGCAGCCGGCACAGGTGCTCCCGGCCGACGATGCGCCGCCGCACGAGTCCGGCCCGCTCCAGCACCCGGACGTGCTTGGACGCGCCGGTAAATGACATCTTCAGCGGCGCGGCCAACTCGCTGAGGTTCCGCTCCCGGTTCGCCAGGGAGCGCAGGACCGCCCGGCGCGCTGGATGCGCCAGGGCGTGAAAGACGCGGTCCAGTTTCGGCGAGCGATCTGAAACCATATGGTTCAGTATAGAGGCCGTCTCCGCATTGTCAACCATCTGGTTTGATTTTTTTTATGAACCCGCCGGTCCGCCCTGATAGGAGCCATGGACCTGGTGGAGATCCTCGCATCTGCCTTGCAGGGTGTGCGGATCAGCCGCCCCCCGAATCACCGGCACAAGCAGAATTCCAAGCGAGAACGGGCCGCGAGGGAGACGCGATTGGACCCATGCGTCAGCGGCACACGGAGCCCGTGCCGCGGTCATCCGTGAGCATGCCCGCGCAGAGTTCGGGCGTCACGTGACGGCCAGTCGCCGCGCGACGAGGGGCAAAAAGAATGCCTGTCTCCGTGAAACCGTGAAAGAAATCGGGGCGACTCGCCTGGTATTGAAACGGTCGTACGCCGGTTTGTAATAGAGGCCGGCCCAAGCTCTGTTACGGATAGTTCAATTCGATGACCTTCCGGTTGACCAGGAAGAGCAATGCCCTAAGCGCGTTCGGATGGTGGTCCTGGAGAAGCTGCTCGAGGACGGATGGGTCCTTAAGCGCCTCGGTCAGGCGCGGCGAGCGTACGGGCGACAAGGGGCCTGCGGTCAGTAGCGGCCCCCCATCGGACAGCGGCAGGCCGCGATCGCGCAGGTAGCGCTCCAGCACCCGCGTCGCCGCCTCCGTCTTCAGCCGCTCGACTTCGGGTCCTGACAACGAGACGTTTTCCACCTTCACATTCAGGGCGGCAACGCGGTCGCGCAGGGATTGCAAGCGCGCGGGATCGAACCCGGGATGCGTGTAGCGGATCGTGGTCAGATCGTCGCCGCACTCCTTGAATGCAAGCAATTGAGCGATCTCGGCGCGCGAGAAGAGCACGTGGACAGCCGACCGGCCCGCGACGTAGATGACCATGTTGCCGTCGACGTAGGCTCTGCCAGGGTCCGGCCGGATAATCGCAATGCCATCCGCCAACTCCTGCCGTGCCTGGGGCAGGGTATGGCGCGCGGCTCGACAGCGCTCCACCAGTTGGGCCCGAATCGCGTGACTCAGCTTGCCCGCCCGAGCGGATGCCAGAAACGCGTCCACTTCGCCCAGCGACAGGTCCTCCCGGACGTCGCGCAGTTCCAGCACCAGCCTCGTTTCGCTCTCGGCCAGCGATGGAGCCGTGGTCACGATGATGGCCTCGGTCAGGTTGCGGTGCCCGGTGGCGGCGCAGCCGGACAGGCCGATCGCGCTCGACAACAAGAGAAGGTGCGCCATGAACCGACATTCGGGTGCCACATTCATCCGCATCTCCTCCACGCGCACTGGCCAGACCGTGACGACGGTTCCCGTGTTGGTCTTCGCGTCTCTTAGCGGCAGCTTCTTGCCCAGGCGGGCCCGCGAAAGCCTGCGCCCACGCGCGTTTTTTTCATCCAGTTGCCTCTCCGCGCATATTGAAACGGTCGCGGCATGCCTGGAAACCGTAACTCCTGTGGTGACAACAAGAAAGCCCTCCGGTTGCTGCCGACGGGATGTTTCTCGACGAAACTCGGGGCGACTCGCCTGGTATTGAAACGGTCGTACGCCGGTTTGTAATAGAGGCCGGCCCAAGCTCTGTTACGGATAGTTCAATTCGATGACCTTCCGGTTGACCAGGAAGAGCAATGCCCTAAGCGCGTTCGGATGGTGGTCCTGGAGAAGCTGCTCGAGGACGGATGGGTCCTTAAGCGCCTCGGTCAGGCGCGGCGAGCGTACGGGCGACAAGGGGCCTGCGGTCAGTAGCGGCCCCCCATCGGACAGCGGCAGGCCGCGATCGCGCAGGTAGCGCTCCAGCACCCGCGTCGCCGCCTCCGTCTTCAGCCGCTCGACTTCGGGTCCTGACAACGAGACGTTTTCCACCTTCACATTCAGGGCGGCAACGCGGTCGCGCAGGGATTGCAAGCGCGCGGGATCGAACCCGGGATGCGTGTAGCGGATCGTGGTCAGATCGTCGCCGCACTCCTTGAATGCAAGCAATTGAGCGATCTCGGCGCGCGAGAAGAGCACGTGGACAGCCGACCGGCCCGCGACGTAGATGACCATGTTGCCGTCGACGTAGGCTCTGCCAGGGTCCGGCCGGATAATCGCAATGCCATCCGCCAACTCCTGCCGTGCCTGGGGCAGGGTATGGCGCGCGGCTCGACAGCGCTCCACCAGTTGGGCCCGAATCGCGTGACTCAGCTTGCCCGCCCGAGCGGATGCCAGAAACGCGTCCACTTCGCCCAGCGACAGGTCCTCCCGGACGTCGCGCAGTTCCAGCACCAGCCTCGTTTCGCTCTCGGCCAGCGATGGAGCCGTGGTCACGATGATGGCCTCGGTCAGGTTGCGGTGCCCGGTGGCGGCGCAGCCGGACAGGCCGATCGCGCTCGACAACAAGAGAAGGTGCGCCATGAACCGACATTCGGGTGCCACATTCATCCGCATCTCCTCCACGCGCACTGGCCAGACCGTGACGACGGTTCCCGTGTTGGTCTTCGCGTCTCTTAGCGGCAGCTTCTTGCCCAGGCGGGCCCGCGAAAGCCTGCGCCCACGCGCGTTTTTTTCATCCAGTTGCCTCTCCGCGCATATTGAAACGGTCGCGGCATGCCTGGAAACCGTAACTCCTGTGGTGACAACAAGAAAGCCCTCCGGTTGCTGCCGACGGGATGTTTCTCGACGAAACTCGGGGCGACTCGCCTGGTATAGAAACGGTCGTCGGACGGTTCCTGGCCGAGGCGGCCGCCGAGGTTCAAACCGGGGCCGATTCCGCCAGCGCATAGTAGCCGGTCTTCGTCGGGCCGACGAACTCGATCCGCCCTTCGGCCTTCAGGGCGTCGACTTCCCGCTTGGCCGTGGCGTACGAGCATCGCAATTCTTCCGCGAATCCGGGCACCCGGAGGCGGGCCCCGCTCCGGATTAGCGCCAGTATCTGCTCGCGTTTCTCGTTTGCTGGGTCATCCGCCTCCGCATTTACTCGCTCACGTGACCCAGTATTTGCACGACCATCTGCTCGGGTTACTCGCTCATCTGAACCAGTATTTGCTCGCTCGCGGCTCCCATTTGGTCGTGCATTCTTCGGCGGGTCTGATCGAGAATTTCGCAGGTCCCTGACGACGATGCGCGCATTCAGCCGGTAACCGGCCTTCCCTGTCTCGATGACGTCGTCCGGCTGGACCTTCAAGCCCCGCTCCCGTCCCAGCTGCTCCGCGACGTGCCGCCGGAAGTCCCGAACGCTGCCGGCAACGCTGCCTTGGCCGCCGATCCCGTCAACAAGATCCGCGAGGGTGCTACCGGGAAGCGCCTTGTACCGGCGTTCGTCCAACCGTTGCGTGAGCGCCCCGAGTATCGTCCACATCTGGGACGAGCGGCTGGCGGAGACCACTGTCACGCCACACAGCTCGACCCGATCGTGATAGAACACGAGATCGCCGCCTTGGAACGGCTTCTCGGGCTTCAGGTGCTTGTCGCCCGCTCCGTCGCGTTTTCGGCGGGTTCGGTCGAGTACGGACTGGATCAGTGACGCCAGGGTGCGGCCCGTGCGCGGGAAGGGCTTGTTGATGAAGTCGACCACGCCGTGCTCGCACAGCGGCGCGGCGATCTCCAATCCCTCCTTACCGTAAGCCGTCATGACGATGATCGGAATCCCGTGCATCGTTGGGCTCTGGTACATCTCCCGCGCGAGGTGTTCTCCGAACTCGATGCACGCCAGCCCGCGGCCAAAACGCACCGGAATCTGGAGGTCCAGCAATACGTAGGTGAATCCGCCGGCGGCGATCTGTTCCCGCGCTTCTTCCTGGGATTTGACCCACACGTGCTCATGGCCGAGCGAGTCGAGTGTCTCGGTGACCGACTCAGCGATGTCGGGGTCGTCGTCCACAATCAGCGCGCGATGCTTCATTCCCGCAACCTCATACAATCGGCAGCACCACCGTAACGGCGGTGCCGCCGTTCTCCACGCTGTCGATCAGCAGCCTGCCCCCGTGCGCCTCGACGAACCGCCGGGCATTGCACAGGCCGAATCCTGTTCCCGCGTGCCGGCGGCTCGTCCGGCCGGGCAGGCACTGCCGCACTTCGTCCAAGTTGGCCGCCGGAATGCCCAGCCCGTTGTCCTGCACCGCGATGTGAACCATCCTGGATTCCCGCGACACGCGAACCTGAATCTGTCCCTGGGGTCCTTCTCCGTCGGCGGGCAGGAAGTCGTACGCGTTCTTCAGTACGTTGACGATGGCCGTCACGACGTGAACGCGCGACACCCTGACTGACAGGTCCGGCGGCACCGAGATGGTCAGCGCTACCTTCCGGGCGCTGATGTTCCGCGCCTTCAGGTTCTCGGAAACGATGCTCCGGGCCTCGGTCAGCAGGTCGGCAACGGCGATGCTTGCGCGCTCGTCCGAAACCGGCTGAGCGTAGTTGCGCATGTCGTCGAGCAGCCGCTCCAGAAAGGCGAGGCGATCGGCGATCTTGTGCGACTTGCGGCGCAAGAACGCTGGGTCGAGTTGCTCGGCCTCCTGTCGCTCGATGATCCGGGCGTTGTCCTCTTTCAGGGCCGTCAGGACGCTCCGCATTTCATGGACTGTCGCGCCGATCAGTGTGTCGTACAACTGCTCCGCCAAGCGACGCGCCTTATCGGCGGCGGCCTTCCCGTGCTGCTCCTCCAACTCCTGGTACAGCGCCAGGACCAGATCGACCCCGCGCTTGCGCTTCTGCGCCTCGCGCGCCGCTTTCCTGCGCCGCTCGATGCTCCGCTGGGCAGCGCGGCGGACGTAGGCGTGGCTGTCGGCCAGGAATCGGTCCGCGAGCGTCGCGAGGTCGTTGTCAGGAATCGTCGCCAGCGCGTCGGCCACATCCTTGCGTACCTCCCATTTCGGGTCATCGGCCAGGAGCAGCAGGAGCGAACGAAATGGGTCGCCAGCCTGTCCCTCGGACAGCGGACCTACGATCCGGGCGACGATTTGCCGGCGCTCCGGCCAGGGGATCGCCTCCCGATGCGCTCGGAGCTCGGAGAGCGCCTCGGTGAGGTCAACCGACGCCGGATCGCCGAAAGGTCTCATCGGTAGGCGTACCTTTCCTGGCGACGCTTGAAGGCGTCCTCGCCGCCCTCCAGGAGCGTGACGATCGCGTCCCGGCACTCGTCCACATCGCCCTCGGCCGCTTTGCGGGCGCGGACGCCGTCGGAATCCAGGACGAACACCCGCTCGGCGTCGCCGAGTACCGGGATGTTGGGGTTGTGCGTAACGAAGATCAATTGCCGTTGCCCCTTCACCTTGCGGATGCTCTCGACGACAGACTCGCAGACGAAGCGGTTGTCCAGGTTGTCCTCCGGTTGGTCAACCAGCAGCGGGTTGTCGCTGTCGAGCAGCAGGATGGGCAGGATAGCCGTACACTTCTGGCCGGTGGACAGGGCAGACGACGCCTTGTAGGTCTCGCCGTCCCGCAGTTCGATCCGCGGGCGATCCGCGAGTTCCACGGTCTCTAGTGAGAACAGCGATTCGGCGCACTTCAGCGCGTCCACAACCTTGCGGGCTTGGTCATCGTTGATTTCGGCCCGTTGCACGAGCGCATCGCTGTCGCCTCGCCGGATGAGGGCGACGAGCTCAGCTGGCACGATTCGCTCAACGATCTTCTGCGCGACCATGCCGTGCTTCATCCCATAGCCGCGCAAGGCCTCCTCCAGCAACGCGCGGTACTGGGCGAGGTGCCCCGATTGCTCGATCGTGACCCGGATCGTCGGCATGAGGGCCGCGTTGATCCGGCGGGCGATCGCGGTCCGCGCCGTGTAGCGCTGATCCCGCAGTTCCGACAACCTCTGGAGCAACTGCGTGCGCTCGCGCTGCAGGGTTGTTTGCTTCTCGATGATCGCGTCGCGCTCACGTTGCTTGGCCAGTAGGTCGTTCTTCATCCGCTCTAGATTGGTCCGCTCTGCGGCCTGTCCTCGGAGCGCGCCGTCCTTGGCGATTAACTCCTGGTACGCTGCCTCCTGCTGGGCGTGCGCGCCGTGCAGCGCCGTCCCCCCGTCGCCAAGCGCCGACTGAATCTGCGCCAGACGCGCCCGGGCCTGGCGCAGCAGCTCGTCGATCTCGGCCCCACCGTCGAGCAGCATCTGACGGGCATTCGCGAGCCGCTGGCCATTGGGACCAGCCAGCACATCGCGGCTCATCCACTGTGAAGTACGGTTGGCCACCTGGCCCCGCAATGCCGCGACCTGCTGGTCGTACTCCTGCAGGAAGCGCCAGAGCCCGTCGAGCGCCTGACTCTCGCGCTGGCGCAGCGACTTCGCCTCCTGGGCCTTCGTAACCGCCTCGGCGTTGCGACCGGTGATCGGACCGAGCGCCTTGAGCTTCTCCTCGATGCCCGGCAGGCCTGCGATCTCGTCGTTCAGGGCCGTGATCTGGTGCTGAAGGGGCATCAGCGAGGTCGCGTTCGTCGCCAGCCGTGAGTTGAGCGTGCGCATCTCCACCGAAATCTGCGTGATCTGCGCGGCCTCGAAGTTGTCGATCAGCGAGAGCTGCGAAAGAGCCTGGTTGGCGATGCGTTCGACCTCGTTCTGGCTGTAGATGTCGGCCCGGAAGATGCCGCCCGAGCGCAACGATATCTCGGTGGGGGCTCCGTCCGCCGTAACCACGACGGGGTCGTCATGCCAAGCCCGCATGACCTTGTAGGTCAAGGCTTCGCGAGTCTCGATGATCAGTTCCACCGTACCGTCGCCAAGGTTCGTTCGCACGAGGGCCTCGTTGCGCTGACGCTCGGCGTCGTCACCGGGTCGCGGGGCGTCGAGCGCGTACCGGACCAGCTCCAGGACGGTTGTCTTGCCCGTCCCCCGCGCGCCGATCAGGCAGTTGAGGCCATCCGAAAGGTCGAGCGCCACGCCGTCCATGAACCCGCCTGTGATCCGAACGGACCTGAGCCGATGTCCGCTGGTGCCCGTCGGCGGCACTTTCGCCCTGCCGGGCGCTGTCATAGCCTGCGTCATCTCCAGTCTCCCTGATGAGTCGCGCAGAAATTCCCCGCCTCGGCTCGGCCGCCTGTTCGGTCGCCCGGAATCGTCTGCGCACACGCCGTAAAGCGCCGGGCGACCCCGTCCTTGGGGAGCAATTCCGTGGCCGCGCCGGGCAGCCTTGGCTGGCATCGGCCGATGACCGCGGCCGATCAAGGTGTTAGCATAATGTACGGATCAAGCGCTGTCAATGATGGCATGCAAACAAAATGCGAATGTCGGGGGCGTTTTCGACGCGTCGCCGCGGGTTCACGCAGCGGTCGTTGGCGCGGGGCCATTGCTTCAGGTACGCCCGACGGGCGCAGCCGGCGGTGACCGCGCTGCACGTTCCGCAGCGAGATGGGGACTGACCTCGGATGGCGCGCTCAGGTGCGAACAGGTGCGAGGCTTGACGTCGGCTGGGAAGGGCTTGATAATCGAAGACTCGATGAAGGCCGGTCTGCAAAAATTGCTCTGTTGGGTAGCCCTCGGTTGCTACTGCCTCGCCGGGCCGCTGGAGTGGGACGAGCCCGCGCCGCTGTCGTGTAACCATGCTGCGGGTACCGTGGCCGCTGGTCCTGTCGACGCGTCTCTCCACGACCATTCCACCGTCGCGGCCACGGTGCCGAGCGACCACGACGCACCGATCCCGCCGTCCTCGAAGGATCCCACGATTGACACCGGATCGACGTTGCGCGAGGCCAAGGCCGCCATTCCATTTTCTGCGCCTATCCTGCTCTCCGGCGAGAGTCTCCTTCTCGAACACGTATCGACCACGCCTTGCTGCCCAGCGCCGTGTGACAAGCCGCTCTCGCTAGCGGGCTGCAGTCTGCGCACTGTGATCCTCCAAGTCTAACACAAACCAAGCCCTGTTTGTTCGCGCTGGAACGCGACCGCGCTGTCACCGTGCGCGGTTCCTGTGGCCTGCGGGGAGTTGTCTTGTGCGATCTCTTCACCGATTCATCACGAGTGCCCTCATCATGTCCGTGTTGGCTGGTTGTGCCACGGTCAACCCGGAGCCCGACTACCAGCGCGCCAGACAGCATGTCGCCGCGGCGACGGGCAGCGGCGGCGTATACGAGCCCGGTGACGAGGAGGTCATCACGCAGAAGGTGAACGATCTTCTGGCCGACGGCCTGGCTGCCGACGAAGCGGTCGAGATAGCGTTGCTCAACAATCCAGGCCTGCAAAGGCTCTTTCAAGACATCGGCGTCGCCCGGACCGAGGTCGTGCAATCCGGACTGCTCTCCAATCCATCGTTGGGTCTGTCGTTTCGTTTTCCAGCCGGCGGCGGCCGGAGCAACATCGAAGCATCGATTGCCCAAGAACTCGTCGATCTCTGGCAGATACCGGCGAGAAAACGCGCGGCGCAGCGAGAGCTGGACACAACGGTTTTGGAGGTAGCACACAGCGCGGCGCAGTTGGCGGCTGACGCTCGAAGCGCCTACTACGACGTTGCTGCCGCGGACCGAAATCTGGAGATCGCCGTCGAAAACGTCGCGATCGTGCAGAAGTTGCTTGATGCTGCGCTCGCCCGTAAGCAGGCCGGCGTCGTTGGCGAGCTCGACGTGAATTTGGCGCGGGGCGTCGTGATGTCCGCTGAATTGGACGTCCGCTCCGCCCGGCTCGACACGCGTGTACAACGGCGTCGCCTGGCCTCGCTCCTCGGTCTCACGCGCCATGCCGAAGACCTTGTCCTACGGGACGGCCTCGTAACGCCCGCTTGCGCCGATCTCGACGGCGATCGGATCGTCCGATTGTCGCTCGATAATCGCCTGGACGTTCGCGCCGCAGCAAACGCAGTCGCCGCAGCGGCCGAGAAGGTCGAACTGGAGTATCGGAAAGTTTTCCCGAGCGTCGAGCTTGGCCTCGGATTAGAGCGCAGCGATCGGCGGGCACTCCCCGGACGCAAGCTGTTGGCGGATACGGCGCGTGCGTCCATTGCGAACGGAACGCTGACAGCGCCCGACATTGAGTCGCGCGCTCAGCGCCAGGCCGAACGACGGGCTGAGATCGATGTAATCCTTGGTCCAAGTCTGGACCTGACGCTCCCCATCTTCGACCAGAACCAAGCACAAATCGCGAGGGCAAAGTTCGAATACGAGCAAGCCGTAAAAGGGCTCGATTCCCTTGAACGGCAGTTGATACAGGATACGCGCGACGCCGTTGAGCGGGCCACGACGGCATCGGAGACTGCGAGGGACTACGAAACGAAGCCGCCAGATACGCCGCTTTCCCCTCCTCGCCGCGAGTGTTCTTGCCGGCTCGCTCTGGCACGTACGAATCCTCGATCAGCGGCTCATGCTCCCCCTGACGATTGGCGCCGGCTGCGCACTCGCGGCAACAGTGGTCATCATGACGGTCATAGCACAACGGCCGACATGCAACACATCCGTCAATTCAGGCCGCTCGCCAGAGTGAAAACGCGGACGGAGCAAGCCGATACGGCGATCAGGTCGGAATGCTTAGAAGCGGGTGAGCTCCTCTTTGATCATACCGCGTTCGAGTGGGCCGCGCAGGCGTTGGGGCGCCGACAGCACCGACCGATTGGCTTCAAAAAAGCGGGCGACCGTGTTCCAATTGGCCAGAAGAACGGTTTGCGGTCCTGTCGATGCCGAGCCATCTACTCCGATTCTGATGGCCAGCATCCCGTTTTCCGCGTAGGCGTGAGCATCTGACTCCTTGTCTCCAATGCCGATCAAGAGGCTTGGAAGATGTCGCCGGAAGCAGGTCAGGGTTTCCCGCTTGTAACGTTCAGCCTTAAGCGATGCTCGCCAGCCTGGCGCCGTCACCACCGGGCCGATGGGAAAGTCATGCGCATCCATCCACGCTCGTGTCTTGTTCAGCAAGAACCGAGGCCGAGCCGTCAGATAGAGGATGTTATAGTCCCGGCTAAGCTCTGTCAACACATCCTGCGAACCACCGATCGGTTCCGAATCGTCGTCCGTTGCCTCAAAGTACAGGTCATCGCGGTCCGTGTTGCAAATCGTGTCGTCGATGTCCACTGCGATCGCCGTACGGGCCGTACGCCACTCAAACAGCCGGCCCTGAGCCTTCAACTCTCGTCCATGCCAAACAGCAGTCGCGGCTGAAAACTCTGGGGTTGCTTCGCCGAGATCGCAATGCATCAGGGCGCGCCCGTTGTCATCCGTCCTTGCCGTTCCAAGGCACTTCCCACCGACATAGAAGCGGATCTCCGCGTTCTCCACGCCGTCGCGTACGCCGAGTATTGGCTCCTGCTCCAGGTAAGCTGCCAACACTGCGCTGCCTCGCGGTCCGATCACTCCGTCCTCAACTGTCAGAAACGGGGTCGCACACCCAGTCAGCACAAGCACACTGATCAATGGAACGAATCGCGGCATCGAGTTGCACCCACTCCTGTCTGACGAATCGCCAATACGTATGCTACTCAAAGTGGCAGACGTTGACGCCCGCCGGTGACGAGGATTGCAGTCTCTATCCCGTGCGGCACTACCCAAGTCTGCCGAGTCGATCTGGCCGAATCGCGTGATCCCGCCACCTCGCGAGGCGCGCGGAGTTCAGCACCACGGCGACAGATCCCACGTTGTGCACGATGGCGCCCATGATCGGCGACAGGATTCCGACGCTGGCCAGCACGACGGCGAGTGCATTGTAGACCACGCCGAAAACCAGCAGGTTTTCGAGGATTCGCCGCTTGCTGATCCGCGCTAGGCGCAGCAGGGTCGGCACCTGCAACAATTCGGCGGTCAGGATCGCGATCGGCGCGGTCTCCAGAGCCAGCGGAGACGCGCTCGCCCCCAGCGCTACGCCGACGTGACTGGATGCCAGCGCCGGTCCGTCGTTCACGCCGTCACCGACGTACATGACCCGACTTCCCTTCCTGCAGAGCGCCTCGATCTCGGCGACTTTCTCGTGCGGCAGAAGCTCGCCGCGGTACGAAGCAATCCCAACGGCGCCGGCCACGCGCTCGACGACAACCGCCCGATCGCCGGAAAACAGATGCGCCTCGATCTCCATCGACTTCAATTGGTCGATCGCGCTTCGCGCGGCAGGCCGCAGCGAGTCATCCAGCACGACGGCGCCGACGCAGCGGGCATCCCGCGCCACCCACAGCACGGTTCCGTCTTCGGGACTTGACCATCCGGGCATCGTCGCCTGGACGTGGCTGTTGCGGCCGACCCGCACGCAGGCGCCATTCACCTGGCCGCTGACCCCGGCGCCGGTCGAACTGGCGAATGTACCGACGGGCAAATTCGGCAGGCCACGGCGCTCGGCTTCGCGGATGATCGCTTCCCCGAAGGGGTGCTCGCTCTTGCGCTCCACCGCGGCCGCCCAGGTGAGGACTTCATCTGCCGTCGCGCCGTCGAACGCCTCAACGCGTTGCACGACGGGGTGCCCGAGCGTCAGTGTGCCGGTCTTGTCCACCGCCACGGTGTCCACCTCCGCGGCGGCTTCGAGGAATCGTCCACCCTTGATCATGATCCCGTGTCGAGCGGCCGTTCCCATCGCGGCCACGATGGCGGTGGGCGTCGCCAGGATCAGGGCGCACGGGCATCCGACCACCAGCACGCTGACGCAGCGCATGAAGTCGCCGCTGACGAGCCACACTACGGCCGCCAGCGCGAGAATGCCCGGCGTGAACCACTTCGCGAACGCGTCCGCGCTCCGCACAATCGGCGCCTGGTGCGTTTCTGCTTCCCGAATCAGCGACACGATCTTGCCCAGCGTCGAATCATTGCCGACGCGCGTGGCGCGGAGCGTTAGCGCTCCACCGTGAACGAACGTGCCGGCGAACACGTTTGCGCCCGCGCCGACGTCGCGCGGGATCGGTTCCCCGGTGACCGCCGACTGGTCCACGCCCGCGGCTCCATCCGTCACCACGCCGTCCACCGCGATCTTCTCACCCGGCTTCACCAGCACCCGTTGTCCGACGCATACCTCCGACAGCGGCACGGTCCGCTCCTGGCCGTTCTCGATGATCCGGGCGGTGTCGGGCACAAGCGAAACGAGCGATTCGATTGCGCTGCGCGCACGGGCGGAAGTGCACGATTCCAATAGGCTGCCCAAGACCATGATGAAGCCGACGGTCGCGGCGGTGAGATACTCGCCGATGGTGAGCGACGCGACGATCGCGATACTCACGAGCTCATCGACGTTTACCTGGCGGCTCAGCAGCCCGCGAGCGGCGCGAACCACGATCGAGCCGCCGCAAAGAGCCGTCGCCAGCAGCGCCACAATCGTTTCCGCAGTCGGATTGGGAAACCAGAGCCGTAGTACCCAGCAGGCGCCGATCAACGCCCCGGCCGTGCCGGTCATGGCGACCTGCTGGAGTACTTCACGATCTCGGAATCGGGCGATCATTTTGAAAAGCTCCGCAGCACGCGGATCAACTCGCCGGCGCCGGAACGCCGCTTCGAAGGGCCGTTCACGCGCACGATGTGGTGCTCCAGATGTTGTTCGATCAGCTCGGCCATCAGGCCGTTCATCGCGCCACGGGCCGCCGCCATCTGCTGAAGGACGCGAAAACAGGTCTGGTCGTCGTCGCCTGCGGCCTGCTCGACCATGCGGCGGACCCCCTCGATCTGCCCCGCAAGCCGGTTCAGCCGCGCGGTCAGGCGACGCTTGTCGTGTGCGATGTGCGACATGTTTCCTCTGCGATATACCCCCTGGGAGTATATGCGGCGGTCGCAGGGCGGGCAAGCCTCACCCGGAATGCAGTTACGCCCTGTCGATCGAAAAGTGCGCTCTCGGAGTCCCACCAGAACGCGACGCGCTCGTACGTGATCAACCGCCGCCCGGCAGTGCCGGCACTCGCGGCTGCGAACAATCTCGCCACCGCGGGCATGTAGAAGCGGACGAGCGCGTGATCGGCCTCGACCATCTTCGTCGCCGTCCTTGGATTGCCCAGTTCGCCTGCGAGCGCCGCGAGCTCGTCGTCGACCACATCGGAGAAGCGACCTGCGGACGACCGGCTTGACGTGAAGCAACTCCTGAGTAGAATCCGACACGATGTTCGGCCGATTACCCATGTTACTTGTGACCGCTTGGGCGTTCTTGCTCATGCCCGTGCTCTGCGCGGGCGGGGTGCTGTCGCACGAGTGCAGCACCTGCGCGCCAGGGGCGACCTGCAACCACGAGACAAACTGCCTCGAAGACCCATGCTCGCCCGTTCTGACCCGGTCCGATGACGGGCCGCGCGTCCCGACCAACTTTGCCCCGATCGCGCTGCCCTCGGCGGCCGAAATTCTCGGCGATGGGATCATCGCTGCGTATGCAGCTCACCCCCAAGACTCGCATGCCCAATCAAACCGCACGTCCCGGTATGCCGACTCCGGACTCCCGCTTCTGAACTGATTCCGTCTCGACCAGTAGTCGTCCAGTCCGCGGGAGCACTCGCGGACCGGTTGTTCGCGCGCCGCTGCGCCTGACCGCGGCGATCCGACTGGCTCGAGGGATCAGCAAGCATGGGTATCTGGATGAACCGAGTGGCGCTCGGCTCGACCTGCGCCGTGGCGGCGGCTCTCGCCGGCTGCGCCACCGTAAATCCGCAGCCCGACTATCAACGAGCAGCGGAACACGCGGGGCGATCTACAGGCCATTCGCGCCTGTTCAGCCCCGAGCGGCTGGAATCGGACGCCCGGTACGTCGATCAGTGCCTATCTGGCGGCCTGACCGCGGAAGAGGCGGCACAGGTTGCGCTGCTCAACAACGTTGAGCTGCAAGCCGCGTTGTACGACATCGGCGCGGCCCGAGCCGAGGTCGTGCAGTCGGGGTTGCTTTCAAATCCGTCGCTTGCCTTCGCCGTGCGGCTTCCTTCGGCGGGCGGGCTGGCGAACATCGACTTCGACCTGTCCCAGAACATCGCCGACCTCTGGCAGATCCCCTCGCGCAAGCGCGCCGCAGAGAGAAGCCTCGACGAGACGATCCTGTCCGTTGCGCGGCTGGCGGCCGAGACGGCGGTGCGCGCTAAGACGGCGTACTACGCGGCCGTCGGCGCCGACCTGCGGCTTGAGATTGCGAAAGAGAACCTGGAGGTAGGTCAGAGAGTCTTGGAACTGACCGAGTTTCGTCGGCAGGCGGGTGCTGGAAGCGAGTTGGATGTCAACCTGGCGCGTGGAGTCCTGCTTGATGCGGAACTGGTAGTCAAACAGGCGCGGCTGGCGGCTGCTTCCGCCAGACGGACACTGGCGACCGCGTTGAACCTCTCGCTGCGCGCAGACGAGATCGTTCTGACCGATGCCTTGCCTGACCCTCCGGCGCACGCGCTCGACGATGAATCGTTGACTGGCGTCGCGCACACCGAACGCCTGGACGCGAGAGCACTGCGACAGTCCACCTTCGCCGCGCAGGAGCGGCTGGCGCTCGAAGTTCGGCGCGTATTTCCTAACGTTTTACTGGGCCTGGCATTCGAGCGCGACGCCCGACCGAGAAGCCGGGACCGCGACCTTCTAGCTGATACCGCTCGGACGTCGATCGCCGCCGGCCAACTGACCGCGCCCGGTATCGAGCCGCGCTCGGCACGGGACAAAGACACTGACTTCATCATCGGTCCGTCGCTCTCGCTGGAACTTCCGATCTTCGATCAGAACCAGGCGCAGATCGCCAAGGCACGGTACGCGCTGGAACAACGGCTCAGCTTGCTCAGAGGGCTGGAGCGCACGATCGACCAGGAGGTTCGCGAAGCTGCCGATCGAGCGCGGACAGCGTGGGACGTCGCCCGCTTCTATCGCGACGAGGTCGTTCCGCAGGCCCAGAAGAGCCTCGACATGTCTCGCGAATCGTACCACGCCGGCAAGGCGTCGATTCTCTCGGTGCTCGATGCCGAGCGCACCTTTCTGACGACACGCGACAGCTACGCCGAGGCGCTGCGAGCCGCCGCCGCGGTCGTGCCCGAGCTCGAAGGGGCCGTTGGGCTTCCGATCGCCGAGCTGCTTCGAACCACCAGCCCCACGAGCCAGCCCACGCCGAAGGGTCCGGATGACCGAACGAGTGAGACCGACGCCGCCAAAGGCGACCGCGGCGAATCGAACGACGGAGTGAGACCATGAACAACCACGTTGCCGGCAAAGCGGCCCGACGATGGGGCATTGTGGGGTCAAGCGTCGCACTGCTATTGCTGATCAGCGGCTGCGAACCGATCAACGCAGAGACTCTGCATGGGTTCGTTGTTGATTTTGCGCGCGAGGCGCTGGCCGCCTGGCTTCTGTAAGCGGTGTTCGGCGGCTACCGCCGGGAGATGACCATATGAGCGGTAAACAGGTCGGTATTCAGGCGCTCGTTGCCGTGTTCGGCATTCTGATCGGTGCGAGCGGACTCTACTTCGCTCAATCGCGCGGTCTGCTGCCTGATTGGGCAAGCGGGGCGCCCGAGCACGAGCACGGAGCGCACGACGAAGATGAGTACGACGCGCACGGTGACGAATCTCATGGCCGGGCCGAACCGCATCACGCCGAGGGTGACGGGCACGAGGGTCACGACCACGAGGAGGAGCACGGCCCGATTCAGCTGTCGCCCGAGGTGATCAAGGAAGCGGGCATTGAAATCACCACTGCAACCGGGGGCCCACTCACTCAGACCATAGCCCTGCCGGGCGAAGTGATCCTGAACCCCAACAACCTGGCCCACATCGTGCCGCGAGTCGCCGGGATTGTGCGCGAAGTGAAGAAGAGCGTCGGCGATCCAGTTGAGGCCGGTGACGTTCTGGCGGTGCTTGAGAGTCGCGAGCTGGCCGAGGCCAAGGCGGCTTACCTGGCCGGGAAACAGCGACTGGCGCTGGCACAGGCGAATCTTGCCGCAAATGAGGAACTAAGAACGAAGGGCATCGTCCCGGACCTGGAGTTCCTCGCGGCCAAGCGCGACCTGGCCGAGGCGGAGATCGAACTGCGCGCTGCCGAGTTCAAGCTGCACACACTCGGCGTGCCGAACGACGAGCTGGCCGCGATCGACCAGCAGAGCGACGAGCAGTTTGCCTTTCACGAGCTGCGCGCGCCTTTCGCCGGCGCCGTGATCGCCAGGCACATTACGACCGGCGAAGTCGTCACGACTGAGTCCGACGTATTCCAAATCGCCGATCTCGGCGATGTGTGGGTCAACCTCACCGTTTATCAGAAGGACCTTACGACAGTCCGCAGCGGGCAGGCCGTGAGGATTGTGACCGGTCACAACATCGCCGAGGCCACGGCGTCCGTCGCGTACGTCAGTCGCGTTGTGGACGAGGCCACGCGCACGGCAATCGCGCGCGCTGTCTTGCCGAACGACGACCGTCGTTGGCGACCCGGCCTCTTTGTCACCGGCCACGTCCGCACGGAGAACGTCGATGTGGCCTTACTTGTCCCCCAGGCAGCCTTGCAGATGGTCGAGGACGAACCCTGTGTGTTCGTGGTGACCGATGCGGGTTTCGAGCCGCGGCACGTCAAACTCGGTCGCGCTAATAGCACGCACGTCGAGATCGTCGCGGGTTTGCGGCCCGGCGAGCGCTACGTTGCCGAGGGCGCCTTCGCGCTCAAGGCCGAGCTTGGCAAGGAGAGCTTCGGCGGGGAAGGACACGCCCATTAGTTAGTCCCGAGGGTCATCGCGCGCCATGATTGATAAACTCGTCCAGTTCAGCCTCCGCAACCGACTGCTCATGGTTGTTCTGGCCGTCCTCGTGATGGCCGGAGGTTACTATTCGTACCTGAGGCTTCCGGTCGACGCCTTTCCCGATGTCTCGCCCAATCTCGTCCAGGTCTTCACGCTTACGGAAGGGCTGGCGCCTGAGGAGATCGAGAAATACGTCACCTACCCGGTCGAGGTCGCCATGACCGGCTTGCCGGGCGTGGAGAAGATCCGTTCGGTCTCCAACTTCGGGCTGTCGGTCGTAAACGTCTACTTCGAAGACGGGATGGACATTTACTTCACCCGCCAGCTCGTGAACGAGCGGCTGCAAGAGGCACGAGAGCAGATTCCAGAGGGCTTCGGCGAGCCAGCAATGGGCCCCATCTCGACCGGGATGGGCCTGGTTCTCTTCTACTACCTGGAAGACACGACCGGCGAATACTCGTTGGAGGAGCTGCGAACGATCCAGGACTGGGTCGTCAAGTTCCACCTCCAGACCGTCCCCGGTGTCACGGAGGTGCTCGGCATCGGTGGCTGGGAGAAGCAGTATCACGTCGTTATCGACCCCGCCGCGTTGCTGCGATACGACGTGACGCTCGAAGACGTGATCGAGCGGATTCGGGCGAACAACCTCAACGTCGGGGCGCAGTTCATCGAGAAGAACGCCGAGGAGTACGTCGTGCGCTCGGTCGGACTTGCGACCGGTATCGACGACCTGAACTCGATCATCATGAAGACTGTCGACGGTCGTCCGATCTATCTTCGCGACCTGGCGGATGTACGGATTGGCGGCGCCGTCCGTCGCGGCGTACAGACCCGTAACGGAACGGGAGAAGTGGTTGCCGGCATGGTGGTCAAGCTGGTAGGCACCAACTCTTCCACCGTGATCGAACGCGTCGAGCGAAAGCTGGAAGAGATCAGCAGAATCCTGCCCGAGGGCGTCCGCATCGTCCCCTACTATGAGCAGAAGAGCATTGTGCAGGCGTCCGTCACCACGGTGACGTCCGCGCTGGTGCAGGGCATCGTGCTCGTGGCGATTGTGTTGCTGGTCTTCATGGGCGGAATCCGCCCGAGCGTCATCGTCGCGCTGTCGATCCCGTTCTCGGTGCTCTTCGCATTCATCCTGATGGGCTACTTCGGCATCTCGGCGAACCTGATGTCGCTGGGCGGAATGGCCATCGCCATCGGCATGATGGTGGACGGCACCATCGTAATGATCGAGAACGTCGATCGGTTGCTGCGTGAATCGCCCACGGATGAACCCAAACTGCACGCGATCTCCCGTGCCTGCCTGGAGGTTGGACGGCCGATCGTCTTCGCGATTTCCATCATCGTCATCGTCTTTCTGCCGCTGTTTACGCTCCAAGGTGTGGAAGGCAAGACGTTTCGGCCGTTGGCCTACACCGTCGCCCTTGCGATGTTCGGATCGCTGCTCTTCGCGGTGCTGCTCGCCCCGACGCTGAGCCAGTTGCTCATGCGGCGCCCGCACAAAGTAGACCCACAGCACAGCAAGGAGGCACATGTTGTTCGGCTGCTGCTGGCGCCTTATCGACCGCTCGTTCGATTCTTCGTCCGATTCAGGGCGGCGGCCGTCATGCTGGCGATAATCCTGCTTGCCATGGGAGCTTGGGTCTTTCCACGACTCGGGTCCGAGTTCACGCCCAAACTGAAGGAAGGCACGATTGTTGCCCGGCTGACCATGGCCCCGTCGATCGCGCTGGTCGAGAGCACGCGCACCACGATGATGGCCGAGCGTCGGTTGCTAACGATCCCGGAGGTGCGCGAGGTCGTGACCCGCATCGGGCGCGGCGAAGTGGGCGCTCACACAGACCCGATCAATAGCGCCGAGATGTACGTGTTGCTCAGGCCAGAGGCCGAGTGGCGTCCGAGCTTCGACCAGGAGGCGCTCGAAGACGCCATACGTGACAGGCTGGAGGGGTTGCCGGGGGCTATGGCGAATCTCACCCAGCCGATCGAGATGACCGTCGATGAGTTGCTCGAAGGCGTCCGCGCCGAACTGGCCGTCAAGCTGTTCGGCGAAGACCTGGAGGTGCTCAAGCAGAAAGCCGACCAGATCGCCGCCGTAGTCGGGACCGTACGCGGCGCCGCGGACACGCAGGTGGACCAGGTTTCTGGGACGCCGCAGCTGCTCATCCGCGTGGATCGACAGGCCATCGCCCGGTACGGTGTGAACGTCGAAGACGTGCAGGAGGTGATCCGGGCAGCCGTGGGCGGAGAGGTCTCAGGCCAGGTATTTGAGGGCGTCCGCCGCTTTGACATTCTGGTCCGCTACAGCCCGGAGGCCCGAACCACTTCCGATGCGATTCGCGAAATCCTGGTCGCCGGCCCGGACGGCATGCGAATCCCACTGGACGAGTTGGCGACGGTTGAGGAAATCGTCGGGCCGCGTCAGATCACCCGCGAAGACAGCCAGCGCTTTATCACGATCCAGTGCAACGTGATTGGACGTGACATCGGCACCTTCGTCGAAGAGGCCCAAGGCGCCATTGACGCACAGGTCGATCTGCCGCCGGGCTATCTCGTGACCTGGGGTGGGCAGTTTCGATTACAGCAAGAGGCCAACAAGCGGCTGGCACTGGTCGTGCCGGCGACGCTGGTCATCATCTTTCTCCTACTGTTCAGCAGCTTCGGCTCCTTGAAGAACTCCATTCTGATCCTGCTGAACATCCCGCTGGCCCTGGTCGGCGGCGTGATCGGACTCTGGTTCATGGGCGAAAACCTCTCGGTCCCCGCCTCCGTTGGCTTCATCGCGTTGTTCGGAATCGCGTTGGAAAACGGCATGGTCCTGGTGACCTATCTGAACCAGCTCGTCGGGAGCGGCGTGCCGCTCAACGAGGCGTCCGTGCGTGGCGCGTGCCTCCGTCTCAGGCCCGTGCTGATGACGGCGATCACGACGGCCCTGGGCTTGATTCCGCTGCTTCTATCGCATGGAACCGGCAGCGAGGTCCAGCGTCCATTGGCGATCGTGGTCGTCGGCGGACTTATCACTTCGACGCTCTTGACGCTGCTCGTTCTGCCCGCGTTGTACAAGTGGTTCGCGCCCGCGCATGTTGAGGTGGAGATCTAGCAGAACCACCAGAGGAGTTGGTTGAGATGAAGGAAATCAAAGCGGTCATTCGGCCGCATCGGCTCGATGCGACCCTCGCTGCCTTGCACACCCACCCGGAGCTGCCCGGCGTGACGGTATCGACGGTTCACGGCTTCGGTCGCACCGTCGGGCGGCAGCCACCGTCGTCCGCTGCGCCAGTCCAGTATGGCACGACGGAAATGGTCAAGCTCGAATGCGTGGTGAATGATGAACAGGTGGACACCGTGGTCGGCCTGATCCAGCAAGCGGCGCACACCGGAAGCGCGGGCGACGGCAAGATCTTCATCTATGACATCACGCAGGCTATCAAGATCCGGACCGGTGCGCGCTTACAGAGCATCGAATAGGCCCTGCCTCGCGAGCCCAGCACATGTGGGGGCCGTGACGGGGGAATGCCCCGCAACGCAGTGTAAGCTCTTGTTCAACATCGTGTTACGAATCAGTGACGCTCTGCCGCAAAACACGCCTTGACCTTACATCCAGGTGCAAGGTGTATACTCGTGATAGGTGCGTTATGGAGACCGCTAAGACCAACGGCTTGATGACGATCGGCCAGGCTGCCGATGCGGCGGGCGTCGCCGCGACCACGCTTCGGTACTACGAGCGCGAAGGGCTATTGGCGCCGAGCAAACGGAGCGGGGCGGGGTACCGATTGTACGACGCGCAGACCGTGGAGCGCCTGCTCTTCATCCGCTCAGCGCAGGCGGTCGGCTTCGCGCTGGACGACATTCGCCGTCTGCTCGCACTGGACGCCGCCGATTCGCGAGCGTGTCGGTCCGAAGTGCAGCCGCTCCTGGAGCATCGGATTGAGGACATCGACCGGAGAATCAAGGATCTGAAACGCGTCCGATCCGCGTTGGCGCGGGCGCTGGAACGTTGCCGCACTTCCGCGGGCGAGTGCGCGGTGCTTCGAGACTTACAGCCCGCCAGGACAAGGAGTCGACCATGAAGAAATCTGTTGTCACGTTGATTGCACTTGCCGGACTGGGCTTGGCATCATTGGGTGCGGTCAAGTACGCGACTGCTCAGGCGGATCGCCCCGACTGCCCGGGAAAGATCGTGTGCCCGAAGACGGGGGAGCTCATCTGTCGAGATAAGTGTACCACGGTGGACCCGGACCGACCGGACTGCCCTGGGCGCATTGTCTGCCCGCTGACCGGCGAGCTGATCTGCAAGGATCGCTGCCCGGCGCAGCATGGCTCGGCCACTGCTGATGCGGAAGTCCCTCCGTGCTGCCGAGGCAAGAAGTAATCGCACATGAGTTGAGAGCGTAAAGCGATGAAGGTGGCCGTATTGTATTTCGAAGGGTGCCCCAACCACGCGCCGACCGTTGAGCGGGTACGCAGACTAGTATCAACTCACAATCTCGACAGCGAGGTTGAGGAGCTGGAGGTCGTCGGGCCCGACGATGTGCGGCGCCTGCGGTTCCTGGGCTCGCCAACTGTGCAGGTGGACGACCTGGACGTTGAGCCGTCGGCGCGGACGCGGACGGACTTTGCCATGTCGTGCCGCCTCTACAATACACCCGACGGACTTCCCAGCATCGAGATGCTCAGCGCGGCACTGGGCATCAACCGGGCGCGAGACGTGACGGACTTCACATTGTCCGACGCTACGGCGGGCGCGGACTCATGCTGCCGTTCCAACGCTCCAGTGCCCGCAGCAGACCGCCGCCGCTTTCGTCTCAACCGACGGATGACAAGCGTTGCAACGGTCGGGTCCATCACCACAGCCGCCGTATCGAGCGCGTGCTGCTGGGTGCCGTTGTTGCTGCTGGCATTCGGCGCGTCGGCGGCAGGCGTGTCCTCCTTCTTCGCCGCGTGGCGGCCAGTGTTCATTACCTTCGCCGTCGTTCTGCTGAGTGTCAGCGCGTACTTTACTTTCATCCGGAAGTCGCCGAGTACCGCCGACTGCTGCGCGGGCGCGCCCGCAGGGACGGGTCGATGGCGGCGAGCGGCATGGTTTGTTTCCGCGGCGATCGTCGCCGCCCTTGTGCTGTTTCCGCAGTATGTCAGCGGACTTGTCGCCGATCAGGGAAAGACGTCGGCTAGGCAGGATTTCGGTATTGAAGTCCGTCTTGCGATCGAAGGCATGCACTGCGACGCTTGTGCTACATCCCTGGCGGCGGCGCTATCGAGAGTCGACGGCGTTACGCACGCAGACGTGGACTACACAACGAGGACGGCACGAGTCCACGTGCTTGACAGGGCGGTGATGCCACGCGTCGAGGAAGAGGTTCGTCATCTCGGGTTTACCGCGGCGATCGAAGGGAACTCACCATGACCAACCGATATGTGTCGCTCTTTGTTGTCGTGCTGTCATCGAGCAAATGTACCGTCAGAGGCCGACGCGGCCAAGCAGACCGATTAAGGTGCCGACCGCATCCAACCGATAATCGCACGAACCAAACCGGAGAGAAGCCATGCTCGATGACCGCCTCCCCGAACACCGCCAAGCGGAGCTCCGCAGCGCAGTGAAGGAGAAGTACCGCGCCGTTGCCCGTCAGCCGGAGGGCCGCTTCACGTACCCGGTCGGACGCAAAAGCGCGCTGGGACTGGGTTACCGCCCGGAGTGGCTAGCCGCCGTACCGGGCGACGTAGTCGACCGGTTCGTCGGCGTCGGCAACCCGTTCACGATCCGCCAGGCGGCGCTCGGGGACCGCGTGTTGGACGTAGGCTGCGGCTGCGGATTGGACACGTTCGTGGCCGCGCTCCAGGTCGGGCCCGCAGGACGCGCCATGGGCTTGGACCTGACCGCGGAAATGCTGGCGTGGCCGCGCAAAGCCTGCGGCGAATTCGACCTGAATAACGTGGATTTTGATGAAGGCTCGGCAGAGCAGCTGCCGTTTGAGGACGCCTCATTCGACCTCGTCATTTCCAATGGGGTGCTAAACCTCGTGCCGGACAAGGGCGCGGCGTTCGCCGAGATCTGCCGCGTGCTCCGGCCGGGCGGGGCCTTGGCCGCGGCAGACCTCTTGGTCGTGGAGTCCATTCCAGAGGACGTATTGGCGTCCCAGGACGCCTGGTCGGGGTGAGTCGCCGGCGCCCTACCAGGTAGGTCCTACCTGGCGAAGCTGGTGGCGAGCGGAATGCGTTCGGCGGAGATCCTCGGCGCGACCGGCTACACGACGTCGCGCTTTACTGCCGCCTACTACGTGACGGCTATTAAGTAACGATTCATCCATGGCGACAGAATCCAAGACACTTCGCATCTCGGGGATGGACTGCCCCGATGAGATCGCGGAGCTGCGCAAGTGCCTGGGCGGCGTGAACGGCGTAAGTGAACTGTCGTTCAACCTGATGCGGGCGACAATGACGGTCGAACACGACCCCGCGGATATCGACGCGGACGAGATCATCCGGCGCGTTCGCACCACCGGCATGAGCGCGACTGTCGTCGAAGACGCGTCCTCACGACCCCGGCAGATGCAGCCCGCCGTGCCGCGCGGGCCTCTATGGATGGCGGTCATCTCGGCTGTAACCACGGCGCTCGGCGCCGCCCTGTCGCTTATCCCGGCCACCACGTTTCTCCACACGGCATGGCCCGCGGCGCTTGCCTACCTTCTGGCGATTGCGGCCGCCTGGCGCTACGTCGGCCCGAAGGCCTGGGCCGCGTTGCGACGGCTTCGGCTCGACATGAACGTGCTGATGACCATCGCGGTCGTCGGCGCAGTCTCGCTGGGCGAGTGGCTCGAGGGCGCCACGGTTGCCGTGCTGTTCGCCGTGTCGCACCTGCTGGAAACTTGGAGTGTCAACCGCGCCCGCAGAGCCATCCAATCATTGATGGAACTGAGTCCAGAGCGGGCCAGGGTCGTGCGGCCGGATGGGTCCGAGCAAGACCTCGACGTCGCGGAAGTTGACCCAGGCAGCCGCATCATCGTTCGCCCGGGAGAGAAGTTTCCGCTGGACGGCAAGGTCATCGACGGCGAAACGACCGTAAACCAGGCCCCGATCACGGGCGAGTCGGCGCCTGTCGACAAATCGCCGGGCGACGAGGTCTACGCCGGGACGGTCAATCAGGATGGCGCCGTCACTGTCGAAGTCACGAAGCCGGTCGGCGACACCGTGCTTGCGGGTGTGATTCGTCTCGTGGAGCAGGCGCAGGCGCGCCGCTCCCGCTCCGAGCAGTTCGTCGAGACGTTTGCGCGATACTACACGCCGGCCGTAGTCGTCGGTGCGGTGTTGCTCTGCGTGGCGCCGCCGCTGCTGCTCGGCGCGTCGTGGTCGGTCTGGTTCTACCGTTCACTGGTCCTCCTGGTGATCGCCTGCCCGTGTGCGCTCGTCATTTCGACGCCCGTGTCTGTCGTCAGTGCCCTGGCCGCGGCGGCGCGCAACGGCGTGCTGGTCAAGGGCGGCGAGTTCCTGGAGGCCATCGGCCGCACGCGTGTGGTCGCGATTGACAAGACGGGGACACTGACACACGGCAAGCCCGTCGTTCAGGAGGTCATTCCACTCAACGGCGCGACGAAGCAACGCCTCCTCGAACTCGCGGCCGCGATCGAGCAGCGCAGCGAACACGTCATCGCTGCGGCAATCGTCGCGCACGCCAACGAGCACGGCATCTTGCCACCGCCGTGTCGAGACTATCAAGCCATTCGCGGGAAGGGCGCGCAGGCCATGGTCGACGGCGAGTGCTACGTGCTCGGAAGCCACCGCCTGCTCGAAGAACGAAGCGCCTGCACGGATGAAATTCACCGCGTCATGCTGGAGCATGAAGACTGCCACCATACCGTGGTCGGTCTCGCCTCGTCCGAGCGTCCGCTGGGCGTGATCCTGCTCGCCGATGGCCTTCGCGAAGACGCACCAGCCGCCGTCGCGGCACTGCGTGGAGTAGGCGTCGAGCGTGTCGTCATGCTCACCGGGGACAACGTGGGGACGGCGCAGGCCATCGCCGAAGAGTGCGGCCCAATCGAGCCGCGCGCCGAACTGCTGCCGGCGGACAAGGTGAAGGCCGTCGAGGAGCTCCGCGAGGCGCACAAGCACGTCGTCATGGTGGGCGATGGGATTAATGACGCGCCGGCGTTGGCGGCCGCGAACGTCGGCGTCGCCATGGGCGCCGGAGGCACCGACGCAGCGTTGGAAACTGCCGACATCGCCCTGATGACCGACGACCTGCACAAGCTGCCCTGGCTGATACGCCATAGCCACCGCACACGCGGCGTCATTGCGCAGAACATTGGCCTGTCGCTGGGCATCAAGACGATCTTCCTGGCGCTGGCGATCCCAGGGCTGGCCAACCTGTGGATGGCCATCGCGGCCGACATGGGCGCGTCGCTACTGGTCGTCTTCAACGGGCTTCGACTGATGCGCTCCGAGAAACTCTGAGGACGTGCCGCGTGGTCGCGGGCGGAAGACACCCGCTCTCGCATCCGTCGCACATTGGGTTCATCTGCCACAGTTCGCGCATCCTTGCTCGCGCGTTCCCGTCCGCTTGACTCCGCCTCGTTCGACGGCAATGGGTGCAGAGAGCACGGCGGCGCCAGAGTAGGCCGCCGCCGAGAACAGCCATTGCACGGGGTCTTCCACGCCGCGAGTTGCCACAAACACGACAACCGCCGTCCAGAAGGTCTGGCACGCGAAGCAGCCCATGAAGTACGTGAAAGCGCGCCAGGCCAGCGACGTTCGCGCGAGCTGCTGGAGCTCGCGGCGCTTCGCTTCGATCTCGTCGTCGGTGAGCGGCTGCCGGGCCGCGTGTGGCGAGCGGCGGGAGACGTCCTCTTCCCACTTGGCGCGGTTGTTGATCTCCCAGTTCAGCCGGCTTAGGCGCTGGCGGCGCGGGGCGTCGCGCAGCGAGAGGCGGTACTGGAGCTCGGCCGCGGGCAGCGAGCCGAACAGCGCCTTGGCAATGGCGCAAACCGCCAGCGTCCAGATGAAGAACGATGCCACGTGCGACCAATCGGTGATCTCGAAGATGCTCGTCATGATTCACGCCTCCGTGCTTTCCTTCCCGCAGCGCTTCGAGCCCGCGGGTACATCCTTTTCGTCCTTGTTTCTGCAACAGCCCGTCGCGCGGCCTGCGGTTGGTGCGCTCGGTGCCGGCGCGACGATCGGGCCGGCCGCGTCCAGAGCGAGCTCGTGAGCCGGACGACCTGCGCATTGCTCGATCCGTTCGCGCAAAAGATGGCGGATGATCCGCGCCTCGGATGGCGCGTTGCTCGGGTCTACCGTGAAGTCGTTCATTTTCGGTAGCTTCCAGCCGGCGTCGAGCTTGGCGAACAACTCGGCGATCGCCGGTTCGCGCTCGATCAACCAACGCCGCAGCTCCGTCTCGCTCGAGCCGTCGAGCAGCTCGACGGCGCGGGCGAGCACGTAGTCGCAGGCCAGCAGCCCGAGCTCGTCGTCCGGGCAATACGCCGTCAGGTGGACGCGTTTGGGGCCGACGTTGATCGAGATCACCGGCATGATTTCACCTCTTCGTGCGAGACCATTGCCTCGTCCTCTGTCATCCTCACGCCACGTATCCGAACACGAGCCGGCGCTCCCACATCCACCGGATCTCCGTCTGCCACGACGCCGACGCGAAGGCGACCAGGGCTTCGAGTTCGGCGAAGCGCGTCGCGCCCGGGTCGCGGTTCTCGCCGCCGATGTGGATCGAGCCGACGTTCGGCGCGCCCGTCGCCTTCGCCAGGTCTTGCGCGAGCCGCCGGCAGCGGCCGTAGACGTTCGCGTCGAGCATGATGAAAACCATGCGGTAGAGCGGGATCGCGTTCGTGACATACCCGAGCTGCTCGCTCGTCGGCAGCGAGCCGAAGAACGCCGTCGCGACCGACGCATTGCCCGGCTGCATCGCCGCGGTGACCATCAACGCGTCGAACGGCCCCTCGACGACGAACAGCGTGTCGCCGCCGGCGAGAACGCGATCGGGCTCGTAGATCACGACCTTATGCCCGCCCTCGACCGGGTGGCTGAGCCAGCGCTTGCGCTGCTTCGTGTCGATCGCGCGGGCGGTGTAGCCCAGGTCGACGCCGCCCTCGCGCACCGGGAACACGACGCGCCGCTCCTGGTCGTCGTAGCGCAGGTCGAACAGCGGAATCAGCGCGTCGAGCCGCCCGGCCGGCACGCCGCGGCTGCGCAGATAGTCGTAGCCGTTGGCGGTGACGCCGCTTGATGCGAGCACGGGCAGGTCTTTCAGATCACGCACTGGCCAGCTCCCGTCCACGTCTCGCAGGGACAATCGTGCATCCACGTCGCCGGGTCTTTCGTCAGGTCGTAGTCGCGCAGGCGCGGCACGCCGCGGCCCTCGTACGGCGGCAGGTTGCCGTTGCGGCCGGTGAAGTTCCGGTACGGCCGGCCGCTGCCGTCGAGATTCAGATCAACCGCGACCCACGCCGCGTCGCCCTTGCACACCGGGAAGTCGCCCAGCGAGCACTGGCAGATGTGACCCGTGCAGCACGCGCTGCCGTTCCATGCCGAGAAGCAGCCGCTCAGCGCATCGACGAACTGCGCGCAAAGCGGGTCACCATTGAGATCGTGATAGCCGTAGCCCGGGATCTCCGGCGGCAGCGCCAGCGTGTCGCCGAACGAGCAATCCGAGCTGCAACCCGGCATGCCGTTGCACCCGGGATACCAGCTCGGCACGAGGCCTTCCCAGTAGATGCCCGTGACCTCGCTGAACCACAGCCCCTGGTCCGGCCCGCCCGGAAAAGTGTCGCCGCAGCCGAACATGTCGCCGAGGCAGTTGCCGCTGAACTCGTTGCCGGGCGGGCCGGTCGCCTTGCCCCACAGGCCGGAGCAGTCCAGGCCGTGGCACCACTCGTGATCGAGCCGGTTCTTCTTGTACTGCCCGCCGTGGTCGTCGTCCCAGCCGCCGTTGCATTCGCCCGGCGTGCAGGCGAAGTAGGAATAGCCCTCCACGCGGCGCACGCAGTGATAACCCTTGTGCGGGTCGGTCACGCACTGCTGCGTCTGCCAATCCCAGCTCTTGCAGCCCTTCTCGTCGCGGTGGTAGCCGCAGCCGGGCGAGGCCTCGCCGCCGAATGGGCCGAACGGGTCGTAGCCGTCGCAGACCGTGTCCTCCCAGTAGCCGCGGTCGCAGGGGCAGTCGGGATTCCCTTCCGGCGAGTACTGCGAGTAGCCGCTCTTGCGGCTCATCATGTGGCACTTCGCCTGCGAGCAGTTCTGCATGCACTCCTGCCACGTCGGCGTCGGCCAGGATTCGCAGGTGTCGGGATACTCAGTCCACTGGTCGTCGTAGCCCGGGCCCCACTGGTGATACCAGTAGCCGAGCACGTGGTTGTACGGCCAGCAGGCTTCCGCGTTGGCGCAGCACTTGTCGCAGCCGATGCGCCACTCGGCCCCGCTCGTGCCGTAGCAGTCGGTGTAGTTCAGGGCGTAGTGGTAGCCGCAGTCCTTGCCCATGAACTGGCCGGGCGTGCGCTTGCGCGTGCAGGTGCCGATGGACGTCCACACGCCGTTGTCGATCAGGTAATCGACCGCGTCGATGATCTCCTGGATGTGCACCGCCTCGATCACGTCGCCCGGGCGCAGGCCCCAGCTCGGGTACTTGGCCCACACCCTCGCGTTCTCGTCCCAGTTCGGCTTGTACATCAGCACGAACGTGCCCGGCGCCGTGCCCCACGAGTACCCGCCGCCGTAATACGGGTTGTCGAAGTGCAGGTCGTCGGTGTAGAGCATGTTGATGCCGCGCCAGGTCTTGCGGGCCGCCTGGCTGCCGGCCTGGTCGTCGCGGTTGTGCAGCGGGCGGCTGTCGAGCGGGCCGGCCTTGCCGCCGGTCATGTAGTGCGGGTGGACGTTCGAGCCGCTCCAGCGGAACTTGATCGGCATCGGCACGCAGCACAGGCCGTGGTCGCCGCCGCGGAAGCGCGGGTTGTGGTGGAACACGTCGCTGCGGTCGTCGGTCTCGGCGCAGGTGTCGTACTCGCCGGTGCAGCAGTCGCCGCCGAACCAGCTCAGCACAAAACGGGCCAGGTTGATCAGCTCGGGCTGGATTCGTTCCGAGCCGTCGAACTGGTAGTAGTCCGTCCCGCGCCGCACGTCGACGCCGCCGTAGCTGTCGAGCATCTCTGGCAGGCCGTAGATGTACGGGTTGAAGTGCGTGTACCACTGGAGGTAGTAGGCGTCGGCCGCGGCGGGCGCGCTGTCGCCGCCGGGGTCGTACTTCGTGTAGCCCGGGTCGACGCCGGGGATACCGAGCTTCTGGATGCGGACGTACCACTGCATCTCGGTGCCGTGCTGGTACGGCCCGCGCGTGGCGGTGTACGTCGGCGGCCCGCCGGTCATGTTGATGTTCAACCAGCCGGACCACGCGCCGCCGGGCGGCTTCGTGCGGTAGTACAGCCGCACGCTATTGGGCGTGGCGATGCCGCCGGGCTTGGTCCACGTGAACGCGACAATCTCGCCGGTCTTCTGCGTGTATCCGACGCCGTCCTGCCGGCCGGGCTGCGTAGCGCCGAACCAGCCGCTGCCTTCGGGGTCGTAAGGCTCGCTGTTGTGGTCGCGCGCCACGCTGCCGAGCGGGAAGTATGCGCGGTCGTGGACCCCCTTGATGAACTGGAACGCGGGGTCGCCCGAGCGCGTGCGGATCGGCACCTCCGGCCGCGGCATCGGGCAGCACGGCGGACTCTCGCCCAGCGCCGCGTACTCCTTGCCGCTCTCCTGGTAGTCCCAGCACTGGCCCTCCGGTCCGCAGCCGTAGGTGCCGCCGAAATCAAGCAGCCGGCGCTCCCAGGTCTCCGGCCCCCACAGGCAGCGCGGGTGCTGGCGGTCGTACCACTGGCGCTTCGGATTGCCATTGGGCCGCGAGCCGAAGACCGCGTAGAGCAGGCCTTCGAGCTTTTCCATCGCCAGCGCGAACTTGCCGCCGAGCGTGTCTTCCCAGTTAATCTCGTCCGAGCCGGCCGGCGGTGATCCTTTCGGGAGCACTTTCACGCCGGGCGGGTGCAGGTCGGACCACTTGAGCTGCGCGGGGTACTGCCCGCCGGGCGTGGCGAAGCCCTCCTCGCCGTGCGAGTGCGTGCCGTACAGGGCGTGCTGGTCGCTGGTGATGTCGACGAACGGCATCAGACGCCCTCCAGCTCGAAGCGCACCTTCGCCGGCACGCGCAGCGTGTCGCCGTTCGGCACGTTCACCGGCGGTTCGATCGGCGTGACCCACATCAACTCTTCGGCGCCGCCAACGGTGCCGTAGACCGCAAGACCGCTGAGTGGGCCGACGGTGTCGCCGGTCGCGTTGAGCCACTGCGGTGTGTTGCTCGACTCGACCCGCGGCGGCGGGCCGGCGATGTAGGTCCACGAGCTGA
>CAZYLK010000049.1:0-34189 GCA_964648365.1 uncultured Phycisphaeraceae bacterium
TCAGGTCACGCTCATCAAAGTTCGGGAAGGGACGCCCGCGCCGAATCCGATTCCGATTCAACTCTACAGCGAGGCGGGCGATGAAACGATTCCTGTGTCTGTACCTGCCGTATCTGCCGATCGAACGCCTGACGCCGCCCGGAATTGGAGAGACGACGTCGCCAGCGGAAGAAGTGACATCGTCCGGCAGCGGGTCAGCGCCTGAGCAACGCCCCAATGTTGCGAACATTGGGGATGGCGAATGGCGAATGGCGAATGGCGAATGCAGAAAAAACGTGCATCACAGCGTGTTGCCGGACATCACCCAACCTGGCGCCTGGCAGACTTCTACACTGCCAGGACAGGAGAAGACACCGGTTGTAGATCGGTGCCACACTCCGGTTGTAGATCGGTGCCACCCTTCACCGGTTACAAACCGGTGCCACATTCCACCGGTTGAAAACCGGTGCCACACCAGAGCGGTCGCCGTCATCGCCCCCGCGGCCGGCGTCCTCCGCGTTACCGCCTGCAACCCGGCGGCCGCCAGGCTGGGCGTGCGCGTCGGCATGACCTCCGCAGAGGCGGCGGCGTGTGGCGAGGTGGAGAGGCACGGAGAAGAAGGGAACAAGGGAGTCAGGGAGTCAGGGAGTAAGGGAAGAGCAGAATCGGAGAATCTCACTGGAACTTCGGAACCCGGTTACTCCTCCGCTTTCTTCCCTCACTCCCTTACTCCCTTACTCCCTTACTCCCTTTTCTTTGTTTTCGCCGATCCCGTCGGTGACGCGAAGGCCATCGAACAACTGGCCGCCTGGGCGCAGGTGCTTTCGCCGATCGTGCATATCGAGGACGAGCGCACGCTGATCGTGGACATCACCGGCTGTCAGCGATTGTTCGGGGGGGAGATGAATATTCTCCGTAGAGCCGGGGGGGGGATGCATGCACGCGGGTTTTCGGTGCGGGCGGCGATCGCCGGTTCGCCGGGGGCGGCCTGGGCGCTGGCTCATGATCATCCGGACGCGGCCGTGATCACCGAGCCGGGGGCGGATCTGTCGGAACTGGCCGGGCTGGGCGTGCGGTCGCTGCGGATCGACGAACGCACGGCGAAAACGCTGGAATCGGTGGGCGTGGCGACGATCGGCACGCTGGTGCATCTGCCGCGCTCGTCGCTGCCTTCTCGGTTCGGCCAGATGCTGACCACGCGGCTGGCCCAGATGCTGGGCGAAACGCCGGAACTACTCACGCCGTTTTGCCCCCCCCCGACGCTGCGGCGCGACATCCGCTTCGGCGTCGCCACCGACCGGTTCGACGTGCTGGCCGAGGCGGTGCGGCGACTGACGCGGTCGTTCTGCGACGCCCTGGCCGAGCGGGAGTCGGGCGTGCGGCGGGCGGCGGTAACGTTTTATCTGCTGACCGGCCCGCCGGTGTCGATCGACCTGGCCATGGCCCGTTCGACCCGCGCGGCCGCGCACATCGAATCGCTGCTGCTGACGCGGCTTTCCGATCTGCGTCTGCCCGCCCCGGCCGAGGGCGTGACGATCTGGACGCGGCAGATCGACACGTTGCGTCACCGCCAGGGCGACCTGTTCGAGCCGGCCGTCGGCGAGGAGGAGGTTCTGGGTGAACTGGTCGACCGGTTGCGATCCGCCCTGGGCGGCGAGGCAGTCCTGTTCGCCGAGCCGGTGGACGATCACCAGCCGGAACGGGCGTGGAAACGGGCGGCACGCGACGGATTCGCCGGATCGAAAGGCGAAATTGCCGCCAAACCGCGAGCCGGCAAACTGAGAACCGGTAAGCCACGGACGAGTAAACGGCAAGCCCCTCAGCCGCGAACCAGCATACCGGCAATCAGCGAAACACAGATCAGCAAAACGCAGCCCGGCGAGCCGCGGGCTTCAGCCCGCGCGGACGTGCCGCCTGAAGAATCGCTGCCATTCGCGCAGTTGCCCCCCCGCCCGATGCACCTGTTCGACCGCCCGCGGGAGACGGCCGTGGTCGCCTTAACGCCCGACGGCCCGCCGCTGCGGTTTCGCTGGGAAGGCCGCGAGCACCAGGTCGCCCGCTTCGCCGGTCCCGAGCGCATCGAAACCGGCTGGTGGCGAGGGAAACAAATTCGCCGGGATTACTACCGCGTCACCACCCGCACCGGTGGCCGCTTCTGGCTCTTCCGTCGCTGCAATACGTCGGAGTGGTTCGTACACGGAACGTACGATTGAGGCGACGTGGAACGAGCGTGCAAAGAATCACGACACGAGCAGGCACGAGCCGCTGCGGGGGCGGGGCGTCCGCGCAAAGGCTCAGAAGCCGAAACTCGCATCCGACGGGTCACCGAAACGGCCGGTCAGGCCCGCCGACGGCGTACGCAGGCGACCATGCCCAGACCCAGGCTGCACAGCAGCGCGGCCCCGGGCGCGGGTGCGTGCGTCGGGATGTAACGGAAGTTGTCGATCAGGAAGCCGAAGGTGCTGTCGTGAATATAGACCGACTTGATGACGGGCAGGTTGTCCTGGTCGCGCAAGCCGAGAAACCGGTTGCGCCCGGTCTGATTGGATCCGAGCGTCGCGCCGTTGACGTCATAGGCGACGATCACCGCATCGGGGCCGAACAAATGCACGACGTCAAAGCCGACGGCGGAAACCGGCTCGTTAAAGACGATGGTGAACTCGGCCTTCTTAAGGAACGGCTGCGTATCGAGGACGAAATTATCACGGAAGCCGGTGATGTGGAGTCCTTGGAAGTCCTCGAGCATGAACCCATCCGCCTTGCCGTCGTTGTAGAACAGCGCCGGATTGGTGATCTGCCCGTTCGGCATTTCGTCAAACGTGACCAGGCTTCCGAGCACGTCGCCGGAGTCGAACGTCGCAACGACGTCGGCCGCTGCGGAAGCAGCGAACCCAAGCAGGAGCCCGATCGTCAGGAAGTGCGGTCTTGATACCATAACGCCTCGTCCTCGAAGCAAGCTGTTGATTCCACGCCGACACCCGAAAGCGGGCCAACGGCGCCTCGCCTACAGCAACTGACCCATCCGAGAGAGACCGATAAGGGATCTGGCCCCCTGCGTCAACCCCAACGACATTTTTTTTTCGGTTGGTGGGCGGGGGGTCGGGCCACGATGTTGCGTAAGGGCAACCTCGTGTGCGGCCGGGCATCATCCTCGCCGATACACACATGGCAATCCACCGCGGACGAACGACGCCATGCGCAGCCATGCATCTGAGTCAGCCTCGTCAGAACGGGCGGGCGGTGTGGAGGTAAAGACCGATAATGTCGCGGCAGCGGCACATGACCAGGAGGTCATGGCATCCCTCGGCCGGCTGACGGCCCGCGTGGTGCATGAGCTGAACAACCCGCTGGACGGGATTCTGCGCTACGTCAACCTGGCCATCCGCCGCTGCGACGCGCAGAAAAGCGCGGCGGGAAGGCCACCCGACGAGGTGGTCCAGCACCTGACTGCCGCCCGCGAAGGGTTGCTGCGGATGACGCGGATCGTACGCGAAGTGTTGCAGTTCAGTCGCGGGCGGGCGTCGACGCTGGATGCCGCCGACGTCAACGAAGTCGTCGAAGCCGCGGTGCGGTCGCTGGCTCCGGCTGCGGATGAGGCCGGCGTGCTCATCGCGGCCGACTATCAACTCGACGGCATGCCGCGCGTGGTCGGCGGACGGCTACACCAGATCTGCGTCAACCTGATCAAGAACGCGATCGAAGCCATGCCCGAGGGCGGGCGGCTCTTCATCAACACGGCCGTGGTGGGGACGGACGTGGTGTTGCGTTTCAGCGACACGGGTCCGGGACTGCCCGATTCTCTGCGTCTGTTCGAGCCGTTCGAGACGAGCAAGCCGCCCGGCGCGGGGACCGGGCTGGGGCTGGCGATCTGTCGCGAACTGGCCGGGCAGATGGGCGGCGCGATTCACGCCCGCAACGCGGAGGGCGGAGGCGCCGTGCTGACCGTCACGATCCCGCGCTCAGGGTGCCTGCGCGACGTTCCGGAAGCCGCCCGCGCTGTAAGGACGGCTCCATCCGCAGCGCGCCCAGCAGCGGAGCACGAGGCATGACTCTTCTGTTCGTTGTCATCATCGAAGGCGATTGCCATGGAGCATGAATCGGCCCGGATTCTCATCGTCGATGACGACCGGATCATCCTGGATTCGATCGGTGAGATGCTCTCCGCGGAAGGACACGAGGTCCGGCGGGCGCCGGATCTGATCGCCGCCCGGCAGGCGCTGGATGCTTTCGTCCCCGACCTCGTCGTGGCTGACGTCAACATGCCGCACGGGGGGGGGTTCGAGCTTCTGTCCGTCGTGCGGCAGGCGGCGCCGGACACGGTGGTGATCATGATGACCGCTTACGGCACGATCGAAAGCGCCGTCGAGGCAATCAAGCTGGGCGCTTACGACTATCTGACCAAGCCGATCGACGACGAGGAGTTTCTTCTGGCGATCCAGCGCGGCCTCGGGCAGCGGACGCTGCTGCGCGAGAACCGCAGCCTCAAGCAGCAGCTTGACCAGCGCTACGGTCTCGACAGCCTGATCGGCCAGGACGCCGGAATGGCCCGCGTCTTCGAAACCATCGAGGCGGTTGCGGGCACCAACACGACCGTGCTGATCCAGGGCCCGTCGGGGACCGGCAAGTCGCTGACGGCGCGGGTCATTCACCGGCTCAGCCCGCGGCGTGACAAACCGTTCGTTGAGGTGTCCGCCGGCGCGTTGCCCGATACGCTGCTGGAAAGCGAATTGTTCGGTTACGTCCGGGGCGCCTTTACCGGCGCGGTGGCCGATCGGGCGGGCAAGTTCGAGGCGGCCGACGGAGGGACGGTTTTCCTTGACGAGATCGGCACCGCTTCGCCCGCGATGCAGGTCAAACTCCTGCGCGTCTTGCAGGAGCGCGCGTTCGAGCCGGTGGGGGGCACAACGACGAAGAACGTCGACGTGCGCGTCATCGTCGCCACGAACCGCAATCTTGAAGCGGCCGTCGCGGACGGCGCCTTTCGCGAAGACCTTTTCTACCGCATCAGCGTGGTCACGCTCGATCTGCCTCCGCTGTCGCAACGACTCGGCGACATCCCGCTGCTGGCGCGCCGGTTTCTGGCGGACTTTTCGACCGCGCACCACAGGCCCGCGTGTGAGTTCTCTCCGGAAGCCCTGGCGTGCCTTCAGGCTTACGCATGGCCGGGCAACGTACGTGAACTCGCAAACATCGTGGAGCGATGCGTCGTGCTGTGTCCCAATCGGCTGATCGACACCGCGCACCTCCCCGAGAAACTGGTCGCCGGCGTCGAGGCTGGGGCCGCCCCGCTTCTTCCCGAACGAATTACGTCGCTCAAGGACGCGCTTGAAGAGACCGAGCGGCGCATCGTCGAGGTGGTGCTGAATGCGAATCGGTGGAATCGCCAGTTGGCGGCCATGCAGCTCGACATCAACCGGACGACACTCTACAAGAAGATGAAGCGGTACGGGCTGGACCGCCAGTTGCCTTGACAGGCCCTCACGCGCAGCACTCCGCGCCCGACACCCTTGGCGGGCGCGCCGGAGCGGCCGTTCTCACCCTGCGATGGCCATACCGCCGTCGCGGTGGTCATCGGCGCCGCTAAGATGGGCAATCTGAGCATTCTGGAAGGCATCTGCCGTCTGGCGCGGATGCGCTGTTTTTGCCGACTTCCAGAAAAATGGCAGCAACCCGTTGACACGGCGGTATCGGTTCTGGTAGGATTCCGATCCAGAAGTGCGGTGGAAGAAGCATTCACGGCCAGCGCGCTTAGGGAGCGGCGATACGGATGGGAAGCTGTATCGTCTTAGGAGAGGGAGGCGTCGGAGACTGAGTCGTCTCACAATTCAGGGATGCTCTTTCTCGTTTTTTTTGGCCTGAAATTCGGAGTGCAGGAGGAATCCCATGGTTCGTCGGTTACTCGCGGCGGGCGTCGTTTTGAGCCTGTCCGTCGTGGCGCAAGCCGGTGTCGTCATCGATCTCGTTCCCGGTCAGCCGCAGGGCGGCTTCGTGACCGTGGACGTGCTCCTTTCGTCGAACGACGGCACCCTTCCGAACGTCCGCAGTTACCAGTTCGACTTGCAGTCTGGCATCTATGGCCAGGGCGATCCGAACGAAGGTCAGGCCTTCAATGATCCCGGCCAGATCAACGTCGATCCGAATTTTCCGGATCGGTGGCAGTGGGAGTCGCCGATGAGCGGCCCCGGCTGGTTCACGCTTGATCCGGTCCCGAATCCTCGTGCGAACTACATCGCCCAGGCTCCGGTCCCCGGCCGCCTGGTCGACCTCGACGGCAACCCGACGAAGGTTGCGTCGGTTCAGGTCGAGCTGGTCGCCCCCGGCTGGTTTGACGTGACCAATCCCAACGCGACCAACCCGGTCGACGAGGGCGCCTTCTTCCGCTCGGGCTTCGGCGTCAACATCGACGGCAACCCCGTGCGTGATTTCTCCAGCCACAATCAGGGCGAAGTGGTCGGCGGTCGGGTGTTCATTCCCGAGCCCGCGACGCTGGTGCTCCTGATGGTCGGCGTCGCCGGCCTGATCCGTCGTCGTCGCACGGCCTGACCCCAGGCGTGCGTCGGCCCTGACGGTGTTGGCGACATCACCCTGCTGATCCGAAGAAAGCCTTCCGGCGCCCTCACGGGCGCCGGTTTTTTTTTGGCTATCGTCGGGTGACCCGGTTGCCTGGAGCCCGCGGCCTTTACATTCGCGCTCCGCGCGACAGAATGGCCACCGCTTCGAGATGCATCATGAACGTCCCCGGGGAGCGATGCCGTGGAACCGCGTTCGTCCGAAAAAGCCAAGTACACACTTCTGCTCGTGGACGACAACGAGCAGAATCTCGAACTGCTCGAGATCTACATGGCCGACGTGAAGGATGCGCGGGTGATTACGGCCCGCAACGGCGTTGAGGCGATGGAGGCCGTCGCCCGGCATCGGCCCGACCTGATTCTGCTCGACATCATGATGCCGAAGATGTCCGGTTTCGAAGCGTGCAAGCGGCTGAAAAACAACCCCGATACGCGCGACATCGTCGTGGTGATGGTCACGGCGCTGAGCGAAACGGGCGACGTTGAGCGGGCGCTGGAGTGCGGCGCGGACGAGTACATCACCAAGCCGATCGACCGCGACGGGCTGCTTTCGATGGTGCGCAGCCATCTCGGCGCTCGGTAGGTTCAAACGACGGCAAGAAGGGATTCGGAGAGCGGCCGCGCCCGGGTCGACACGGAATAGGCCGCCGAGGGCGGGAAGCCTTCGAGGATTCGCCGCTCGACCAGGGCGGCATCAACCAGGCGTTTGAGGGATTGCACCAGCGCCCGGTCGGTCACGTCGCCCAGGGTGGCGCGAATCTGCGAGAACCGACGGGCTCGAATGCCAATCGCGGCCAGCGTCGGCAGCGACCACTTGCGCAGCCCGACATCTAACACGTCCAGCTTCTTGAGGGCGGCATAGGCGCCGGACCCGACGCGAGCGACGGGAAGGCCGGCCGCGGTGAGGATGTACTCCGGCCGAAGCGGATGGCCGTAGCCCGGGTTGGCGGCCACCCAGCCAGCCTGTTCCAGGAAGTCGAGGGTCTGCCGGAGCGCGACGCGGCTGACTCCGAGCCGGTTGACGAGTGTGACGAACTTGCATCCGCCCGAGCGGGCGATTTCGGCGGTAACGGGAATCGCCCAACGATGATGGCACAGCGTGACGAGCGTCGAGATGCTCACGGGTTACAGTTCCTGACAGAAATCCGGTTGCTTCATCAACTATATCTACTATATTTTATATCCACTGCGGCCCGGTTGTCGAGGCCGCGACGGACAGAATCTCGATCTGGAAGGAACGACTGAATGGCTTCACCTCTCAAGTACACCGGTGGATTGACCCTCTCCATGAAGGTGGCGGACCGCAAGAAGGCGGCGCAGTGGTATCAGGACGTGCTGGGCTTCACGATGCTGTATGACGTCGCCGACATCGGGTGGTGCGAACTCGCCACCGAGATTGCGGGCGTCAACATCGGTTTGTCCGAGGTGGAATCCGCGAAGGTGGGCGCGGGGCCGGTGCCGACGTTCGGCGTCAAGGACATCGACGCCGCGCGGAAGCTGCTCGAGAAGAAGGACGTGCGGTTCGACGGCGATACGATGACCATCCCGGGCATGGTCAAGCTGGCGACGTTCTTCGACCCCGACGGCAACGCTTTGATGTTCTTCCAGGACTTGCAGAGCCACGGCTGATCGACCGACGGCGAATCGGCCGCAAATCGTTCCCGCCAGAGCGGACTACCGCCAAGCCGTCGCGGCGCCCGTCTGATGGCCGGTCGCCGCGGCGGCCTGCGATATCCGTACGGAGCGCCTTCGGCGGTGAGCGCCCGTTCCATCGCCGGCAGAGGAGATCACGAAATGTCCATCTTGCGCGCGGTGGCGGTGTGGACTTGGGTACTGGTTGGTGCGATCGCCATTTCGCCGGTCGCTGAGGCCGGTGACGGCGTCTCGTCACCGCCGGCCGTGTCCGTCTGGGGACTGCGGATTCCCGCGACGGACGTCGACGCCACGGCCGCGTTCTATCGCGAGCACCTCGGTTTCCGTGAGGAGCCGAGTCGAACCGCAGACGGTTCACGGGTGCTGATCAACGGCGACACTCGGCTGTGGATCACGCCTTCGCATCGTGTCGTCGACGCAGGTGAGGCCCCGCAGACCTATCTCAACCTGGCGGTCAACGACATCGACGAGGCCATGGAGCGCCTGCGGAAGTCCGGTGCGCGGCACGTGGACGCCGAATCACGGCCGATCGCGGTGGGTCGGGCGGCGACCGTTCGTGATCCGGCCGGCAACAAGTTTCACATCATTCAGCACAATCCGCCGCGGGTGGGCGCGAGCGACCCACCGGCCGTGTTCAACCTCGCGGTCACCGTCACGGACCTGGAGGCAGCGGAGCGCTTCTACTGCGGCGAGCTTCGCCTGCCGGTTTTTTCACGTGACTATCTGCCCAAGACGCTGCCGCTCGCGCGGGTGGGAGCGGCGCCGCTGGTACTGCACGGGTGGGCACAGAGCGTGCGGCCCGACATCACGGACGGCGACTCCGTGTCGCTGGTGGTGGTTGACGGCGTCGCGTCGGCTCGTGTCGCTTCGACGCCGCCGGCGGCAGGGCGAACGCTTCGCGATCCTTTCGGCAACGCGCTTATCGTGCTCAGCAGCGACGGCGAGGCCGGAGCGTCGCCGCCCGCCGCATCCTCCGCAGCGGGGACGGCGGACCCCGTCGCCGCGCTCCAGAGCCTGGCGTGGATCGAGGGCACCTGGCGCGCTTCGCATGGATCTGACGAGTTGGAAGAAGTCTGGAGCGCCCCGGCCGCGGACTCGATGATGGGGATGTTCCGGTGGACGCGCGGCGGCAAGGTGTGGATGTTCGAGCTGATGAACATCACGGTCGAAGGCGAACGGCTGGTCTTCCGGCTGCGACACTTCAATCGAGATTTCGTGCCGTGGGAAACCAAGGAATCAGCGTTTGTGTACCCGATGTCACGGATCACGGCGGATGAAGTCGCCTTCGAGAATCCCGAACGCGACGCGCCGCGGCGGTTCGTGTATCGACGTGGCGGTACGGACGAACTGGTGATCCGGCTCGAAGGGCCGGACGCGAGCGGCGCGCCGGATGAATTCCGCCTTAAGCGATCGGCGCCGCGCTGAACTCCGTCTCACGCGGCGGCGTCTGCGACTGCGGCGGGCGCGTAAGGAGGAGTTCGAGCTTCGCCATCTCGACGGGCCATTGATGATGCTCGATGACATGGGCGCGCGCCGCGGCGCCCAGGCGTGCGGCGCGGTCGGGGTCGGCGATCAGTTCTCCCACGCCGCGGATGAAGTGCTCCGGCTCGTCGGCGATGAGCCAGTCCCGGCCATCAACGGCGTTGATCCCGGTGGCCGCGGCGGTCGTCAGCACGACCGGCCGGGCGTGCGCCATCGCCTCCAGTACCTTGTTTTGCAGTCCCCTGGCGATACGCAAAGGCGCCACGGCGATCGTCCATCGGCGTACGTACTCGCCCACGTCGCGAACTTCGCCCGTCACCACAACGCCGGGCTGGCGAGCGAGTTGAAGGACGGCCGCGGCGGGGTTGCGTCCGACGATTTCAAAGACCGCGTCGGGGTGGGCCGCGCGGATCGCCGGCCAGCAATCCCGCACGAACCAGCACACCGCATCGACGTTGGGCCAGTAGCTCATCTCCCCTGAGAATCCGACGCGAGGCGCTCCGCTGCCCCCCCCTGCGGGAGGAACCCCGTCACGGCCGGGAGATTGGGCCTGTTCGACGCCGTTTCCGACGACATGCAGCTTGTCGCGCCAGAGCGACTTGAGCCACGGCCCGGCCTCGGCGGCGGTGATGAAGACGCTGGCGTCCGCGTGCTCGATCCAGTGCCGTTCGACCCGTTCCAGGCGCCGGCCCTCGGCCTGATACAGAACCCGGGGCAGGCCGCGCGCGTTCGCCGCGTAGTCCATCCACTTGCGGCTGTCCAGGTCGCAGAAGTCCACGATACGGCGCTTGGCGCGGGCCATGGGGATGTACTGTCCCATGCTGGACGAGAACGCGATGACGGCGTCAAAGTCGGTTTCCCGCGCCCAGCGTTTGACCGTCTCCTCCATGCGGGCGTGGCTGAAATAGGACTCCGTCACCGTCATGCCGCGCATGAGTCCCGCGGCTCCGCGAAAGAGCGCGGCGAGCCGGTTCCGGGGAATCGCTTCGAGGCGATGGCAGTGCGCCGCCAGCGCGGGGACATGGTGCAAGTCCGCACGGCGATCGACGAAACAGGCGCACCAGACGCGGTGTCGCGCCGACAGATGGCGGATGGCGTGAAACGCACGGAGTTTCTCGCCTTTGGTCGGCGGATACGGGATGCGATGGGCCAGGTAGAGGATGTCCATGCTGCGCCCTTGTGTCATCCCGGGATGTATCTGGAGATCGCCCCCCCCAGCGGCGTGACGACGCACGCCGGGAGCTTCGGCCAGAGTTGTCGAATCCAACGAATGCGCGGAGCGGCGGGCGTCACACGCACCGAGCATGTCCCGTCGGACGACCAGTTCTGGTAGCCCAGCGCGGTCGGCTCGAAGCCGCACAGGCGCTTGAAGTCCACGCCGCCGACGTTGGCGCGGCGCGTTCGGCCGAAGTCGAAGACGCGATAGCCGTAACGTACGCCCCACTCCGCCAGGGCAAAGTAGATCAGGTGAGCCGCGCCTTGCCGCCGGGCGTCGTCCGTGGCGCCGTAGAAGTAGGGGTACACGGTCTCACCGTGCAGCACGGTCACAAGACCCGCGATCGGTCGGCCGCCGTCAGTCACGACGGAGACGAGATGCCGGCCGGGGAAGTTCGCGACCAGCGCGTCGAAGAACCGGGCGGGATACGCGAGCGAACCCAACCGGTGCATGTTGCGGGCGTAGAGTTGCCAGACGGCGGGCAGGTGCCGGTCGCAGTGATCGACGGCCAGGTTGAACTTGTGCCGGGCGTTGCGGACGCAGGCCCGCGCCTTGCGCGGGAACCACGTCTCAAGTTCTTCGGCCGATCGCGGCAGGTCGCGTCTGAAGCCCAGGTAGTCATCGATGGCGGTCAGTGACGGGTGCCGCGGACTGGAAGAGCGATATTCGATGCTCCGGCAGCGCCGCTCGGCTGCGTGGTTGACGGCAGCTTCGTGGAGCGCCGTGTGGGTTGAAGGATCGTCCGCAAGACTCCCCCCCCCGACGCCGTAGGGGACGCTGACCAGCGAACGCCCGCGCAGAGGCACCGCGACCTCAAAGAGCGGCAGCACGCCGACGAGCCGCTCCGCCCGCCACGCGGCGAGGTACACGGGGCGATGGCGGTAGGTCGATTCGACGGCCCGTTGCCAGCCGATGCTGTGAAACGGTGTTCCGTCTGGATGTCCGACGACGTAGCGTTCCCAGGCGCCGGCGTCGCCCGGACCGGCAGCCCGTACCACGAGCGCGTCCGTCGCTGCCGCGTGCAACGGACTGGCGACCTCCACGAGCCTGCGTGGCTGGGATTCGACGGCGGCAGTCACGTGCAGACCTCCAGCGGCGACGAGTCCGACCTCAGTTCCAGCGGTGGCTGGGGACGAACGGCGCTGGGAACCCGCGACACGACGTGGTGATACTTGCCTGAGTTCGCGCAGTGGATGTCGCTTACCAGTCGGACAGCGACCGGAACCGCACCGTGAGTGGACTTTCGGATCCCGGTCGTCACCTGGCGGATCAAGTCCGCATGGGGCGTCCGAGCGCCGGCGCCGCTGACGGCCGGGTCCGCCATCGGGCGAGACGCCGGGCGCGTGGTCACAAGTTCGACATCGAGCGCGTGGTCCTCGCGTTGTGTGATGCGGAATCGGCGGATGTCCGGCTGCTCGCGGATGACGTAAATGAGCGACAGCGCATGCATCGACGTGCCGTCTGGCAGATAGATGAAATCCGTCTGTCGTCCTTCGACGGCCTCCATCATCGGCCAACCGCGACCGCAGGCGCAGCGACCCTTGCGCAACCGAGCCCGATCGCCGGTGCGATAGCGGATGAACGGCATCCCCATCGACGCCAGGTGTGTGACCACGACCTCGCCGCTCTCCCCTGCCGGCACGGGACGCTCACCGTCGAGAATCTCGACGTAGACGTGGTCGCTGATGACGTGCAGGGCGCCGAGTTCGCATTCGTGAGCGATGAATCCGGCGTCGCGACTGCCGTATCCGTCCGCGACCGGCACGCCGAAATAGGATGCGATCGCTTCGCGCTGATGCGGGTAGCAGACTTCTCCGGTGACGAACACGGCCTTGAGCTTCGGCCGGGCGACGACCCTCCCGCGGCGGCGGGCGTGTTCGACCAGATGAAAGATGCTGCTGGGATAGCCGAAGATGCAGGCCGGCCGGTAACGCTCGACCTCGTCGAGGTAAGCGTCCATCGTGGCCGGCGACATGTCGAAGGCATTGAGGAGGCGGTGATTGACGAGTCCGTCGCGCCACCGTTTGACGCGGTCGGCGCGGCCGTGCTCGATGGGCGATCCCCAGAGCCAGAGCTCGCGGTCTCCGGGGCGCACGTCGAACCAGCGGCGGGTGTGGAACCGTGCCGCCTGATCGCTGGCCTGTCGGCGCCGATCGACCATGAACGAGAGCGGCTGGCCCGTCGATCCGCCGGTGTTGAAGGGGTGGAGACCGCCCGGCACCGCCGGCCAGACCATTTCCGAGCTGTGTCGACGAATGTCGTCGCGGGTCAGCGGCGGCAGCGCCGTCAGGGTCTCGAGGGGGTCGGCCGCGCCTGGGTCCAGACCCGCCCGCCGCATCATCCGTCGATACCACGGGATCCGCGCGCCGGCGTGGACGAGCATGTCGCGCAGCCGTTGCCGCTGCGTCGCCCGGACGCGGGCCGGCGCGTGCCACTGGCCGCGCTCCAGCCTGCGGGCTGCGGCCAGGGTGGGCCGAGCCATAAGCCGCTCGTGGAGCGGAATGAGCAGGGTTCGGGCGACATACGGAATCACGTATGGGTCTAGCTTCCAGAGGACGTCCGTGCTTCTGATCGCTCACCCCGGCTTCCATCGCGTCCGACGGCCCGCCAAGGGGGCGTCAGGCCGGCGCGGGAACCCTGTCGGGCGCGCGCCCTTACCCGGGAAAAGCGTCAGGCATGTATCGGCGGTTATCGGCGACGAGTTTGGTTTGGGCCGGTAATGCTGCGTCCCGACCGCCGGGACGGCCGCCTCGACTTCCTGGCATGCACGCCCCCCTTGGCAGGTACGGCGAACTGCGCGTTCGCGCGTGACAGGGCCACGCTGACGCCATACCCTCGCGGCATGGTTGCGACACGTCCGTCCGGCTGGAGTGATCCGATCGCCCGAGAGGCCGTAGCGATCGCCCGCCCGGTCGGACGCCCGGTCGGATCGACTGCTTCATGAGCCAGATGCATCGACGCGTCATCCTGACTCCCCCCGCCGCGAGCGATGAGCAGGTGCAGTCGCTGTACGACGCGCTTCGCCAGGCCGTCGACCGGCAGGCGGCGCTGGCGGCGCAGTCCCCGCACGTGCTGCGGCTGACCTCGGACGTGCAGCGCGACGGCTCGGGCTTCTACGTCGACCATGAACCTGCCGACCCCGTCGATGCCGCGTCGCTGTTCGACCGCTCGCAGGCACCGCTCGAAGCCGTAGCGCTGCTGCGCTGGGGCGTGGCGATGTCCGATGCGCTGAGCGCCGCTCACCGGGGAGTGGACGGGCGGACCTTTGCCCACGGAGGTCTCTGCGGCGGCACGCTGCTGGTCACGCCGGACGGCATCGAGAAGATCACCGACTTCGGCTTCGCACCTGCCGTCTGCACGATCCTGGGGACAGACGAATATCTCAACCTCGCTGTGGCCACCGACCGGCCGGACCTGGGGACCGGCGTGTGGGAGGTGGTGGATGCGGGCGAGTTCGATCGCGAAGACCGACTCTGCGCATTTATCGATCCGGAAAAGTACGGAACGATGGTGCTCGACACGTTTGAGCCGGGGTCGGACGTGATCGCCGCGGGCTTCCTTCTGCATCTGCTGGCGGAACATCAGCATCCTTACCTGGTCGAACCGGACGCCCACCGGATGGTGGAGATGTCCGAGTACATGGCGATGGTGCGGTACAACGCCGCCCGGCGGAAGGATCTGCGCGAATCGGAGGATCCGGGCGTGCAGGCATGGTGCCAGACGGTCGCGCGGATGCTGTCGCGCCTGCCGCCGAATCGCCCGGGCGCAGGCGAGGTGCTGGATCGGCTGCGCCCGCACGTCAAGGCGATCGACGCGGACGAACTGGCGCGGCGGCGTTTGCAGGCGGCGATCGAGTCGGCGGCGGCATCGCCGGCTGATGACGTTGACTGGAGCGATTGCCGGCAGATCGCGGCATCCGTACTCGCGGGCGACGCGGACGACACGACGGCAACAGCAGCGCGCGGGCTGCTGAGGAAGGCCGAGGCGCAGCTCCGATTCCGGCGAGGTCTGGCGGCGATCGAGCGGGAGGACTGGCGCGAGGCCGCTGCGGCACTGTCGGAAGATTTCGACGACGCGGGGCTGAGTCGCACGCAGGCCGCCTCACTGAAACAGGCGCGAGCATGGATCGACGCCCATGCAACGATCGTGGAGTGGCAACACCAGCTCGATGCGATCGCGCCGGATGACCCGTTGGCGGCGCTGTCGGCAATCGAAACGCTGAAAGAACACGCCCAGGGCGTCGCGGCGTCGCCGGACTGGCCTCGGCATCTGACTGAGGCGCACGGGCGGACGTTGGCGGCGATCGAAGCCGCGGAAGCAACGACTCGGGCGGCGGCGGAGGCGGCGCGCGAGCGGATTGAGGCTGACCGGCTGCTTGCGGAGGAGTGGCTCCAACGGGCGACGGACGCGGCGGATGCCGAAGCGTTCGACGCCGCAGACGAGATACTGAAAGATCAACCGAAAGTCCGGCAATGGCCGGACGAGGTGAAGCGCGCGGCGCGGGAACTGCGCCAGCGCGTCGCGGAGGCGCGCGACCGGCGTCAGCGCACCGAGCGTGCTTCGGCGTGGCTGGCACGGTTGCAGGCGAGCGTCGAGGCGTCCAAGTGGGACGACGCCGCTCGAATCGTCGGCGAGCGGCCGGACACGACCGGGCTGGACGACGCGACCATCCGCAATGCCGACGGGCTTTGTGAACGGGTGCGGGAGGCTCAGCAGCGGACGCGTGACGAGGCGGCGGCGCGGGCGTGGCTGAAGGATCTGCTGAAACAGGCCGAGCGAAAGGACTGGGTCGGCGCGGCCGAGCGGCTGTCGCGGCGTCCGGGAATCACATTCTGGCCCGAGGACGTCCTGGCGGAAGAGAACCGGATCAAGGGCGAAGTCGAGCGGCAGATCGAGATCGCCGAGGTCGAGCGTCTGCGGATCGAGCGCGAGCATGGCCAGGCGCGAGACTGGCTCGCGTCGGCCCGGCGGGCGTCGGATGGATCGGACTGGGACGCGGCACTGAAGATCCTGGAAGCTCCCCCCCCCGAAGTGCAGAGCTGGCCGGACGGCGTTCGCGACGAAGCGAAGGCGCTGGCGAAAACGTGTCGCGAACAACAGGCGCGGGAGAAGGCTGCGGCGCGATCGAAGCTCGAGGCACAGGTGCGGCGCGAGGCGGAGTCGCATCTGGGCGCGTGGATGCGCGCGCTGATCGGCGCGTATGTCGATCCCGGCCGCTGTGCCGTTGCTATTGAGGCCATTGAGCTTACCGCGGAGTCATCGCCGATTGCGGGCCGCGTCAGCGCGACGGTGACCGTGGACGGCATCAAGCCGGCGAGCGTTCAGGTCGAGGCCCCATTCCAGGAAGGAAGGAAGGGTACGGCGGCATTCGAGCCGCCGGCGCCACCCGACGCCGCGGATCGGCTTGTCGATGCCGTTCGCCAGCGCCAGTCTGCCCAGCTTGAGGTTGTGCGACGAAAACTGAAGGACGGCCTGTTCCCTGGCGCCACGATCGACTGCGCCGTTAACGGCGTCATGGGCAAGGTGGATGCGACACTGAGCCTGGCGACACCGCCGAGCGGCGACGACCGGTTTCCGTGCGCGCTCACCTGGGACGCGAAGACGCTGGCCTGGTCGCTGGGCAACACGGCGCCCGCGATCCAGCGATCCATCGCACTGGCCACGCGCTCCGCGACGAAGTCGGCGCACAGTCAACTCGCCCGCGGAGACGAACTTGTCGGCCGCTACGAAAAGCACGTGCGCGTGGAGGTGAAGGTTCCCGCCGACGCGGGTACGGGCGTGCTGTTCGGCTCGCTTGTGCTGCCCGCACAGGTCGCGCTGACGGTGCCGGATTCGCCAACGGAAATCGGGCTGGGCGAACTCAGCGTGAAGTGCCCGCGGATCGGGAAAGAAGCCATCGAGGGGGACCGCGCCTCGGTGTCGCGCCGGCTGGGCGAAGCGATCACGACCGTTCAGAAACGCGGGCGCGAGGCGCTGCTTGAGGACATCCGCGGCCGGGCGCAGCGGTCGTCGCTGAAGGTCAAGCTGACGACCTATCCCGCAGACATCACCGCCGTCATCAACGATCTGAAGATTGAGGTGGCGCCGCGGCGGCGGAAGGCGGTCACGGTGACGGCGCACTGGAGCGAGTCGCTGCTGCGGTTTGAGCGGTCGCCGGGTTGGGACGGGATCCTCGCGCCGGCGCTGGCGCCGCCGACGGCGCAGGAGAAGGGCCCGCCGATCGGGCGCAAGGGGCTCATGGGCGTGGGTGCGATCGCGGCGCTGGCGATCTGCGTGGCTGCGTTTCAGATGTCGCGCTCGAACGGGGGCGCCAAGCCCCCCCCCACGCAGCCAGCGACCTCGGAAAACGCCCCGGCCGGGGCCGAGGCTGTCGAGCAGGAAGCACCACCGCCCCCCCCGCCGGCGCCGGTCGTGGCAGAAACCTATCCGGACCTCGACGCCCTGGTGGCGTCCGTCCGTACGCGATTCTCCGAATCAGGGCTGTTCGACGGCGTTCGCCTCGACGACTTCGTTCATGCCAGCGCCGCTCCCGGCGACGCCACGTGTCCGCTGACCGCTTATATCCCCGGCATGAGCGACGCCGCCGGCGCAATCACGCTGACCGTGCCAGCGGAGGGTCAGCCCTGGGGCCTGACGGATCAGGATTTGAAGCGAGTCGATGAACCGCTGGCGGCGCTCAAGGAACTGCGCCTGACGCGCCCGGCCGCGGATTTCACCGCGCTCGTCAGCGCGACCGTCGCCGCCGACTTCGCCGGCAAGCTCGATGCGGCTTCGATCACCAGCCGGGTGCAGCCGGTGGAATGGAGCCTCTCGGGAGACTTCCGCCGCTGGATCGGCTCGGCGGATGCGTCTTTGAGCGTCGGCGAAGCCCGGACGGTTTCAACGCAGCCGGTGCAATTCGAAATCGCTTCCGGTGAACTGGATGTCAGCAACGAGGGCGCCATCCGCGCGGACATCCGCGCCGGGATCGAACGGGAATTGCTGGCGATTCAGAACGCGGCCGTGGAGTCGCTTTCCGATGAGCTGATTCGCGAGGGCCGGCCGGTCTCGTTGCAGGTGACGGGCGGTGCGGAGCAAATTGTTGCGTTTCAGCCGGCGCTGACGCTGACGCTCCGGACGGACGGGCTTGCGCCGCGGACGCTCACCGCGACGTGGTCGCCGACGGCGCTTCAATTTGAGCCGGTGGTGGCGCCGGCGCGGCTGGCAGCGAATCTCCAGCTCGCGCGATCGGCGCTCGATACCATCAATCGCCGTCTGGATGCCGATCACTGGCTGCGCCGACTGCTGCCGGATGCGCGCGTGGTCGAGTCGTCCGGCGTGGTGGAGGTTTCCGCTGACGGGCCGGGCGCGGTGGCGCTGGCCGTGGCGGCGCCCTGGGCGCCGGTTCTGGACGACCCGCTGACGCTCATCGCTACGGATCGGCTGCCGCTGCGGCTCGATCTCGATCGCATTGATGCGTCCGGCGAAAACCGGCGGATCTCGCCGGATGCACTGGAGGCGGCGTTTCCCCCCCCCAGGTACTGGCCGGCGATCGCAGCCGTCGAGGCACTGCGCCGCGATGCGCGGCTGCTGACGTCAGCCGACGACGCTGCACCCCTCCCCCCCCCGGCCGGGCTTGCAGCCGTGGTCGCAGACGGCGGCGGCGCTGCGCTGATCGCGCCGCGTTTCGATGTGGCGTCGGGGGAGGACCGGCCGGAGCTTGACGAGGCGTCCGCCCGGGTGACGGCGTGGCTCGACGCCCGCTGGGCCGTCACCGGCGAGATCGCGCGGATCGACGCCCCCGCGCTGGATCGGTTGCTGGCCGAGTTGCAGCCGGCCGTGCGGTATGAACTCAGCGGCGTCGCGGATGGCCGCGGAGGCATTCGGTGGACGTGGCAGCCGTCGAATTGCGACGCTCTAGCGCTGGGCGCGGGGCACGTCGCCGCCATCAAGCAGCAACTGGGCGAGCGGGACGCACGTGAACGGCTTGAACGCACGCTTGAATCGGCCCTGGGCCGCGACGACGCGGCGCCTCTCGAACCGGCGCAGGCCTGGCGCCTGCTGCGCGATATCTGGGTCGTGAAGGGCGCGGCGGCGCCGCCGGACCCGGACCTGACGACATGGACCCGCCGGCGGCGGGACGCTCTGGAGCAGCAGCCGGCGCATAAGGCAGGCGTACGTCCAACGGTTTTTATCGAGTACGTCTGCGGCCGCGGATCGGCCTACGCTCTGTCCTGGGCGCTGACCAACCCGCAGACCGGCGACCCGACGATCAAGGAAGGGCCGACGCTTCGACGGCTTGGCGTCATTGCGGAATTGCAGGGTCTGTCCGGGCAGGCAGCCGGCGACGGGTTGATATCGGCCGTACTCGATGACGTCCCGAAAGCAGCGGCAGTCAGAGGTCTGACGGACGACTACGATCGCCACGTGGGCCTTGCGATCGGGCTGGATGGCCAGCTCGGCTCGATCGGCGGCGCAGCGTTCGATGAACTGCCCCTTTCGACACGGTCCTCTGCACCGCTGCAGATCAGCAGCGCGGCCGGCGCGAGCTTTGATCGAAACATCTCCTGGTCCTCACTGGCGGACCTGACCCGTGAGGAATTGTCCAACCGGCGCTGCGACTACTGGCTGCTGGGCTCACTGGCGGAGGGCGTGTCGCTGCGGTCGGCGGATGAGGCTTCGCGCTGGGCTCATTCGGTGCTCGAGCAGGTTGCGACGGGTTCCTGATACTTGACATCCTCCCCCCACCGGGTTTGAATGCGGCTCAGACCGACGTGTCGCGCCGGCCGGTCGCGCGGCCGTTCGGTCATCGCCAAGACAAACTGGAAGACCGTCAGGATGCAAAGACGAGCGCTGCGATGGTTGATGCTGGTCGGCTCGGGCGGCGTGATGCTTCAGGCCGCCGGTTGCGGTATCGATCCGGACATCGTGCTGCGATCCGCCCTTTCGTTCGGCTCGGACGCGGCGATTTTCCTGCTTGAGAACCTGTTCGCCTCGCTGTGACCGGCGGGCATCGGCCCGTCGCCCGGGGCTGGGAGAGAACCATGCGTCATCGGTCGCGAAAGCTGCTGGCACTGCTGCTCCTTGGCGGCGGTGCCGTTTTCGCCGGGCCCTGCGGCATCACGACGCTTCAGCTTCAGGATTTTCTGCGGTCGTCGGTGATCCGAACCGCGGTCACGACGTTTGCAGCGGTGCTGGAAGCGGCAACGGTAGACGCCGCCGCCAACGACCGGAATAACCCCTGACGCGCCGCCGGCAGGATCGGAGCGTCGCCGTTTCGTTGCGGCGCACAGATCGGGTCGGTTTCAGCCGAGAGCACCGTTCCATGAAACGCCATCGCATTCCGGCCTGGGGGGTTGTCGTCGCGCTGAGTTGTGTCGCGACGCCGGCGCCGGCGCAGGAGACGGACGCCGACATCTACGTCGATCTGCAACAAGCGGTCTTCCTGTACCTGGGCGGGCGGCCCGACGACGCCAACGCGAATCGCCTCGACGCCGCCATCGAGCTGCTCTCCTCGGTCCTCGATCGCGATCCTGACAACGCCGCCGCCCTGCTGTATCGCGCGTTGTGCTACGGCCAGCTCGGCCTGGACTATCGCGAGCAGCGACTCGCCAACGAACTGCGCATCGATGAACTGCGCCAGGGTATCCGCAGCCTCACGGACCCGGAGACGCTTCCAGGCGTCGAGGCGCGCATCGCGGCGCTGACGGCACAGCTCGAGGACGAGACGCTGCTCCCTCGGGAGCGCGTCATCCTTAACGAACGATTGCGGCGTGAGACGAATTTCAGGGCGACGATCGCGGACGCCGAAGGCAGCTCGCTCGAAGACTTGGAGGCCGCGGTCGCAGAGCGCGAGACGCTCATCCGGCAGGCGGAATCTGACGAGCGGGCCCGTTACGAACTCATGCTCGACAGTCTGGAGCGGTTGATCCGGAGCCTCTCGGAGCCGGATTCGGTATTGCGACTGCTGGAAGTCATCGCGCGCACGAAGATCGCCGGGTTGGACGAGAGCGCGGCGGTTCGACTGCTGGAGCAGCTGCCGGTGGTCGAGGGTGAGCCGGTGCGGCCGGACGCCCGCGTCCGCGAGTTGCGCGGCGGCGCCCGGGCCACGCTGGAGCAGGCGACTGCGGTGCTTGAATCGCTCCTGGCCGAAGACCTCAACGTCGAGGATCGTATCCGTGCGACGTTTTTTCTGGGCGTCCTCCGCTATCGGCTCGCGGTCCCCCGCGGCATGGAAAACGAAAACGTCCGAATCGACTACGACGAACTGTCGGCATCCGAAGCGCTGATGACGCAACTGGCGGACGACCCGTCGGCGCCGGATGCGTGGCGCAGCTACGCGGCGTTATACCTCGGCTTGATCATTCCCTTCCGCGGCGCCCGGCAGAGCAGCGAGCAGGCCCGCGCGGCCGCGTTCGACGAGGCGCTGAGGCGACTCGACCAGGCGGGCGACCTCGATACGGTCACGACGGGCGACCCGCCGGACAGCGCCTCGATCAGCCGCGCCATACCAACGGTTATCGCACGTCAGCGCGAGCAGGTGGCGGTGATGCGGGCGCAGCCGCCGTCCGCGCCGGAATATCGCAATGACGTGCTTTTATCGGTCAACCTGGGTCTGAACTACGATACCAACGTGGTGCTGCTCGGTGAGCGCACGGACCTTCCGCGCGGGATCAGCGACACGAACGATTTCGGCTTTACTCTCTCTACCACGATCGACTATACTCTTGACCTGGGGAAACTGGATCCCGGTCTTGATCGATGGACGCTGGGATTGCGGGGCCGCGTCTCGGAGTTGTGGCATGAGAGCATCCACGAGTTCGACGAACAGCAGTACGGTGGAAGCGTCGCCGTGCAGTACGAAGCCGTCCCAGCGGGAGAGGAGTTCGGCCCGGTCTATTTGAAGCTGCAATATGACTATGCGTACACGCTGCTCGGTCGCGATGGATTCGTAAGTTCGAATCTGCTTCGCCCGTCGGTACAGGTGTATACGGCGAACCAGCGCGCGATTACGGACCTGTATTTCATCTATGAACTGCGGGATTACTTTGAACCGCTGTATGATCGGCGGTTCGATCGCAGCGGCGAGTATCCGGCGTTCGGGCTGGTTCAGAGCTACAAGGCGCTGGACCTGGCGCCGCTGTACGAAGACGCAGGGCTGACGGTCTGGGGCCACGCCGGGGACGAGGCGCTGGCGCAGGATGATCCGGACTATCCGGCCCGATACCTGGAGCTGTTCGGCGGGCTGGAGTACTCGTGGGACTGCACCGCCGGCAGCGAGTTCGACCTGAAGTCGTACAGCGTCGCGGGCGGCGTGATCGTCCCGCTGCCGGAAGGCTGGCTTCTGGACGCGACCGCGCAGTTTGAATGGGAGGAGTATCAGAACGGAAGTCTGGCGGACTATCACCGGCGGCCGCGCAGAGACTTTATTCAGCAGTACGGCATCGGCCTGTCGCGCACGTACGTGTTGCGCGCCGGGGAGATCTACAACCGGTATACGCCGGAGGTCGACCGTGTGTTGATGACGATTCGTGCCCACGCGACCTGGACGCTGGACGATTCCAACGTGGTCGATCGACTGGGGCAGTCTGTGTATGAATACGATCGAGCGTTCTATGGCATCTCGATCGGTTTCGCATTCAACTAGGAACGGCCGGTTCATGTCCACTGTCAGAACGCCCGCTTGGCTGCTCCTGCTGACCGCAATGGCGTCGTGTTCCTCGGCGGTCGCGGCGGAAGGCGTCGGATACGTGACGGAAGTCCTCGGCGCCGGCGCTACCCGCGGGGTTGACGGTCCGCCGCTCGATCTCGCAGCGCGCCAGGTCTACACGGACGAGTTTGCGATCTCCCCGGGCGAGCAGGTGGCGACGCTACCGGCCGTGGAAGGCTCGTCCGGACGCTCCGGCGCGACTTTGTTTTTCCCGGAAGCCGGCGTGGTGGTCCGCTGTGACGCCGACACGGTGCTGACGGTTCTCCCAGCGGGGCCGCTCGGTGTCGCCGCGGCCGTCGCCGTGCAGCGCGGATCCGCGACGATCGTCGGGCGCGCTTCGAGTCCGGCCTGGTTCGTGGTCGTTTCGGGTAGCCAGGACGACGGTGACTGGGTGCTGGCGCGCGGCGCGACGCTTCAGGTCGAACCCGGCGGCTCGATTGCACTGCACTCGGGCGAAGGCCATTTGTCGGCAGGCCCGGTGCCGCAGGGTCCGCTCGTAGACGACGAAGGTCGTCCGGCGGCCTCCGCGCCGATCGAGGAGGACATTCCCGCGGCCGTGGATGCCTGGCGGCGGCTGGGTGTGGACAGTTATACGGCGGGCATCTCGCGCGGGGCGGAGTGGATCGCCCGGGCGGAAAAGGGAGACTTCACCCCCGTTCGGGAGTCGGCCCGCGCCTCGGCGCAGTTCTTCGGCCAGCGCGTCGGTGGACAGGAGTCCGCGTTCGATCAGCCGCGCACGACGGCCGTCGCCACGACCCCGCGGGTCGCGATCGGCATCCTTCGCACGCCGGTGGTCAATCCGGCGACGCCGCTGCTCGAATCGGGCGTGCCGACGTCGGTGGTCGCCGGTCAACGATTCCGGCGGACGCGGATCATCGGCAACCCGGGAACGTCGGCGCAGCAGATCCGGGTCAACCCGTTCCTGGATCCGGCGCTGACGCTGTCCGGCCGCGGCGGGAACTGAAACAACTCGAACCGGACGCCCGAGGGAGCGCGTGCCGGACGTATTCGAACGCAGGGAAGCCGAATCAACCTGAGGCGAGAGACGGCGCTGCCCTCCGGAGGGTCGGCGTGACGGCATGAGGTGAGACGATGAGGCAGTTGGACTTACGAGGAATCGCTTGTGTCGCGCTGGCCGCGCTGACGTTGTTCGGCCCTTTCGCGTGCGACCAGACCTTTACGCCCGCCACGGAGGTTCCGGATGATCTGGAGGCTCCCGGACGTGTGGCGCCGGAGACGTTCGTCGCGTTCCTCTCCAGCAATCGCAGCCGGCTGATCCGCGACGACGCCAACGAAGGCTCGGCCGCGCTCACCGTCGTGGCGTCCGATAGCGCGACGTTCGAGTGGACCGTGAACGCGCCTGAGGGCCTGCTGGATGTTTCCGAGCCTGACCCAGGCCCGGGTACCACGAGCGTGCTCACCATCAACCGCGTCCTGGCCGACCCCGGCGCGAGCAACACGACGGTGAACGTGCAGGTTATCGCCACCAGCGAGAGCGACGGCGAGCAGCGCATCCGGAGCATCAACCTGACGATCGTGCGCCCGCAAGGCGCCCTGACGACGTCGATCAGTTCGCTGGCGGGCAATCGGGTCGATCCTGGTGCGGCCGTGATTCTGGAGGCCCGTGTGATCGGCGGCCGGCCGTTCCCCGCGGGCGACGCGGAACTGCCCGCCTGCTCGACCGTCCCACAGGAGCCGGGCGCGACGCTCGAATGCGAGCAGACGGGCAGCCAGGTTCCCCCCAACGACGATGCCCCCTACCAGATCAACTGGTCGGCGGACGGGCTTGACGGCGGGCAGAATCTGGTGGTGTGTTCGCTGTGCAGCGATGACGGCGAGACGATCTCCCGGGCGCTCTATACGGCGCCGAGCGACGTGACGGGCAACATCGTGTTCACGGTTCGCGCAACCGACGCGAGCGGTAACCGCGTCAACGCCTCGCTGCCGCTGGTCGTCAACTCGGCCAAGTCGCTGACCATCACGCGGGCGTCGGCCCAGAGCCTGCAAGTCTCGCCGGGTTCGAGCGTCGAACTGACGGCTGAGGCCACGGGTGGCGAAGCGCCGTACACGATCAACTTCTCGATCGATCCTCAGACGCGCGGCGGCGCAATCCGCCCGATCGACGGCGAGCCGACGGATGACGAGAGCCGGGCCGGCTGCAACGGCGTGGACGACGGCCAGCCGTGCGTCGTGTCGTATCATGCCGCGGAAGGCCGGGTCGGCAGCGATCTGGTCGTCGTGGAGGTGCTTGATTCGGTCGGGGCGCGCACGCAGACGACGATTTCGCTGCTGGTCACGTCGGAAGAGGAACTTCGCGTCGTGGCCGCCAGCGAGAATCTCACCGTCACGCCGGGCGAAGAGACGAACATCGAAGCCGTAATCACGGGCGGAACGCCGCCGTACACGGCGTGCTTCGATTCGCAGGATTTTGGCGGCAGTGACGACCCGGTGCAGGGCGGCGACGGCAACTGCGAAGAGATCGACGGCGTCGGGCACTGCTCGTGCAATCTCACTCCGCGGCAGGAGCGTGACCCGGTGTCCGTGATCCGGCTGTACGACGCGCCTCTGAGCGTCACGAACGACACGATCCTGGTGCGTGTTCGCGACGCGGTGGGCGCGACGGCGTCGGCGGTGGTGCCGGTGCGCATCGCGCCGGACCAGGCGCTGAGCATCGTGGTGGCCAGCCGCAACAGTTCGCTGGTTCCGGGCGGAAGCACGGAGCTGGTCACGACCGTTCGCGGCGGCACCCCCCCCTACTCGATCTGCATCCGCAACGACGGTCCGCAGTCGGGCCAGATCACGCCGGGCGGTACGTGCAGCGAGGGCGGCTTCAGCAACTGCACCTGTGACGTGCGGCCGGACAGCGGCTCGGCCCTGCTCAACCATGACTATACGGCGCCGCTGCAGCAGGGCAGCGACGGCATCCTCGTCAGAGTCTTCGACGCCACGGGCGCCGAGGCGACCGATACGACGTCGATCAGCTTCAGCTTCGGAGGCGGCGGCGGCGGTACGCCGCTCGATCTGGTGGCTTTTGCAGAAACCAGTTCGCTCATTCCCGGCGATGTGACCACGCTTCGGGCTGAGGCGACCGGCGGCACGGGCAGCTATCAGCATACGTTCACCAAGGAGTCCACCGTCAGACGCCCCGTGGCGGCAGCCGCGGCCGCGGACGGCAACGGCACCGTCCGGATCAGCGAGACGGCCACGATCATACTCAGCGTCGCGGGCGGCATCGGGTCGTACGATTTCTCAGCGTCGGTCGACGGCCAGCCCGGTCCGATCGACCCGCCGAACGGCAATATCCCCGGCGGCGAAGGAGAGGTCGAACTGACCTTCACGCCGGATCAACTCGGCGCGCGGGACGTGCGCATTCTCGTCACCGATACGGGTCAGGGACTGTCGCGTGAAGTACACGTGATGATCAACGTCATCGCCGACGATGCGCCGCTTGCGATCGAAGCGGCCGCGGAAAGCGTTACGATCGAGCAATCGGCCACCGTCAACACCCGCTCCTCGACCGACGTGAGCTTTGCGATCAACGGCGGCGTCGGCCCGTTCGACTGGACGGCCACGCTGATCGCCCCGCTGGGCAACGGCACGCTCGACCCGGAGCAGGGACAGATCGTCGAGCCGGGCGGCTCGGCCTCCTTCGCCTACGCCGCCCCGGTCAGCGCGGTCGGCGTCGAGGCGATCCGCATCGACGTGACGGACACGTCGAACAATGAGAGCACGACGGCCGTCGTGCTGGTCAACGTCATCGAGCGCGGTTCGGTGTTCGTCGGACCGACGGAGAACATCGTCGGCGCCAACGTTTCCGTCGGTTACATCGCCCCGCCGGAGGCGTTCTTCGACTATCTCGGCCTGGCCGCCATGACCGACACGGTTTCTGTGCGCGTCGCGGACGGCGTGGGCAGCAAGCAGGCCCGATTCAGCATTCGTATTTCCCGCACCGGTTTGAACGCCAACCCGAGCGCGATTCCGGATTGCATCAGCGAGGCGTCGGTGGCGACGCTGCTGGGCGATTTCTCCGGCGGCGTCGGCCCGTTCTCGTTCGAGTGGATCGCCGATTCCGGCGTCGTCCGCAACGTCAACGGCCAGAACACAAGCTGGACGCCCGACGTACCCAGCCCGGCCGAGGTCAACATCCGCTTCCGCGTCACCGACCAGAACGACGGTTCGTCGGCTGAAGCGCAGGTGGTGGTCAACGTCGGCCCGGTGCCCACGGCCACCTACAACGATCCGAACAACTGTCCGAACTGCCCGGTCTGCGAAGGCAATCCGTTGCAGCTCTTCGGCGGGCCGGACCGGCAGGGTCTGAGCTTCCGCTGGACCGGCCCGGACGGACAGACCTACGACGAGCGCGATCCGGTCATCTCCAACGCGGCCGCGCCCGACGACGGCGGCACGTACACGCTCGAAATCGACAACGGCAACGGGTGCATCACGCGCACCGCGCTCATTGTGGACGTGATCGAGCAGCCGGTGATCGCAACGCAGCCGCTCGACCAGGAACTCTGCCCGGGCATCACGGCCTTCTTCTCCGTGGAGCTTTCGGCGGGTGAGAACATCACCTACCAGTGGGAAAAGGACGGCATCCCGCTGGTGGACAGCGGCCGCATCGTCGGCGTCACGACCAGCCAGTTGCGCGTGTTCAACACCGTTCCGGGCGACGTGGGCGACTACGTCTGCGTGGTCACGTCGAGCGGCCCGGACTGTGAAAACGTCGTCTCCAGCGACGCCGGCACGCTGACGCTGCTTCCCGGCCGTCCGACGATCGATACGCAGCCGCAGAATCAGAGCGTCTGCGAAAGCGGAACGGCCAACTTCTCGATCGAGGCCCGCGGATCGGGCGAGCTGTCCTACGAGTGGTTTATCGACGGCGCGCCCATCGGCGGCGATGAGCCCGGTCTTGAGATCGAAAACGTACAACTGAGCGATAACGGATCGCGCATCACCTGTCGCGTGACGGACGATTGCGGCAACATTCTCAGCGCCGCCGCGACGCTGACGGTGACGCCCGGCCAGCCGCTCATCAACGCCCAGCCGCAAAGCGCAACCGTCTGCGCCGGCACGGACGCGCTGTTCAGCGTCGGCGCCACAGGCACGGGCGAGTTGAGCTATCAGTGGCGCCTGAACGGCCAGCCGATCGGTCCCGACAGCCCGAACCTGACGCTCGAGAACGTCAGCATCGAGGACGACGGCGCCCAGGTGGACTGTGTCATCACCGACACGTGCGGCGAGGTCACCAGCGCGGCGGCGACGCTTTCCGTCGATCCGGCCGAGCCTGAGATCACGCAACAGCCGCAGGACGCGGCCGCGTGCGAGGGCGGCAACGCCAGCTTCGAGATTGTGGCGGTCGGCACCGGCGTGCTGCTTTATCAGTGGTTCGAGGACGGCCAACCCGTCGGCGGCGACAGCCCGATCCTGGAACTGCTCAACGTGCAACTGGATCAGGACGGCGCCGAGATTACGTGCGAAGTCACGGATGTCTGCGGTGCGACCGTCAGCGCGGTCGCGACGCTGACGGTCAACCCCGGTGAACCGGGCATCACGCAGCAGCCGCAGGATACGTCGGCGTGCGAGGGAGGCGACGCGCGATTTGATATCGTCGCGACCGGCACCGGGACGCTCAGCTACCAGTGGTTTGAGGACGGCAACCCCGTCGGCGGCGACAGCCCCACGCTCGACCTGCTCAACGTGCAGTTGGGGCAGGACGGCGCCCGGATTACCTGCGAGGTTTCTGACGACTGCGGCAGCGTGGTCAGCGAAGCGGCCACCTTGTCGGTCAGCGCCGGGCAGCCTCAGATCACGGGCGACCCGCAGGATGCCGGTGATTGCGAAGGCGCTACGGTGCAGTTTGCCGTCACGGCCGAGGGTACCGGAACGCTGCACTATCAGTGGCTGCTGGACGGTGATCCCATCGGCCCGGACGCTCCCGTGCTGGAACTGCAAGACATTCAGCCTGGCGACAACGGCGCCCAGATCACCTGCGAGGTCTCGGACGACTGCGGCAGCGTGGTCAGCCAGGCGGCGACGCTCTCGGTGTTTGCGGCGACCGGCATTACCACGCAGCCCAGGAACGCACAGGTACAGTGCGGCGACGACGCGGAGTTTTCACTGGTCGCCGAAGGCGAGGGCCTGACGTACCAGTGGCAGTATCTGGACCAGGACTGGATCGACCTGCAGAATGGCGATCGCGGCGGTCGCGTCTCCGGCGCGGATACGGACACGTTGACGATCTCCACCACCGACGCGGGAGACGCCGGTGAGTATCGCTGCGTCGTCATCGGCGTCTGCGGAGACGAGACGTCGCGCGAACGGTCGCTCTCGGTTGAGGGTTGCGGATAGCCGATCCGCGGCCCCGGCGCCGGCAGCGTAATGCGACGCCGACAGGACAGGCTTGCAGCGAGTGCCCGACCGGCGCGGTCGTCGGCGCTTCGCCGCCGGCAGCAGGAATCACAAAGGACTCACTTCCATGCGAAGCGCACATGAAGCCCTCTGCCCGAGGATCGTCATTATCGGTCTGGCTCTGGCGGTTGGCGCCCCGGCGACGGCCCAGGATGGCGAGCCGTTCCAACTCGCCGCGTCGGCCGAACAGGCGACGGTTCTGCTCGGCGAAGAGACGGCCGTAACGGCGTCCGTCACCGGTGGCGCGGCACCCTACGTCGTGACCTTCGCGATTGATGATTCGTCGAGCGTGGTCGGGGCGACGGTCGACGTGGCCCAGGTTACGGGCGACGGCCCGGACTTCGTGGCGCAGTTCGCGGCGCCGGACGACAACGCCGGGATCGCCCGCGTCGCCATTACGGCGACGGACGCCGATGGTCTGACGCTGGCGGCCGAAGTGACGATCACGGTGACGTGCGCCATCGAGGGGCTGTGCATCGAGTTCATTCCGGACGGCGAGTTGAATGGCGCGATCGGACTGGAAGAGGGCACGGTCGCGCGGCGGTTGTCCGTGCGAAATCTGGCGCCGCCGGTCATCCTGAGCGCCCTGGACATTGATGGAGACGGCCTGCCGGACAACGCGCCGGACACCGACGGCGACGGCCTGCCGGACAGTTGGGAGACCGGGGGGTTCGAATCGCTCGACAGCAACGGCAACCAGCCCGACCGCTTCGTCTTCTTCCCCGCCCCCTCCGCCATCGTGCCGGGCACGCCGCCCACGCCGATCTTTACGCGACTGGCCGTCTCCACCAGCGCCTTTAACCCGGACACCGACGGCGACGGCCTGTCGGACTTCGTGGAGGTCTTCGGGCTGCGATTCATCGACGAGGACCAGGACGGGCGGCTGGCCACCGACGAGTGGAACGACATTACCGCAGACGGCATGCCCAGCCCGGGCGAGTGGCCGATGGACAACTCCGGCGCTAACGCGGGCTTCGGCCTGCGGCATGACTTCGACGGATTCGTCTTCACCGATCCGACCAACCCGGATACCGACGGCGACGGCATCAGCGACAGCGAGGATCCCGATCCGCTCATCAACATCCGCGCCTTCGGCAACACAGGCTCGTTCATCGTCCGCTTCGACGCGGAGGGCGACGCCGACATCGACGACGACGGCCTGGGCAACGCGATGGACATGGGCAACGACCTTGTCTCCGCCGATGGCGAAGGCGTTCAGGACTTCCAGGTGATCGACAATCCGGAATCCGTGGTAGACATTTTGGAACTGTTCCGGCGCGACCTGCTTGCCGAAGTGCCGCCGATCGTGCCGGAATCGACCATCGAAGACCTGCTCGGCGTCGACTGGGACGGCAACGGTCTGTGGCGGACGACGGACGTGCGGGACTGGTCGCTGATCATCGACGCTGATCGGCCCGCCACGCTGCCGCCGGCGGAGACGTTTACCATTGCCGGCCTGGGCGGGCGGGCGCTGTATGCGGAGCAACGCTTCGCCGAACTCGAGGCGCTCTACAACGGCCCGAACTACGACCGCTACGGCGATCACGGCGTCGGGCTGGGCTGGCAGCGCTTGCTCGAGCCGGCCGGGCGCACCGAGTTCATCCCCGATCCGCACATCTGGGCCATTCTGTACGCATGGCGACTGCCGGGCTTCGACATCGACGGCGACGGATTCATCGGCGTGCCGAACCTGCCGTCGACGACCGCCCGCGTCGGAGAGGCCGGGGCGGAACCGCAGTTTGCGGCGGTCGGGCTTCGCCTCGACCCGGCCACCGGACGCTTTGAAGTCGCCGACGACGTCCGCCGCGACCTGGCCGAGGATGAACGTGGCGACGCAGTCGAGCGGGCCTTCGACGATCGGATCGAGATCGGTCAGTTGCGGCCGCAGGATCCCGACCTGGTTCTGGATGGGCGCATCGTCGCGCCGCCGGGGTTCCCGTCGCTGTATTGCGGCTCGTCCGCGGCGGCGATGCTGGGTGTCACCGTACTGGGGCTGCTGGGTCTGGGACGGTTGCGGCGGCGTGGGTAGCGCGCGGCAGCGCCGCGGGCTTCGCCGGTGGGTTTGACTCGTCGACGAAGGGCGTTCGGTGCCGTGGACGACGCATGCGGTCGTCAACGGCAGGCGTCGAAACGCCGCAAAGTTCCGAGTTTGCTTCATGTCAACGATTCTGGCCGTCTGCAAGGGCGGAACGACGATTCTGGCCTGCGATTCGGTCGTCTCGACCGGTTCGATCCGCGCCGTCGGCGCCGTCCGGCGCAAGTCGATCAAGGTCGGCCGCAGCGTCATAGGCATCGCCGGGCTGACGGTCTACGGGGTGATCCTTGAGCATTTCGTGCGCGGGATGAAACGCGCGCCGCGGCTGGGCAGCGAGGTCGAGATCTTCGACTTCTTCGTCCGCTTCGTGCAGGCGATGAAGTCGAAATACCACTTCGTCAACGATCAGTGCGAGTCCGACGACCCGACGCCGTTCACCGACTTGGACGCCGAGTTCCTGATCGCCAACGACGCCGGCATGTTCATCGTCAAGCAGATCCTCAGCGTCACCCGCTTCGAGCGTTTCTGCGCCATCGGTTCCGGCAGCCCCCACGCGGAAGGCGCGCTGCACGTTCTGTTCGACCTGGATCTCTCTGCCCGGAGGATCGCGGAGCGCGCGATGACCGCGGCCGTCGAGTTCGACCGGGCGTCGGGCGGGGAGATTGAGTACTTCGAGTTCGGCAAGGCGCGTCGCAGCCGGCCCGCCGCGGCGAAGCCGCGCAAACGACGGGCATAGCCCTGCCTCGGCCGGCCGTGGCGGCGTTCCCATCTACGGTTATCCGTCCGCGGCCAGCACGCGCGGCAGCGCGATGCGCAGCCACGGCGAGTAGGCGGCCGGGTTCCCCTGAACGTCGCGAACGAGGGCCTCCACCTCGCTCCACTTCACCTCGTCCACTTCCGTCGGGTCGAGCCGGCCGATGGCGTCGCATCGACCGACGAACACGTGGTCCAGCTCGTGCTCGACCCAGCCGCCGGCGGCGTCCTCGGCGCGGTAGATGAAGCTGAAGCGGTATTCGAGCGGGCAGTCGATGCCGAGTTCCTCGGTCAGCCGCCGGTGGGCGGCCGCCTCGGTCGCCTCGCCGGGGCGGGGGTGGCTGCAACAGGCGTTGGACCAGAGGTTGCCGAATCGAGGCTTGGTTGCGGCGCGCTTCTGAATGAGCATTCGGCCGCCAGCGTCGAAGAGGAAGACGGAGAAGGCGCGGTGCAGCCGACCCGGCGGGCGGTGAGCATCGTCCCGGTCGGCGGCGCCGATCTCATGGTCCTCTTCGTTGACGAGAATGATCTGGTCCACCGCGCTATCGCTCGCTGATCACCGTGTAAGTGCCATCGCCGCTGAATAAGCGTAAGCGATTCCAGCGTCAAACTAGGAACTCAACCGCTACTGGGCCCGCCGCCGCGCGTCCAGTGCGAGCGCGGCGTCGAGATCAAGGAACTGCTCGCCGCAGGCCGGGCAGGCGTCGACCGGCACATCGTCGAGCGGCCGGCCGTCCTTGAGCAGCACGGCGATCCGCTGGCGTTGGATGCGCTTCGAACCACACATCGGACAGCGCGTCAGCGGCTCAGGCTCTATCGTCGCAGGTTGCGATTTTGGCTGAGATGAGGACGTAGAAGACGTCGCCTTCCGGCTCCCGCGCGATCTTGCCCTTGGTGTAGATGAGTGTTCCGGAGTAGTTGAAGTCTTTGATGGGATAGAGTTTCTCCGTTCGGCTGCGCCCTGCAGGCGTGCGCGAGCTTTAGGCCAAGCGGCCCGGGAAGTCGCCGAAGCGATCCCGGGCCGCGAGGATGACGAGGGAACTCTGCTCAGGTGACTACGGGCAGTTCACGATCTGCGGTTCGACGCAGCCGTCGGGGTCGATCAGCGAGAGCGTCTGCGGGCCGTTGAAGCAGCAGGTGAACAGGACCGCCTTCTTGCCGCGAACCGTCACGTCGAACTTCAGCCGCTCGCCCACACCGAACTGCACGACGCGGCCGTCCCAACTGGTGTTCTTGAACTTCAGGATGCCCTTGAGCGTCCCGGAGCCCTTGCACTTGCCCTTCATCTTCTTGATGGCGTCGCAGGGGCAGATGTCCTCGCACGGCAGCCCTTCGCCCATGAACTCGCCGCCGCGGGCGACGCAGTCGCGCTCCAGCGTGACCTCACAGGTGAAGTTGTTGACGCAGCAGGCGCCGGGCTGCGGGCACTGGAACGTGTCGCACGTATCGCCGAAGCGCGAGCGGCCGCCCCGGTCGGTGCAATCGCTGCGGAGCAGGTCGTCGCAGGAGCCGTCGTTGAAGCAGCAGGCCTGCGGAACCGGGTTGCCGCCGACTTCGATGATGTTGGTGTAAATGTCCGAGTCGCCGTTCTGCGTCGAAATGTAGCACGGGTAGACGAGGTTGCCGCCCACGCCCAGGCCCATGTAGTCTCCGATGAACTGCGAATTGCCGCGGTTGAGGCCGTCGTCGTTGCTGTTCCACGACTCGGGCGTGAGGCGCGCCTCTTCCCAGCTTTCGCCGCCGTCGCCGCTGTACATGTAATAGGCGTCGAACATGCCGTTCTGCACGTTGTCGTTCTGGATGGTGTTCTTCGAGTCCAGCAGGACGGTGTGGATGTTGCCTTCGAGGTCCACTTCCATCCACGGGAAGAACTGGTCGCCCGGCGGGTCGTTGTCGAAGTTGATCACGCGCGGCGCATCCCAGGTGGAACCGCGGTCGTCGGATTTGGTGAAGTAAAGGTCGACGTTGCGGTTGCCGCCCACGATGTTCGTCGTGTCGGAGTACATCGCGTAGAGCGTGCCGTCGGCCGGATCGACGGACAGGTAGATCAGGGACGGACAGCGAAAGTTGCCGGGGAAGCGGGAGCCGTCCTGCGTGCCCCACACGTCGAGGCGGGTGGCGACGCGAATCGCCGGGTCGAAGGTGCGGCCGCCGTCGAAGCTGCGCCGCAGCATCATGCCGGTGCCGATGTCCCAGTACACGACGTAGAGTTCGCCTTCGGGACCGACGCGCGGCAGAAAACCGAGGCCCTGCCCCAGCGCGGTCGGGGCCGACCACGTATCGCCCATGTCTTCGGAGCGAAGCACGCCCTGGTTGTAGGCGATGTAGAGGTTGGTCGCGTTCGGATTGCCCGGCCGCGGGCCGGCGTCCATCCAGCACTTGTCGGCGCCGGCGGTCGCCCGGGC
>CAZYLK010000050.1:0-33701 GCA_964648365.1 uncultured Phycisphaeraceae bacterium
GGCCGGCCGATCCCCAGCAGCGCGAACGCCCCTTCCATTGGTAGCCGAGCGGGCGGCGGAAGTCCACCGGCGCGGGACAGTCCGGACGAGATCCTGGTTCTGCGAGCCGCGCGATGCCCCCCGCGTGCCGCGCTTTACCGCCTGCGCGGGCGCGCTATGATCTACTGGAGCACGGGAGCGCAGGAAAACTCGGGCAAAGTGAGGTCCGCCGTGGACGCCGGCGTCGTGATTCGCATTCTGGGTATGGCCGCGGTGGCGGTCCTGCTGTTCATCGTGATCAAACGAGGCGGCGGGTGAGGCACGCGCGGGTGCTAGCCAGGCGGTCGCCTGGCCGGGATTCTCAGTACCGCAGCGGGCGGATGCTCGCCGCCGACCTGCGCCTGCCGTGCGTGGGCGCCGCGCGAAATCGGCATCCGCAGAGGGTTATCGCGGACGCCGCGGCCGACTCCGCGCGGGCGCAGGCCCGCGGCTCGCTGCCGGCGGACGATTGCGCGCGGTAACACAGGTGATCTGCCGGCCCGCCGGCGGTCTCATCGCTTCGACAGGTGCGAGCGCATCGCCCGGCCCATGTCCGGCGGCCGTCCGGCCAGGTGCGAAACGTGATAGTCCAGCGTCTCGAACGCCTCCGCGGCGGTCGCTCGGTCGTCCCAGGCGGCGGTCGCGCGGTCGTCCCACGCGGCGGTCGGGGGGTCGTTCCAGTCGGGGGTTGCGCGGTCTTGCCCGGCGGGGGTCGGGCGGTCGCCCGAGGCCGTGCCCGGCGACCAGGCCGCCAGCGCCGCCAGCACGGCCGCTGACACGAACCGCTTCTCGATCTGAGCCGGCTCGCAGTGGCGGCAGACGGCGCCGCCCTCCAGCGACGAGAACGTCGTCAGGTCGCCGGGTCGCCCGCACAGCACGCAGGCGTCGAACCGCGGCCACAAACCCACTTCGTCCAGCAGCATGCACTGGTACGCCACGACGCGAGGCGGCACGTCCGTCGCCACGCTGAGGGCAGAGAGCAGTCCCGACAGCGCGTCGAAAAGCGCCGGATGAGCGTCCCAGTCCTCCGTCAGCATGGCGGTGATTTCGGCGGCGTACTGGGCGCCGTGAATCCGGTCGAGCCGCTCGCGCAGGCCGCCGTGGCAGGGGAGCTGCTTCCACTCCGTCAGGGTGCTCAGCCCGTCGCCCGAGCCGCGCCGCTCCGTGAGCGCCACCGCCCCCACGTCGAGCACGTCCACCGCGGCCGCGAACCGCTGCTTCGTCGAGCGCTTCACCCCGCGGGCCAGCACCCGCACCTTCCCATGCTCGCGCGTCAGCAGCACGAGTACCTGCGACGTCTCGGAGTACTCGAACCGCCGCAGCGCCACCGCCCTGTCGCGAACGATCGCCATGCGGCGGATTGTAGCTGCCCGCCCGTCCCGTGGGGCGTTCGCGGTGACGGCGCGGCCTTCGCCGGGTGCGTGACGCAATCGGCGGGGCCCTTAAGCCGCGGGCGGCGCGCGTGGCACGGGCATCTTGCCCGTGATGGCGACTCAGCATTTCGGCTTGCCTGGCCGGAAATCGATTCCCGACAAAGGCAGGGGCCTGCCACCTGGCCTGCCGCCCTCCCAATCACGGCCAGGATGGCCGTGCCACGTAGACGGCATGGAAGGGTGTGCCACGTTCGAGCGTGCCCGCCGGGTCTGTCACGCACGCGCCTTCGCCAAGGAGGCGCGGCCGTGCGGCCGTGGGGGTGGAACCCGACCCCGCCGGAGGTCGATTAACTAACCCTGGGGTATGGGAACGTCCGAAAACAGAGAGTGCGGCGACGACGGTTCGCGCCGCTGGATTGCAACGCGAGGGAGGCAACCGTGGAAGGTTGGATCTTTGCCGTCTTCGCCGCGTTCGCGGCGATTTACGCACTCTCGATTACGCGGCTGTTTCAGACCGCGTGACGAAAGCCGCCGCGCTTGCGAAGCGGTTGAGCATGAAGGAAGCGGATCGCGCCGCCCGGCCGGCGAGCGCTGTACTCGGATCGCCGGCCGCCGCTTTGGGGGCGACGGGTTGATTCGTCATCAACAACAGGAGACTCACACGTGGACAATCTCGTTTTCGGCGTCGCGGCTCTGGTGATCGCGCTGGTGCTGGGGTTGCTTGATCTTCTGGTCCAGACGGCGTGATACGGGCGCGACGTCGATCCATCGGTACTTCATAACACACCAGGCCGGCGATCCACGCGATTTGCCGGCTTCGCTATCTGCGCGCCCCTGCCGAGCGTCGATCGACAGCCGACGGGGATCGAAGCCTATGCAACGGACACCCTCGAATCGAACTGACCGCGCAGCGGACAAGCGACCTGCGCCGAAGGCTGCGCAGGCCGGCAGGATGAGCGGAGCGCGCATCCACGCGGCCGGGAAGCGGCGCGTCAGCACGCACCTCGCGGTGTGCGGCTGCCTTGTGACGATTGCCGCCTGCGGCGCGTGCGAGACGCCGACCGAGCGCAGCGGGCGCTTCGTCACCACCGCCGCGTACGCGGCCGAAGACGCAGCGCCGGTTGAGGATCGCTCCGCCGCCCGTGCGTCCCGTGCGCCGCTCGATGAACTGTGGCCCACCATCAAGCGCGACCTGCACGACTTCCCCGCGGCGATCTGGGACGACACCAAGGCGGTCTATGGCGAACCGACGAACCTGCTGATCCTGGGCGTCGGGTACGGGGCGTCGCTGACCCTTCAGAAGACGGGCGTTGACCGGACCGTAGAAGGCAACTTCCAGGAGCGCCGCGACCGGCGCTTCGGCCGCGACGGGAACCTGGCCATCAACACGGCCGGCAACCCTGCGGTTCACTTCGCCGCCGCCGGGCTGTGGTACGTCATTGGTCAGCAGACCGGCGACGAGAAGACCTACGAAGTCGGCACGAAGCTCTTCCGCGCCCTGACCGTAAACGGTCTGTCCGTCATGCTGGGCCAGTTGGCGAGCTTCGAAGCGGCGCCCAATGGGGAATGGGGGACGTTTCCGAGCGGCCACACGTCGAGCACGTTCGCGATGGCGGCCGTGCTCGACCACGAATACGGACCGTGGGTCGGCATACCGATGTACGGGCTGGCCGGGCTGGTGGGCTATGCCCGACTCGACGACGACGAACACTATCTTTCGGACGTCGTGATGGGCGGGGTGATGGGGCTGGTAATCGGACACACGATCGCCCATGACAACCAACCGCCGGAACTGCTCGGCGGCTCGATCGTGCCTTACGTCAACCCGGAAAGCGGCGCGACCGGGCTGGCGTGGCGATTCCCGATCCCGAACGGGCCGAGCAAGCGCTGACCCGGGCGAGGCGGCAGCATTACCGGGCTAACCTCTGCTCCGCGGTCGTGTCATACCCTTGAAGCCTCGGCCCGCGGGGTCGTCGAACGGGTCATTTATCCGGAGCCTGCCGATGGTGACGAGCTTTCTGTTGATCGCAACCGTGCTGACGGCGCAATCGGCCGGACCGAAGTGGACGCCGTCGGGCAGAGCTTCCGCCGGCGCCGAGAGACGCGTGCTTTACGCCGGGCCGGGCGAAATCAGCGGACGGACTCGACCTGCGCCCCGCACCCCGGACGCCTGGTCCATGATCGCCGGTCGAACGCCGGCTGGTCGCGTCGTTCATGCCCAGGGAATCGGGTTCGCCCCGGCCGGACGGTCGCAGGCACAAGCGCGGCTCATGGCGCAGCGGGCCGCGGACGTCGTCGCGATGCGCAACCTCGCCCGCCGCCTCCACCTGCCCGACGACGCGCCGCTGCCGCCCTTCCGATGCGTCGGTCGAGCGACGCCGCGGCGCTGATCTGCGCGGTGACGAGTTGCGAATGGATCAGGCGGACGGCTCACGCAGATCGCAAGCCGCCCGCCTTCCGATCAGCACGGACGTTCCGTTCCCGGTAGCGAGCCGCGCGGCTTCAGCCCGCGCGGATGTGCAGGCATGGGATTTGCTGCGATGCGTACAGCGTGCTTCACAACCCGGCGCCACACGGCCGCGCGATGGACCGCATTGTGACCGTTCAAGCGATCACTTCTTTGCCATCTTGCCATCGGTGAAGCTCACCTTGCAGGCCTCGCACGTCCCGTTCTTCGCCAGCGCCAGCGCGCAGCCCTCACACCTAGCTTCCGCCGCCTTCACCAGCACTTCGCGGGCCGCGGAAGCCTCGTCCCAGGCTTTGCGATCGGTATAAACACGACCGCTGACGACGCCGGCCTTGCAATCGTCGCACCAGGTCACCGCCTGTGTGCAGCCTTCCTTCCCCTTGCTGGCGACGAAGTCCTTGCACGGCTGGCACTTGGGCTGACACTCGGACATCGGCTTTCCGGCGGCCAGACGAGCGGCCACAGGCGAGAAGAACAACTTGCCGCCCTGGAACCACATCCTGCACGCGGTGCAGCAGCCGTTTTCGGCGAAGGCGGTCTTGCAGTCGCTGCACGGGCAGCTTTCGATCTTTGCGTCCTTCGGCTGCAACGCCTGATAGAGCTTCTCGCTCTTGATCGTTACGCCGTACGCGAAGCCCACCTTGCACTGGCCGCACCAGCCTTCTTCGGCCTTGGCGGTCGTACATCCGCCGCAGTCGCCCGCAGCGCGGGCCTGCGCCGCGCAGGCCGCCAGACACACCGCCATCGACATCAACATCTGCTTCATGGTCGTCCCTTCGAGAGAAAGTGAAGACGCAGAGTCCCCGGCCGCGGCCGCGCCGCGGATTGAACGTGCCGGGTATCCGGTCCGGTTGATCTATGAAATCCACCGGTTGAAAACCGGTGCCACATTGAACTCACCGGTTGAAAACCGGTGCCACATCAGAGCCCCCGCATTCATGCGGGGCTTCACCGGTTAGAAACCGGTGCCACATCGGACACCGGTTAGAAACGGGTGCCACAAGGTGCCACTGCTCTGTGAGCAGTGTCCGCGTCTCCAAAAACCGGTGCCACATGCGGATCACTACGGGTCCGCTGAATTCAGCGCCAGCAGAATCGCGCTTTCGATCTGCGGTTCCTGGTCCTCGCGGAAGCAGGAGGCCAGGACCGTGTTCCGCTGCCGATCGACGAGCCGGATGACGCCGCTCTGGAACGGCTCGGCGGCCAGGCAGTCGATGCCCAGCGACGACGCGAGCTTCCGCGCCTGGGTACAGGCGTTTTCGTCGGAAATATCGAGCGATATAAACAGCACCGGCTCATTGCCGAACTGCGCCGCCAGGTGCTGATAGACCGGTTCAATGATCGACGTGCGCGGGCATCCTTCCGCCGTCGTACAGACCGCCACCAGCCGCGGTACGGCGGCGGCGACGCGGTCGCCGGACGCAAGCAGCGCCGCCCGCGCCTCGCTCAGTTCCGCCTGCGTCGACGCGAGGTTCCTGTTCAAACGCACGATCCGGCTCTGCTGATACACCACACCCGTCACGAGCAGACCGACGCACGCGGCCGCGGCCACGCGAATCCACGGCGCCAACCGCAACGCCGGCGCGGGCTCCGCCGGTACAGACGCCACGGAGCGAGGCGCCGCCGAGCCTGCCTCCTGAATCATGCCCGCCAGCACGTCCTCCGACAGCGAAAGCCCGCCGTAGTGCGCCTTCAGATGTTCTCGCAGCGACTTGCTCATCGAACCTGTTCCGCATGTTCAGCGACGAATCGCCGGACCTTCTGCCGCGCCCGGTGCATCAGACTCAAAACGGTTCCCCGCGGGCAGTCCAGCAGTTCCGCAATCCGCGCGGCCGTGTATTCCTCGACACCGGCCAGATAGAGCACCGCCCGCTCCTCGGCCCGAAGCTGCGACAGGGCCGCATCCAACGCGCCGTTGACGAACTCGTACGTTTCCGTGTCCAGCCCATCCGTCGGCTCCGGGGCGGCGCCGCGATCATGTCCCTCCGTCAGCGACTCGAAAGCGATGCGCTTCTGACGCCGGCAGAGGTCGATGAAGCGATTCCGGATCGCCTTGAACAGATACGCCTGCGTCCAGGGCGCCTTGACCGACAGCATGGAAGACCAGGCGTCATGCACGATGTCCTCGGCCTGCGCAGCGTCGTGCGTGAGGGAATGGGCAAAGCGATACCCTCCCTGCAAGAGCGGTCCGACGTCAGCCGCGGCCAGACTCATCCAACACCTTTCGCGATCCGGCGAACCAACCGGGCGCCGACCCACCCGGTCGCTTGGGAGGCCGAACAGGCCCGGCCGGGCCGCCGTTCAACCAACAGACGCACAACCCCTCCGCGCGATTGCATCCGGCCGCGATGGAAGGGATGCCGATGCCGAGAGTGAGTACGGAAAGAACTGAGAAAAACTGCCACGTCTTTCTTTCTTCCCTCACTCCCTGGCTCCCTCACTCCCTTACTCCCTTCCGCTCGTCACACCAGCCACGTCAGCGCATTCCGGTGTCTTTTCTTGTAACCCGCATACCAGGCGCACACCGGATAGAGCATCACAACCACCATCAGCCAGCCGCCATACACATGGGCGAGGGTCGAGGGATAATCGTCCGGCGCATCGGACCAGCGCAGTCCCACGTACCACTCGGCTTGGCCGTACCAGATGTACGACAGCGCGACGGCGAGGCCGTGGATCAGCGCCAGGTGCAGAATGTAGTAAAACATCGGCACCCGCCCGAACGTCGCCAGCACGCGGCCGAAGCGACCGGCGGGACGATCGAGCCACGCCAGGACGATCAGCGCCGGCCCCAGCGTCATGAGCAGATATTGCAGCGACGGCGGGTACTTTTCGCAATTCAGAAACGAGCAGATCGTCATGGTCATCGAAGCCTGCGGCGTCCACGCCTGCGGATCGCCGTAGACATTGCTCCAACGCAGTGCCGCGAACACGAGCGTCGCGGCGACGCCGAACGTCGCCAGCATCCTCCGCCGCGACGCCGCGTCGAGCGTAAACACCGGCCCGAGCACGTATCCGCACAGCAGCACGCCGACCCACGGAACGAGCGGATAGAGGACCATCACGTCCGGCGCGCCGGACACCCGGCAGTAGCCCGGTTGATGCAACAGCATCCAGGGCAACGCCGCCGCGCTCGATGTGTCCACCACGATGCCATCGAGCAGGTTGTGCCCGAAGATCATCGCCAGCCCGACAGCGGCGATCAGACCGCGCGGCAGCCACAGCGCACCTGCCAGCAGCACGAACCCCGCACCGATGACCCAGATCACCTGCACGATGAGCCAGCCATACGCGACGTCGAAGTACCAGCAGAAGCGCACCACCGTCACTTCCAGCAGGATCAGCCACAACCCGCGCCACAGCAGCCGCCACGATTGCCGCCGACGTGCTGCGCGGGCTGCCGACGGATCGGCGTTTTCGTGGTGAAGGCCGGACGCCAAGTGCACCGAGACGCCCGCCAGCAATACGAACACCGGCGCGCAGAAATGCGTGACCCAGCGGGTCATGAACAGCAGCGTTGAGCCGTGCTCAAGATCGCCCGGCTGCGGCAGCTTTGGCCCGAAGAAGTCTCGCGAGTGATCCAGCGCCATGAGCACCATCACCAGCCCGCGGAGCACATCGACTCCGTCGATGCGGCGACCGGCGCGTGCCGGCAACTCAACGTCCGCCGCCTCAACCGCCGTCGCCAGGATGAACTCGTTCGTTTTGCTCATGTGCGTCGCGCCGTCCGGCGCCGGCCGCAGTCCGCATCCGCATCTCGGCATCCCACACAGCCGGACTCCCCGCCCGGCTCCGGCGACGCTATCATACCGCACCGGCGGCCGTGTTGCCCGGAGCGTGTTGAGGCGCCGACCGCCGGCTGAGCGACAGTTTCCGACGAAAGGCATACGCGTATGAGCCATCGAGACGACCCGACCCAACGATTTCGCGATCGGCAGGAGCGCGAGAAGCGGCACAAGGCCCAGCTTCCCGGCGAGGACGACGAACCGCTCCCACCCCCGGTCGAGCCGGTCAAAGCCGAGGAGAAGCCCGGCCGCAACGAGCCGTGCCCGTGCGGCAGCGGCAAGAAGTACAAACAGTGCTGCGGCAAGCCGTGAGGCGGCGCGCGCGATCACGAGCCAGCGCGCCGAGCCACGTGGCTTCAGCCCGCGCGACGGTCCGACTCGGCATTGGCCGCAAGTCGTGCGGGGTTCCAGCGAGCGCATGGTCGGATCGCGGAGCACGACTTTGCCGCCCGTGAGTCCACCGGTTGAAAACCGGTGCCACACCGGAGGCCGTGAGTCCACCGGTTGCAAGCCGGTGCCACAATGGAGGCTGGACTCCACGGGTTCAAAACCGGTGCAACGTCGGAAGCTGTGATGGAACCTGCCTCGCCGCAGCAGACGCGTATCGGCTTCCTCGACGTGCTCCGCGGCGTCGCGATCCTCGGCATCCTGCCGGTCAACATCGTCTACTTCGCCCTTCCCTCCAAGGCCGCGGATCAGGGCGTCTACGCGCGCACCGGGGCGGATGCGTGGGCGACGTACGTGACCGACGGGCTGTTCTCCTTCCGGTTCATTTCGATCTTCTCGTTTCTGTTCGGCGTCGGGATCGTCATTCTCAAGCAGCGGTGCGACGCCCGCGGCACGTCCCATGCGATCCTCATGCTGCGACGGCTGTCGGCGCTGATCGCGTTCGGCATGCTGCACGTCGTGCTGCTGTGGAACGGCGACATTCTGCTGGTCTACGGCGTGCTCGGGCTGGTGTGCTTCGCCTGCGTCCGGTGGAGGCCCTGGCTGCTCACTTCGCTCGGCGTTGCGATCGTCATGGTTCCCATTTTGCTTTCCGGCGCGGCCGCCTGGCGAACACCCGCGGCGCCGGAGGACGTCACGCGGCGCCGACCGATCCGCTACGAACCCGACGAGGCCGCATCCGCCGCCGCGCATGGACCGCTGCCGGGCTTCATCGACGCGCTTGAGCGGATGCACCCGCGATTCGAGACGGCGGTGTATCGCGACGGCACGTACGTGCGGCAGATGATCGTGCGTCTCGTGACCTGGCTCGAAGACCTGTTCTTCTACGTCATCGTCGTCCTGCCGCGCTCGCTGGGTCTGATGCTGATCGGCATGGCCTGCGCCCGGGCGGGCTGGATCCTGCGCCCGGTCGAGTCACGGGCGGCATTCCGCCGCGCGGCCGCGTGGGGGCTGATGCTGGGCGTGCCGATGCAGGTCTTCAGTTCCATGGAGTTGTCTTACGCGGCGGCGCGCAGCCAGTACACGGGCTACACGCTCATTCAACTCGCCAGCCTGTTCATGGCCGCGGGATACGTGGGCTTGGTGGGACTGATCTGCGCTCGCGACGCCGGCCCGCCGCCGTGGACCCGGCCGCTGGCCGCGCTCGGTCGCACGGCATTTTCCAATTACATCCTTCAGTCGATTCTCTGTACGGCGCTCTTCTACTCATGGGGCCTGGGCCTGTTCGGCCTATTGGATCGAGCGCAGCTCTGGCTGGTCGTCGCGGGTGTGTGGGTCGTGCAACTGCTGGTCACGTCGATCTACCTGCGACGGTTCAACACTGGACCGCTGGAGGCGGTCTGGCGGCGCTTGACGTATGGGCGAGGCACGGCAATTGCGGCGGCCACGAGGTCACCTGCGGGCGGGTCGGCGTAACGCTGCACCGCAGCCGTGCGCGGTTTAGCGTAACCCTACATCACAGTCCGCGGGTCGCCATGAACCCACACCACCGTCTTTCGCTGCTCCGCGGAGCCTTGCACAGCCCCGAAGGGGCCGCAACATATCAGCCCGGGGCAGAGCGAAGCGCCACCCTGGGTCGCCGACAGCGCTGTGCGCCAAGCCCTGAAAGGGCGCAACCATCTGACACACAACCTTGTCTCGCCCTTTCAGGGCTTGCTCCGTCACCGGCGTCATCACCCAGGGCGTTGCCCTGGGCTGATATGTTCCGCCCCTGCGGGGCGAGCGATTCGCACGTATCACGTCGGCGATCGCAATCGCCTGATTTCCACTACGGCTGCACTCATCGCGCCCCAAAACCGAAACTCCGAAGTTGTTCCGAAAGGAGCCCCACGTCGATCCATCCGATGACCACGAGCGTCGCCAGTATCGCGACGGCCTGTGAGCAAAGCGCGATTGCCACGCTGTGTTTCATCCGGGCGTAGTCGGCGTAGGCGCGGTGGATGGACCAGCAGACGTGCGCCACGAACGCGATCTTGATACACGCCACCCACGGAATCGTCCCGATCCGGCCGCTCAGTTCCGTGGCGATCTCCAGGAGCATGAAGGCGAACGGCAAAAGCACGAGCCGGCCTGGAACAGAATACGCCCAGATGCGAACCACGTGGCCCGGACGCACGCGGTAGCGATGCATCGAAACGACGAATATGAACAGCGCGCCAAGACTTGTCAGGCTCCAGAGCAGTGCCGAGATCAACTCAGGCGCGTAGTAGGGGGATCTGAGTCGATACCAGGCGTCCAGACAGCGGATACCGCAACGGTAGAGCAGCATACTCGGAGTGAGTGTGCCGGGGCTCCATACCGTATAGTAGTAAACTTCGCTGCAGATGGTCGAAACCGCTTCACAGACCGTCAGCAACACCCAAAGCCCTACCAGCGTCGCCAGCACGAACACGACCAGCGGCCCGATGCGGGGCGGGTCGGTCAGGGCCACGTGCCGCCACATCCGCCGCGGCCACAGCGACATCCACCACGTCCGCACGAACGACCGCACGGGTTGCCGCCGCCAGCGATACTCGAACAGCGGCAGGCGCCGCTCGTGGTGCGCCCTCAGGACGGCGCTCCAGTCGATTGGGTCGCCGCACTCCGGGCAACGCCCGCCGGGCAGGCCGTAGAGGTGATAGCCGCACGTCACGCAGGTCAGCTCGTGAATCGGAACCAGTTCCGCCCAAGTCAGCATCAGCCCGCAATGCGGACAGTCTGCGCGGCGGCAGCCGTGTACATCCTCGCCGCAGCGCGGACAGCGTACGTCGAACGGCACCTTGTCCCACTCGACCGGGTCGGCGGTCGATTCGATCAGCGGCGCTGGCTGGTTTGCTGCCGTTTCGGTCAAAGCGCACTCCGCGGGTCCGGGCAACGACTGGCAGTGTAACACAGCCGCACGCAAGGTCGCGTGTGACCCCTGCGGAGTCACGCATCGGGCCGTGTACAAAGTAGAGATCGGATGAGTGGGGCCGGCGGGCTGGAGCGAGCGGTCCTGCCGCCCCCGGACGCCCGCTGTCACGCCAACCATCGTCCGGTCACAGCGGTGCCCTTCGCATCGCCTCGCCGTGGGAGACCATCCCGCCCGGCAATTCGCTTACACGCCGTCGCCCGGTTTCCCGATCCCTTCCTGATACCCAGCGATACCAGCTTCTGCGGCGCTTCCGGTTGATGATCTGGTTTCCAAGGCCGCTCCGCGTTATCATGCGTGGGTTCTGCCCGTCACACCTGCGCCTCCGGAGCGAATCGTCGCCCACCTGACGGCGGCGGCGACATCCGGCGGCCGCGAGGAACGAATCATGGCCGAGGCTGATCTGACGTTGAGCGTAACGCTGCGCCGGTACATCGACGCCTTCGCGCAACAGCCGTTTCAGGCCGAGGCGCTGGAGATCGAAGGCTCCGTCGACGGGCTGCGCAAACTTCAGGCCCTGATCGAGCAGGTCATCTCCGAACCCGGCGACGGGCATGACCCCATTCACGTCTTGCACAAGGATCTGCCCGGCGTCGTCCTTCATCCGCCGCAACTCTACGTGACCATCCGGCGCGTGAACCCCTGACGGGACGCTGAATGGGAGCGTCCCCGGTCGCGGACCTGCCGGCGACAACAGCCCCCATGCGCGTCGGTCCGGGCCAATAATCTCAACGCCCCCGCAACGGGTGGGCGGAAGCCGCACTCTCTGAACCCGATGCCGCCACCGGGCGTCAGCGCCCGGGAAGATAACGTTGAACCCGGCGCAGCGCCTCGCTAGAATTCGTGGAGTGCAGATTGGACGTCGCCTCGCATGGACAATTCTCGAGCAACAATGCCGCCGCAAGCCGCGATCCACACGAGCCAGGCCGACGCCGAGGCGTTTCGCCGGCGCCTCATCGCATCGCTCCAAGAGGAACCGATCGAAGATGGAATCGCCCATGCAGCAGAGCGGCTGATCAGAGTAGCGTTTATCGGAGATCCCGGTCGCGCGCGCGGCCTGTTGACGCAGACCTTGTCCACACTGCTTCCTGATCGCCCGGCCATAAGCGCGTCACTTCTAAGATGCGTCGGTCGGCTGGAGTTCTCCACCGTCGATGGCTGGGGTCTGGATCTCGCCTCTGATGCGCTCGATCACCCGGAGGCCGAGGTGCGCGAGGCCGCCGTCCGCTGCCTCGAATCGTGGGGCGGGCCGGACGCGCTGGCCCTGCTGCATGGCCACCACGAGTCCGAGGGCTGGCTGCATTCGTACATCCAGCAGGTCATTCTGGACCTGTCCGGTGCTACGTCCTGATGCTCGCCCGTAAGATAAGCCTCAGCAAGTGGCAAGCTGACCGGTGACGAAACCTCCGGCTGACCGCCCCGTAGATCTGGCGTTCCTGCTCGGCGTCCGGGCACATTGCGCCCGAAGATGTGCGTTTGGCGGCTGCGAGGCGGCCGCGAGGCTACGTCCGCAAGCCCAGCCGCCGCCGGCGACATGAATTTCAATACGCAGGCGTATCATCACAGACGACGCCGTGGGAATCGAGATTTGGAGTGTGTGACCATGCTGTCGTGTCGAACTGAGTGGAACCGGGAAGTCTCAACGGGGTTCTGTTCCACGATCTGTGCGCAACGTCTACCCGCGCTGCGGACGGTCGCGATTCTCCTGGTCATCGCGGCAGCAGCGGCCGGCGCGGAAGAGCCCGACGTCGCCTGGTTCGGCCCGGGACACTCGCTCCGCCTGTCGTCGTGCGGCATCTCGCCGGACGGATCATTGTGGCTGTCCGGCGGCCACTTCACCGACAGCACCGTCAAAGTCTGGAACGCGGCGGACGGTCGCCTGCTGCGCACCTTCCGCGGCGGCCTCGACCGCCAGATTTTCGGCGGGTTCGCGCCCGTCCATGCCTCCGCCGACAATCGCTACGTCCTGTCCATCGGCGAGGCAAGCGCCGTGGTGGTCTGGTCGCTCGCGGACGGCGCACGGCAGTTTCAGGTGCATGCCCTGACGTACGACGCCGTTTTCTCCGCGGACGGCCAGCACGTCATCGCCGCCCACAACGACGGCCGGATTGCCTGGTACCGCATCCCGGACGGCGCCCTCGTGCGGACGTGGAACGGCCCGCAGGGCCTGCGGGCGGTCGCCGCCTCCCGCGACGGCGCGTTCGTCGTGACGGGCGGGCTGGACGGGCGCGCCCACGTGTGGCGCGTGCCCGACGGCCAGTTGCTTCACACGCTTGACGAGCACACGTCGTCGATCGCTTCGGTGGCCGTCTCACCCGACAACCGCTGGATCGTCACCGGCGGCCACGACGGCGTCTTGCTCGTCTGGAAGGCCGATTCGGGCGAGCGCAGCCACGCCATCCAGCCGAGCTTCAACTTCATTCAGCACGTGAACGTCTCAGCGGACTCCTCCCGCGTACTGGCGACCGGCTTTTCAAACGACGTCGAAATATGGGAACTGGCCACCGGCACGCCGGTCGCTGCGCTTCCCTCCAACGCGACGGCGTGGGCGGCGTTTACACCGGACGGCCGCAGCGTGTTGAGCGCCGAAGACCCGGCGAGCGTGCGGCTGTGGAACGTGGACACGCGCAGCGTCGAACGCACGCTGACGCATCACACGTTCGACATCATCGCCCTGGCCTTCGATCCGGCCGGCCGGTGGCTGGCGTCAGGCAGCTACGACGGCACCGTTCGGTTCTGGAATGCGGCGGACGGCGCTCCGTTGGAAACTATAATGCGTCAGACCGGAATCGTCGCGTCGATGGCCGTCTCGCGCGACGGCTCGCTTGTGGCGACAGGTGGCGGCGACAAGCTGGCCCGCATCTGGAACACGTCGGACGGCTCCCTGCGCCGCCAATGGCAGCCGCACGCGTGGACAGTCGGCGCGGTTGCGTTCTCGCCCGACGGGCGGACGCTCGCAACCGGCGACGCCTCCACCGGCGCGGTGACCGTGTGGAACGTTGACGGCGGGGCCGTGTGGAGCGCCGCGTCTGCCGGCGGAACGACGTCGCTGACCTTCACACCGGACGGCGCCCATCTGCTGGTCGGCAAGAGCGACGGGGTGGTCCGCATCCGCAGTGCGTCAGACGGCGCGCTGGTTCGCACATTGAACGCGCACGCACAAGGCGTCGCGTCCGTCGCGGTGTCACCGGACGGACAGACGATCGGGTCCGGCGGCGCCGACCGGACGGCAAAGCTGTGGAACCTGGCGGACGGTCGCCGCCTGCACACGCTCACAGGCCACACGCACCAGGTCGGCGCCGTGGCTTTTTCGCCGGACGGTGGGCTTCTCGCCTCCACCGGTCTGGATCTGACCGTGCGTCTGTGGCGCGTCAGCGACGCGACGCCGCTGGTGACCTATGACGGCGAAATGGGCGGCTTGGACGGCAACGCGGCCATCGCCTTCTCGCCGGACGGCGCACTGCTGGCCTACGGACGCAGCGACGGAACCGTCGTTGCAGCCCGCAATCCGTTCGCCGCACCGCCGCTGGTGTGCGAGGATGTTCGCCGCATGGTCGCCAGATGCACCGGCGGGCGGCTCAAGATTGCCATCCGGCTGACGGACAAACGCCATGACGGCCAGTCGCTCGAAGTTGACGTCGATGGCGATCGTTTCGACGTCCCCGTCCAGGGCCGCAAGGGCAAGCTGAGGCTCAAGGGACTGCTGGGCGAGGTCAAGGTGCGACTGACGCGACCGGCGGAATGCGGCGTCGAACGAACCACCGACTGCTGACCGCACGGCCCGGCGGGCGCCCGTGATTACGGCCGCCTGCGCAGCGGACACATCGCGCATGGTAGCCGCTTCAGCGGCGACGGAGCGCGCCTGGGAGTCCATTCCCATCCGCTGACGCCGCGTTCCACACGCTGGCGCGTCCACCCGCTCAACCCCGCACAGCGCCGTCATGCGGTCAGCCTTGCCTCCATGCAGGCGAGCCGTATCATGGCCCGTCTCGGTCAAAGAGGCTGCATCGCGGGTGAATTCGGAGGCTCTGGCGCTGATGTCGAAGTGGACTTGGCTGCAAGCAGGGATCGTCGTGGTGGCCGCGGCCGCATCCCTGATCAGTTTCAACCTGTTGAAGAAGCACTACGGGCAGCCTGTCAGCACGTGGTTCGACGCGGCCTGCGGCGACGCGGAAGAGTCGGGCGCGAACTGCCAGAAGGTGATCGCCAGCGAGTGGGGCACGCTGGAACTGACCTGGGGCGAGGCCGAGTCGAAGAAAACGGCCAAAGTGCCCACGGCGCTGACGGGCATGATCTACTTCGCCGTGATCGGGGCGTGGTTCGTCGGCGTCGGGCGGCCGTCGCGCGAGCGACTGTGGATGCACGCCCTGCCTTCGCTGATCGTGCTGGGCGGTTGCGGGTTCTCCGTGTTCCTGACGTATCAGATGCTCACGTCCGAGTTTCGTTGCAACTGGTGCCTGGCGACGCACCTGTGCAACCTGCTCCTCCTCGCCGGGACCGCGCTGATCTGGTGGAGCTATCGGAACCAACCCCCGGCGCGGCCGGACGGCAGCGGTGCTTCAGGCGCCGCGGCGCCGGCGGCAGCAGCGATCCCCGCCCACCCCGCTCCACGGCTGGTGGTGATGACGGTTCTGGCCATGCTGACGCTCGGGCTGGCGCTGCTTTATTTCTCCGGGCTGTACAGCGCCAATGCTGCGCTGATCCGCAAGGAGATCGAGGTCCGCCGGTATCAGAGCTACGTCCGCGACGTGCAGCAGGACGCCACCACCCTGATGACCAACTGGGAACTCGGCAAACAGTACGAGTTCAAGGTCACCGACGACACGCCGGTCCAGATCCTCACGGATGGGCCGGGGATGCAGATGGTGGTGTTCAGCGATTTCGAGTGCCCGCACTGCCGGCGCTTCGCTCACTTCGTCCATGACTTCATTCAGCCGCTGTTCGCCAATCGGATGATGGTGGCGTACAAGAACTACCCGCTTAACAAGCGGTGCAATCCGCGGGTCCAGACCGCCGTACACACTCATGCCTGCTGGTCGGGCGCCCTGGCGCTGGCGGCCAGGATGCAGAAGGGCAACGACAAGTTCTGGGAAGTCCACGACTATTTCTACGACAACCCCGCCGTCCTGAAGGAAGTGACCTCCGAAAACAGCGAGGTGCGCATCCGCGCACTCGCGGTCCAGTTCGGCCTCGATCCGGACCAAGTCATAGCAGACATGCAGGCGAAGGAGATGGGTGCGAGCTTCCTGGCGGACATCGAAGAGGCCGCGGCCGCGGGCGTGACCAGCACGCCGGGCGTGTTCGTCAACGGCAAGCGCGTCAACCAGTTGGCCGTACTCCAGTGGCCCTTCTGGCGGGAAATGGCGCGGCTGTACTGGAAGACCGTCGGCGAGGATCCACCGGCGGAAGTGATCGACCTGCTCAAGAGCCTGGCGCCGCCGAAGCCGGAGCGGGGCGACGCGGGCGAGGCCGGCGACGCGGCAGTCAACGGCGGGGCGGAATAGTCCCCCGATCCGCGAGCATCCGCCTCCCGGCGAGCCGCGGGCTTCAGCCCGCGCGGAGTGACATTGCGGTATCCGGTGACGAATATCATTCCGTGGTTCAACGCGTGGGGCGGATACCAATCTGACGCACGCGGCCGCGATGTTGCGAATGGGTGCAGCCCGCTACGCCGAGAGTAAAGGACAATCGCCATATACGACTTCATGACCGAACGTGCGGCTGGGGTCATGTCGATGGCGGCGCGCGAAGCCCATCGCCTCAACGTTGCCGCAGTAGGTACGGGGCACATCCTGCTGGCGCTGGTCCGGGAAGGCGGCGGCCCGGCCTTTCAATCGCTTCGGAACCTGGGCGTAGACTTGACGGCCCTCGCCGGACACCTGACGCATCACATGGAACGCGGCAGCGAAGTCCACGTTCACGGCCGCCTGCCGCTTACGCCTCGTGCGACGCAGGCGGTTCAACATGCGGCGGAGGAGATGCGCCAGGCGGGGCACGAACAGGTCGGCAGCGGGCACCTGCTGCTGGGCGTCCTCCACGACACAACGGGCGTCGCCGCCGACATGATGCGGCGCGTCTGCCCGGCGATGACCACCGAGTTGCTTCGAGTCGAAGTGTTGCGACTGCGCAACGAGAATGACGACACCGCGCAACAGTCCGAACCGCCCCGCGTCTATTTGGGCGGGAACGACCCGGTGATCAAGGCTCTGCTCAGCGACCGCGCTCGCAGCGTCCTGACGCTGGCCAGCGAAGAGGCCCGCCGGCTCAACCACGAGTGCGTCAGTACGGCCCACGTCTTCCTGGCGATCGTCGCGCAGGGCACGCAGGGCGGCGCCAACGCCCTGCTGAACGTCGCGCCGGATCTCAAGCTCTCGCGAGTGCGGCACGAATTGAAGCGATTCGCGCCTCCGGGTTGCTGGCAGGTGTCGGCCGGCGACCTGCCTTATGATATGCTGGTCCGGATGCTGATCGCCGATGCGCTGGAGGAGGCTCGCCGGCTCGGTCACGATCGCGTGGACGCCGGGCATTTGGTGCTCGCACTGGCAAAAAAGGAGGCCGCGGCGCATCTGTATGAACATCTTGCCGTCAGGCCCGAGGAAGTGCGACAGGAGGCGCTTCGGCGGCTGGGTGCCGCAGCCGTAGCCGGCGATTCCGTTGCGGCCGGGCGCGCTCGGCCGGGACGCGGTACCAGCGAACCATGATGAACCGGGTCTATTGCTCATGTTTGCACACGCCACGGACGACACCAGGAAGGCGATGGCGATAGCCAACGCCACTGCCCAATGGCACGATGAAGCGGAGATTGGCACGGCGCATATCCTGTACGGAATCCTGAAGATTGGCGACGACGTTGGGACTGGGGCGCTTGCGAATCTCGGCGTCGATCTGGAAGCGCTGCGTAGTGCGTTGAAGGATGGGATGCAGTGCGGCGGCGGGACGCGCTGGGGCCGGCTGCCACTGAGCCCACGGGCGGCCCGGGCCGTTGAACACGCGCTGGAGGAAAAGCGGCACGCCGGCTTTCGGTACATGGGTACGGAGCATCTGCTGCTGGGGCTGCTGCACGATCCGGACTGCGCAGCGTCCCGCGCCATGAGCCGCGTTTGTCCGGCTGTCACCGTTGATCGCCTCACAGATGAATCACTACGTCTGCTGCGGGACTATCCGCATGCCGCGAATTCCGGATCACAAACGCGCCAGAGTTGACCATGTTTGAACGCTTTACAGATCGCGCCCGCAAGGTGATGGCCCTGGCCAACGACGAGGCGCATCGGAACGGGCACGACTACATCGGATGCGAGCACATTCTGCTCGGCATGGCCCGTGAAGGGTCCGGCATCGGGATCACGACGCTCAAGCGCCTCCGGGTCGAGCCGGATACGATTCGCCGCACAGTCGAGAAGCGCCTCAAACCGGGCGCCGGCGTGGACCAGGGCAAGCTGCCGCAGACGCCGCGCGCCAAGCACGTGATCGAATACGCCATCGCTGTGTCACGGTCGCTCGGTCACAACTACGTCGGCACCGAGCACATCCTGCTGGGCCTTCTCCGCGAAGGCGGCGGCGTGACCGGCGAGGTCTTCGCGGAACTGGGCGTAACGCCTGAGCGGACCCGCGCGCAGCTTCTGGAGTTGCTCGGAGAAAACCCACCTCGCCCGCAGCCCGCGGAGCGTGTACCGTCCGCCGCCATGAAAATCATCCGCCGCCCCAGCGTCTACCTCGTCGGCCGTCAGGTCATGCACGAGGCCGAGATCGACCGGTTCCTGGCCGACCATGACGTGTCCCACTGGACCACCGACACCGAAGTCGCTGGCGAGAAGCTGGCCGAGGTGGCCGGGCGGCTGTGCTACATGAGCTTCGCCAAGCCGCGGCCGGGCGGCAACACCGCCTATCTGGGCCACATCAAGGAGGTCGGCCACGGCAGCGTCATGGAGCACGCCGTGTGGAACTTCATCATCACCGGCGTCTCGCGGTCGTTCACGCACGAACTGGTCCGCCACCGCGCCGGCTTCGGCTATTCGCAGCTTTCGCAGCGATACGTCGATGAGTCCGTGGCCGAGTACGTCGAGCCGGATTGCATCGCCGACGACCCCGAGCTTCACGAAATCTGGCAGACGGCGGTCGGGCAGGCACACGAAGCCTACGTCAAGCTCACCGCCGGCCTGGCCGCCAAGTTCGCCGATGTCGAAGACAAGACCCTGCGCCGCAAGATGGCCCGCCAGGCGGCGCGGTCGGTGCTGCCCAACGCCACGGAAACCAAGATCTTCGTCACCGCCAACGCCCGCGCCCTGCGGCACTTCATCGAGCTGCGCTGCAACGAACACGCCGAGACGGAGATCCGAATCGTCTCCGGCATGGTGCTCGACATCCTCGCCCGCGAGGCCCCGAGCATCTTTGGCGACTATGAGCGGGTCGACTTGCCCGACGGAACCCGGGCCGCGAAAACGCCGCATCCGAAGGTGTAGCCTCAGGCCGCCCACCTCGGTGCCACAACTGGGGCTTATTGACCATTTCCGCACACTCGGGGGCGTTGTTCGGCGGCACTGCCGACGCCGCGCCACCCCCGCGCGCCTTTGTCTCCCGCCAGCGCCCGGAACCGGTCGATGTACACCGTCTGCGGCCCGTCCGGGGGCGCCAGTCTGACGCTCGCGGAGCGGGCTCGCTTGACCGAGTCGCCGTGCCTATAATCCGACAGCTTTAGTGCGATCGCACAACGACGGTTCGGCTGTGGCCCGCATCGCTTGAATCGTCCGCGCGGCCGCGCCCGCGACGGGGCGGCCAGGAGGCGGCGCGGCGGGATCGACGATTGCCAGACAGGTGGGTGAGTGCCATGCTATATGTAAGAGCCGACGAGATGGAAATGATGCAGGACGTGGAAGCCATGGGACCGGCCCCGTACGTCGAAGGCAACCTGCCCGGGCCGATCGCGGCCGATATGATCGCCGCCGACTCGCGCTGCAGTTCGCCTTCGCACACGCGGGATTATCCGCTGGTGGCGCGGCGGGCGAGCGGGTCGATCGTCGAAGACGTCGACGGCAACCGCTTCCTCGACTTCGCGGCCGGCATCGCCGTCTGCGCGACGGGGCATTGCCACCCGAAGGTCGTGGCCGCGATCCAACACCAGGCGGCCAACCTCATCCACCTGTGCGGATCCGACTTCTACTACGGCCCCATGATCGAAGTCAGTGAGGCGCTGGCGCGGCTCGCGCCCGGCTCGTCGCCCAAGCGTGTGCTGCTGGTCAACAGCGGCACGGAGGCGGTGGAGGCGGCGCTGAAGCTCTCCCGCTTCCACACGCAGCGCAAGTGGATCATCGCGTTCCACGGCGCCTTCCACGGCCGCACGATGGGGTCGCTGTCGCTGACGTCGTCGAAGGCGCGGCAGAAGACCGGCTTCGGCCCGTTCGTGCCGATGGTCGCCCACGTTCCTTATGGCGACGCCGACGCGATCGAGAACACGCTCTTTACCCAGCAGATGGAGCCGAAGGAGGTCGCGGCGATCTTCGTGGAGCCGATCCTGGGCGAGGGCGGCTACGTGGTCCCCCCTCCGGACTTCCTCAAGAAGCTGCGCCGGCTGTGCGATCAGCATGGGATCCTGCTGGTCTGCGACGAGATTCAGTCCGGCATGGGCCGCACCGGCAAGTTCTTCGCCGTCGAGCACTTCGACGTGGAGCCGGACATCGTGCTCTCGGCCAAAGGCCTGGCCAGCGGGATGCCGCTGGGAGCCGTCATCGCCAAGGCCGACGTGATGAACTGGCCGCCCGGCGCTCAGGGCAGCACATTCGGTGGCAACCCGGTGAGCTGCGCCGCGGCCGTGGCAACGATCGAATTGCTCGAAAGCGGCCTCGTGGACAATGCTGCCCGCCTGGGTGAGTTCGCGAAGGGCGAGCTGCGCGAAATCGCCCAGCGCCGCCGCAACATCGACAACGTCCGCGGCCTGGGCCTGATGATCGGCGTGGACGTGGTCAACCGCCGCTCCGGCAAGGCCGACGTGCAGATGCGCAGCCGCATCCTGCAAGAGTCTTTCCGTCGGGGGCTGATCCTGCTGCCCTGCGGCGCTCACAGCATCCGCATCTGCCCGCCGCTGTGCATCAACGAAGCCCAGCTCGACGCCGGGTTGCACGTCTTTGACGAGGCGGTGGCGACGGTGGAGTGAGGGCGGCAGCGTGATTCTGCTGGCAGGGATTTCGGCGATTCGCAGAATGAGCACACAAACTCATCTGACGCATCCTGACGCCTTCTCCGCCCTTTCTGCTGGACGGTCACGTGGCTGGGAACTACAATGACAGGCGATCGCTGTTGATCCCACCAGCCGCGCAGGAGCGCCAACAATGGTAGTACGCGATCCTTCAAGCTACGCGGCCTGCGCCGACGTCGTTGCGTACGCGCAAGACGGATCGCCGGTCGTCGTCGTCGAAGTGAAGAACCGCGACCTCGACGACGTGTCGCGCACGGAAGCGATTGGGCAGCTTGCGCGCTCGATGTCCCGCATGAACCCGCCCGTCGACTTCGGGCTGCTCGCGGAGCCGAGCCGGATCGTTCTCGTGCAGACACAGGATGGCGATCCCTTCACCGTCGCTTCGCTCAAGACGTCTGACGTCACGAGGCCCTACGATCCGGACTTTGGCACGCGCCGCATCTTTCTCGATTACTTCGCATCCCTTATCGAGGCCTGGCTGCGCGACGTGGCTTATCGCTGGAAGTCGCCGCATCCGCCGGGCATCGACGTTCTGGAAGCCTGCGGCATCGCGGACAGAATCGCCGGTGGAACGACGCGCGTTGAGGTGCCGATTGGCGATCCTGTACCTTGAGACGAACTTTCTGCTCGGTGCCGCTACGGGTCGCTTTGAACACGGCCTGCTGTTCGCCGCCCGCCCGTCCTCGCTGACCCTTGCCATACCGCGAAGCTGCATCATGGAAGCGTTCGCCGCCAGCGAGGGTGTCGGAGCCCGACGAGCCCGATTCTCCGGCCTGCTTGACCGACATGCCAGGCGATTGCGGAACGAGGTTCGCCTCCAGCGAACCGGCGACGTCGTCGCCCGCCTTGAGGAAGCCCGCATCGGCAACAACATGATCGTCGACGACGTGCGCCAGCGACTGTTTGACGTTATCGGCCGGTGCGTCACTGACGCCGTCTTCATCGACGAAGCCGACGAACTGCTGGTCGAACTGTGCCGCGAGCCCCCCACCAGACAGTTGACCGACGGGCTGATTCTGGCCGCCATCATCAGGCATTCAGCACAGTCGCCCGGGCGACAGAGCGTCTTTTTTACCGAGAACGCGTCGGACTTTTCAGATGATGAACCAAGGTTACGCCTGCGCAACGCCAGCATCGCGCTGATCTGCCGGTTCGAAGACGTGCTCGCCTGGGTATCCAGTCTTCCCGACGACGCTCAAGGGGAGTCCTGACGCCGTCGCGCGCGCTTCGCGCGTTCCGGCTCCGGCTGACCCGCGTGCATCAGCGCCGCCAGCCGCTGAGACTTCCCCCATGCTGGCACGCACGCGTTTCGCGTTTCCGCCTGGCGCCACGCCCCACCCCTCCCAAACCCTCCCACCCAAACGACCGATAGAATCGACATGGGCGCGTGCCGGCCCGTTGCGGCCGCGCCGGGAGTTTGCGTTCCGTTCGGGTCCGGATTGACCGCGACGGATATCCCGGCAATGATGAGTCCGGGGGGGCTGATAAGAACGCGCGCCGCGGTGACGGTGGTCGGCGGCGCGGCCTGTCTCAACCACAAGGAAGGAACCAATGAATAGACGACACTGGCTCGTCGGATTATCGGTCGCGGCTCTGGCGGCGGCGCCCTCCGCACAGGCGAACATCGCCATCTCACTCGCCGCCTCGTTTGACGAGGCAGGGAGCAACCCGGTCGCCGGTCCGGTCAACCCCGGCACACAGATCTTCATTCGGGTGCAGCTGGCCGTGGATGCCGACGACGATCCGCTCCAGAACGTGCGGCAGATCCAGTTCGACCTGACGCAAAGCACCGGGCTGACCGTCACCGCCTTCGACTGGCGGCTGACCGAGGCCGGCATTGACGATTCGCTCTACCAGCTTGAAGAGACGCCCCCCAGCGACGTGCGGGCGAATTACGGCGCGCAGCAGCGCGTCGAGGGCAGCATTCTGGACCTGACCCAGACGCCGGTGACGATCGCGCTGATCACCGCCACCGTCAATTCGGCGGGCGGCATCGACCTGCTCGGGCCGGAGGGTGTCGTCAACCCGGACGAAGGGATCGTCATCCAATCCGGATTCGGCGGCGACGTGCGCGTGTTCGACCAGGACAGCGGCGACATCGACGGCGGCACGCAGGAGTACACGGTCAATACGCCGCCGCCCCCCCCGCCGCCGCCGCCGCCGGCCTCGCTGCGGAGCATCTCCGTGACGCCGACGACGTTCATGCTCGAAGAAGTCGGCGCGACGCGCCAGCTTGTCGTGACCGGTCGCTATTCGGATGGCTCGTCGCGTGATCTGACCGACGCAGGCACCGGTACGACGTACGAATCGTCCGACGAGGACGTGATGACCGTCAGCGCCGGCGGCGTCGTAACGGCCGTCAGCGAAGGCGAAGCCACCATCACCGCACGAAACGCGACGTTCTCCGCCGACGCGGAAGGCTCGGTGACCGTCACGCAGACCGAGCCGACGCTGGAGTCGATCCGCGTCACGCCGATGGCGTTCACCATCAACACCGCGGACGGCCAGCAGCAGTTGACCGTCACCGGGTTGCTCTCCAACGGCCAGACGGTCGACCTGACCCTGGGCGCGACCGGCACGCAGTACACCTCGTCCAACGAAAACGTCGCGACCGTGACCAACGACGGCGTCGTCATGGAGGAAGGCGAAAACGGCCCGGCACGGATCACCGCGACCAACAACGGCCTGTCGGCGGATGCCGACGTCACCGTCGACGTCGACCGTGACATCGAACCGGAGCCCTGCCCGGACGGCGAAGTCGTGCTCGATCGCATCGAGTTCACCCTGGGCGACGTGACCATCGACGCAGGCGAGACGCTGCAACTGACCGTGCGCGGCGTGGACTGCAACGGCGACGCCGTGGACGGCATCGAACGCAACGACGAATCGACGTTTGAGACGAGCAACGAGGAAATCGCCACCGTCGATGACGACGGCCTGCTGGAAGCGCTGACGGAAGGGCAGGTGCGAATCACCGTGCGCGTCGGCTCGCTCAGCGATGACATCCTCGTGACGGTCGAGCCGGTTGACCCGGGCGAAGGCCAGGGCAACGAGAACGACAACGAAGCCCCGAACGACAACAGCGGCGGCGGAAACGACAACGACGGTTCGTCGGACAACCGGTGCGGCGCGTGCGGCGCGTTCGGCATGATCGACCTGATGCTGTTCGGCCTCGGCCTGGGCGGCTTCAAGCTCGGCCGTCGCCGGATCCGCCTGGCCGGTCGCGATCCGCAGTAGCCGTCGGCTGTAGCCCGCGTGCCGCTTTGCGGGGACTCCGCAGCGAAGGCGCGGCACACAACTCAGCTATGAACCACGATGCCGGGGATGATGCGTTCATCCCCGGCTTTTTTTTGCGCGTGGGTTTCACGGCGCCGGTTCGGCACCCACGTCCCCGCGGAGGCTCCGAGGCTCAAGAGCAAGTTGCTCCGGCATGGGTCGCACGTCGGAAGTCTGTGGCGGCGACTTGTCGCTCGGGTGCCACTGCTCTTGAGCAGTGGACTCAGATCGCGGGCGCCCGTCGCTCCATCGCGGGCGCGATCGGACTGACGGTTTGAGGTCGGGGGACCGCCAGCGGCCTGGTAAGGCCCCGAACCACTGCGAGCGTCACTGCTCAAGAGCAGTGGCACCCGCGGGAGCGGCACGAGTACGAGTGGCAGGCACGGGGCTCAGGAGACGTCGCACCGGCCCGGGTCGCACCCTCGGCGCGTTCCGGCGGTATGATGATTGTATGATCCAGCCGGGGCGCAGACGGGTTGTTCGCATCGTGCGGCTTGCGGCCGGGCTGCTTGCGGCCGGGTGGGTGGCGCACTACGTCCATTACTGCCTGACGGTCAAACCGCCGGGGCTCAACTGGGCACAATTTGAGCCCGAACGGCGACCGGCCGACGACGCGACCGACGAACTGCAGGCCGCCGTCGATTCTCTCCCCCCACTGCCGAGGTTCGATCCGCCGCCACCCCCCGGACAGCACTGGGTTCCGAGCCAGGCGCTCGATCCATGGGATGCGCTCCGCGGTCCGTGGGAGCCTTCGCGACGCTTACACCTGCGCATCGTCGTCGATTATGTGAACGAACCACGAACGGAAACGGTTATCCGCACGCTGCATGAGTTACGCGGCAGACCGGTGGACCTGCTTAACAAGTTCGGCCTTTGGGATCCATGCAACGTATGCTTCGCTCCGGAGACACTGGCGGCACACGCTCGAAACGTGTGGGAGCGCGACGCCGACGCGCGGGCAGCCCACGAGTCACTGAAGACCGCATACTGGCTGCAACTGGCTCTACAGGAGAGTTTGCTATTGTCGGAATGGTATCCGACCAAACACGAGTGCTCGCTGCTGCGCGAATACGGGCACTACTCACTCAGCGCGGCCGGGCTCCCGGCGGAGGTCGCGGCCGACGTGCTCGCGTTCCTGGCGGAGCAGCCGTCTCCGCACGAACGCTGGCGGGCGTGCGTCGCGGAGGGCCGCCGCTTCGAGCTGGATCTCCTGGATGAATTCTACTCGCTGGACGACGACGGCAATGGACAGTTGATGCTCGGCGCCCCGCAGACGCTGCACTTGCGCGATCAGCCGAGCCGGTGGTGGAATCTGACCGGCATCTTCTTCAATGACCGTCGTACGGTTACGCGAAAGGTCGAGGAATGCTGGAACAAGGTCGAGGCGGCCTTTCTGCTGCCCTACGCCGAGGCGCTGGGCGTGCTGCGGTCATGCGACCCTGAAGTCTACTACAACGTCGTCGATGGCCCGGAGTTGTCGTGGTACGGTGAAGACATGACTGCGCCGTATCAGGCCCTCATCGAGGTTGAATCGCAGCGGCGGGCGCTGACGGTCATGCTTGCGCTGGACCAGTACCGACAGCGGCACGGCGGCTACCCGCGCGAGTTGTCGGCGCTCGTGCCCGGCTTGATCGACGAGATTCCAACCGACCCCTACGGCAGCGGGCCCTTCGGCTATCGGGTAAACGCGGACGGAACGTATGAACTGTGGTCGTGCGGGCCGGACGGCGTGGATTCGTACGCGTCGGCCACCGCGGAAGATGCCGAGTCGGGCGATGACATCGTCTACACCCGGCCGCGGGAGGCGTCCGTATTGGATTCGATGCCATAGTGATTCCCCAGGGACGCGGTACGATAGACCCATGAGCCAACCGGGGCACAAACGGATCGGGCGGATCGCTCGCTGGAGCGTTGGCTTCGCGCTGGCGGTGTGGTTCGGGTGCTACGCCTACTTCTGCCTGACGGCCGAGCCGCCGGGTGCGGACCCGTCGCTGTGGGAACCGGTCGCCCGCCGGGATACCGTGGACGCCACCGACGAACTGATCGCGATCCTGGACACAATCCCCGCCCCCCCGACGTTCACGCTTCCCGAGCCGCCGGCCGGTCAACGATGGTTGCAGTCGGCCACGACGGACCCGCTCGACATCGACGACGCTCTCCGCGGCGACTGGACGCCCGAAACGCGCCCCTATCTGCGCGCGATCATCGCGTATCTTGAAACGCCGGCGATCGGCACTGCCGCGGAGAAGCTGTACGCGATGAGCCAGCGCAGCGTCACTTCTGTTCGCTACGACGACGTCTGGCACTATTCCGTTCATAATTTCAGAACGCTGGCCGCTCATGCCCGGCGCGAATTCGAGGCTCACGGCGACCGCGAGGCGGCGCGGCGCGCGCTGGAAGCGGCCCTCTGGCTCGTCTGGGAGGTCCGCGACGGATCCTTCGCGCGCCTCTACTACGCCACGTCGCTCGAGTGGAATCTCGTGGCCGAAATGAGGCATTACTCGTTTCAGGCGACGCTGACCGGCCGCGAGTCGCGAGCGATGACGAAGCTGCTTGCCGAGCTTCCATCCGTCGCGACGGCATGGCCGGAGTCGATCGAGCACGAACGCCGGGACGAGCTTGCACTGGTCGACTCTTATTACTCCAAGGACGAAACCGGCGACGGGGTGCTGCTGCTTGGGGCAGCCGCGCCGTCGGAACTGCCGATCTCGGTGTGGCTACCCCAACGCTCGCGGGCGTGGAACCTGGCCGCCGCGATTTACAACGGCCGGAACGACGTAATGAGGAAGCTGGAAACGCGATGGGAGGCGCTTCGCAGCGTGTCAGGTGAGCCGTACAGCGACGCGCTGGACGTGCTGGGAAGATACGGCAACGGTCATTACAGCATCGTCGATGGTCCGATTCTTCACCGGCCGTCGTGGATCCACGATTACGCCTACGTGGGCCTGCTCTACGCAACGGCTCACCGCCGCGCGGTGATGATCATGCTCGCGCTGGATCAGTACTATCAGCGGAACTGGAGATATCCTGCTTCGCTGGATGAACTCGTCCCCCGCTTCATGGACATCCTGCCGGAAGATCCCTTCTGCGAAGGCGGATTCGGATACCGGACAGAATCGCCGCGTCGCTACCAGCTTTGGTCCTGTGGGTACAACGGGAAGGATGACGGAGGCGTAGCGGCGACTGAGCAATTAGACTCCGACTTCCGCGAGATGGCCGGCGATGTGCTCTACGCCTTCGCCCGCAATCCGCCCCAGCACGAGCCGCAGGCCGAGCCGATCCATGATGATGACGATGATGACGCCGGCGAGTGACCGTACATGACGGAGCCAAATGCCATTGCAGCCGCCCCCCCCGAGCCGGCCGAATCAAACATCGACGACTTCGTCCCTGAGGCGTGGCCCGCTCCGGCGGAGCCGGCGACCGTCGAGACGCGACCCATCTCGTGGCTGCTGTTTCCATTCACGCCCGTGCTCATCGTCCTGCGGCCCACCGCGATCGGCGTCCGGTTGGCCCGGTCGTCCTGGCCGAAGGCTGTGCTCGCGCACCTGATGAGCCTGCTGGCGATCTGGGCGATGGCCGTCGCGGTGGAGGTGATCCTCGACGACAGCTTCACCGGGCAGTGGAGCAGCTATACCAGCCGCTGGCGGTTCGAGTCCGTCTCATGGGAGCGGCTGACGCCGGGCGAAAAACTGCGGTTCCCGTTCGCGGCCGTCGTGACGACGCTCTACGACGGCCCAGGCGACATTGACGCTGCGACGGTGGGCATTGCGGCGGCCTCGGCGCACGGCGGCTGCTGGCTGATCGCGCTGCTGGCGATGCCGCTGTTTGCGATCTGCGAGCGGCCGCGGAAGCTCTTCGGGCGCTGCCTGAAGCTGTCGCTGTGGAGCACCGTCTGCTTCGCGCCCGCGATGGCGGTTGGAGCGATCTTCTTCGTCGCGGCCGCTACCGACGTTCCAGGTCGCTGGGACGATTGGCTTCGCACGGTCGTGGTCGATAAGGTCGTGGCCAGCGGACTGGTGCTGCTGTTCGTCGTGCCCTGGTGGTTCGGCGTGCTGACGCGACTGGCCGCGCGCCCGCCGCAGCCGGCGTCGTCGTCCGGGTGGGCGCCGCCCCCGCCGCGCTGCGGCGGGTGCGGATACACCATCATCGGTCTGCCGACGCGCGGCCGCTGCCCGGAGTGCGGCCGGGCGGTCAGCGACTCGATGCCCGATGCCCGCCGTCCGCCGGCCTGGGTTGCTGCGAAGCGCGTGTGGCGTCGACCGTTTGCCTACGTCAAGACTGCCCGCGACGTGTGGCGCGATCCGCGCTTTTTCGACACGCTCGCGGTGCGATGTCCGACGCACGATGCCGCTCGATTCGCCGTGTGGACCTGTGCGCTGGCCGGCGCGCTGCTGTCGTGTGGCTTCGTGGCACCGGCGTACGCGAAGATCGTCCATGCCCCGAACGTCGGCAAGTTGATCCACGCACTCGAGCCGACGATCGGCGGAGGGCTCAGCGTCGCGGCCGTCAGCCTGGCGGCGATCTGCGTGATTGCGCTGCGGTCGGCGTTTACCGCCCGGATCGATCCGCGCATCACGTGGAACGCCGTGCTGTATTCGTCGGTGTACCTGTTGCCAATCGCGGCCGTGCTGTGCGCAGGCTGGTGGATCGACCGGCTGCTTTATCTCTACACGGATATCGGCGAGTGGGTCATCCGAACGGGCTGGCGCGGCGTGGAGATCGACGGCGAACAGGTTGTCTGGGTGGTCATCGGCTGCGGCGCGTTCGCGGCCGGTGTTCTGGGGACGGTTCGCCTGCGCCGCGCAATCCTGGCAGTGCGGTTCGCGACGTAGGCGGCAGCGCCGGATCACGGCAACGGCAGCAGCAACCCCCGGATCACGGCAGCGGCAGCAGCAACCCCCGGATCACGGCAGCGGCAACAGCAAACCCGGCGAGAGGTATTCGACGAGCCAGATCATCGCGGGCGGCAGGAACAGGCCCGGCAGCATGTCGGCGGCGGGGATCTTTTTGATATCGAGGATCAACACGGCGTTGCCCAGCATCACCACGCCGCCCACGGTCGTCATCATGTTGCGGGCCACGTCGTGCAACGGGTCGGTCACGAAGAAGGCCAGCGTCGACAGCCCGCCCTGGAAGACGAGGATCGTGATGATGCTCAGCCCCACGCCCCACCCCATCGACGCCGCCAGCGCCATCGAGCAGAATCCGTCCAGCACGGCCTTGATGTAAAGATAGCTCGGGTCGGCGTTGGCGCCGTTGCGCAGGCAGCCCAGCAGCGTCAGCGGGCCGACGCAGAAAATGACACTGGCGGTCAGAAACCCCTCGGCGAAACGGTGCCCGTCGGCGGCGTCGGCCGAGCCGCTGAACCGCCGGTGCACCCACGCGCCGAACGCCTCGATCCGCTCATGCAGCCGTAGCGCCGTGCCGATCAACCCGCCGATCACCAGTGAAGCGATCATCACCATCGCCAGCCGGGCGCCGTACGTTTCCGGCGCGACGGTCATCTGCGGCTTGAACGTGCCCACCGTGTCGGCGAATTGCAGCACGGCCGCGTCGATGCCCAGTGCGATCGTGGTCAGGCCCAGGCAGTTCAGGACGATCTGCTGATAGCGCTGCGGCAGCCGCGTCGCGACCGTAAGCCCCAGCGTTGTACCGCCGGTGACGGTGGCGGCGTTGACCAGCGTGCCGTTGAGCACCGACCAGAGTTGAAGCCACATGGCGGACGATCCCACAGCCGGTGCAACGCCGCTCGCCCGCGGCACAGGCGAGTAACCGTCGGGCGCCTCCCGGCGGCCACGCTGATAACGCGGCAACGGGGATCGGTCAAAGCCGCGGACGGCAACGGGTTCTCGCGGCGGCGCGTGCAGCGCCCGCGAGTCGTCGTCCGGCGTCGATGCACGCTTCCCGTGCCGACGCTATACTGCCGCCGTCGAGCCCGCGAGAGATGGCGGGGCTCTGAATGTGGCACCGGTTTTTAACCGGTGGACCCCCGCAGCAATGCGGGGGCTCTGGATGTGGCACCGGGTTTCAACCGGTGAATCTGGATGTCGCACCGGTTTCCAACCGGTGGATGACAGTTTACCTTCTGGCAGACGCGAAGCGATGCCCATCACGATTTACAATACGCTGACCCGGACCAAGGAACCGTTCGAGCCGCTCACGCCCGGCAAGGTGGGCATCTACTTGTGCGGGCCGACGGTGTACAAGCCGTCGCACATCGGGCACGCGGTGGGGCCGATCATTTTCGACGCAGTCAAGCGGTATCTGACCTTCCGCGGGTTCGAGGTCACCTGGGTCGTCAACGTCACCGACGTCGACGACAAGCTCATCGACGAGGCGAAAGCGCAGAACACGACGGTGGTTGAACTCGCCCAACGGATCGAGAAGGACTACCTCGACGCCATGAAAAGGCTCCACGTCGACGGCATCGACAAGATGCCGCGGGCGTCCGAGTGCATGGGCGACATCATTGGCGTCATCACGACGCTGGTGGACAAGGGCGCGGCCTACGTATCCGGCGGGGACGTCTACTTCGATGTCACCCGCGACGAGGACTACGGCAAGCTGTCGAACCGTTCCATCGAAGACCAGGCGGGCCAGCGCACGCTGCAGAGCGGTGAGAAACGCAACCCGAACGATTTTGCCCTGTGGAAGGGCGCCAAGGCGAGCGAGCCGGACGAGGTGAAGTTCGACTCGCCCTGGGGCAAGGGCCGTCCCGGCTGGCACATCGAGTGCTCGGCCATGTCGCAGAAAATCTTCGGCCCGTCGCTGGACATCCACGGGGGGGGGATGGACCTGATCTTCCCGCACCATGAAAACGAAATCGCACAGTCCGAAACCGCCAACGACGCCGCGTTCGCCAAGTACTGGATGCACCACGGCCTGACCCGCTTCAACACCAAGAAAGTCAGCAAGTCCGACACGGACCCCGAAGCGCAGAAGGCGCTCAAGCGGATGACGCTGCACAATCTGCTTGAAGAGTTCTCGCCGGAGCTGATCCGCTTCTTCGTCCTCAGCACGCACTACCGCCGGCCGATCGAGTTTTCCGATGAGGAATTGGCCGGCAAGAAGAAGGGGCTGGACACGTTCTACCGGCTCTTCGAGCGCGTCGAGCGTATCACGGGCCACTCGCCCTACGCGGCCGCGGACAAAGCACAGCTCGCCGCGCCGGGGCGCGACGCCGCCGATCCGAGCTGCGCCGCCGATCCGAGCCGCGCCGAGCCGCAGGCTTCAGCCTGCGCGACGGTTCGATCTGAACCGAGCCGCGGCCGTGAGGGAGCGGGTTCCGGCGGCGCTTCCGACGCCGTGGCCGAGTTTATCCGCGCCATGGATGAAGACTTCAACACCGCCGCCGCCATCGCCGTGCTCTTCGACTACGCATCCGACATCAACCGATCCATCGAGCAGCAGAAGCTGGAGTCCGGCGGCTCGTCCGATGCAAAACAGGCTGTCATGAACCAGACGGCGAAGCTCATCAATCTGGCCAGGCTGCTGGGCTTGTTCCTGGAACCAGTCGCCGCAAAGGCCGGCGGCGGCGACGACATGATCGACGCCGTGATGCAGATCCTCATCGACCTGCGCGCGCACTGCCGCAAGAAGAAGGACTTCGAAGCCGCCGATCTGATCCGCAACCGGCTGACCGATCTGGGCATCACGCTGGAAGACCGGGCGGAGGGGACGGGGTGGCGCGTGGGATGATCACCAGTCCCGGCCCGCCCGTGGGACGCCGGACCATTGCCACTCGCGCAGCGCAGGTCAACCGGCGGAGAGCAAACCCCCTCTGCCACACAGCAACCCGAGCGGACCCAACCGTCAATACTCGTCGCCGCGTTGTGTCCGACGCGGCAACAAGTTACGATCGGGCACCGTCAAGGCGACGGGTATCGAAGCAGCAGCGAAGGAGCAGCGGTGATGCGCCACGGTTTGGGTCGACCGGTTGTCGTGTGGATGGTTTTCGGGGGATGGGTGCTGGCCGCGGGCGGGTGTGCCACCGGGTCGCGCAGCGGCAACACCGTGGCGACGGGCGAATCCGGCGGCGGCAAGGCGGACGCACAGCGCGTCGACGCCCGATCGAGTGACGGACAACCAAAGGCGGGTGCCGCCGGCACAACCCAGGACGGTCAGAGCCGCTCATCGGCGAGCGCGGCCGCGGGAGCAAACCGAGCCGCCCGGGAATCCGGTCAGGCGGGCAGCGGCTCGGCACGCGCGGCCGCGGCGCCTCGCGCGGGAACGCCCGAGTGGGTGTACGGATACGTCGCCGACCAGAACCTGACCGTCTCGCCGGATGCGTACCTGCGTCACATCGCCATCCTCGCTCACGACGATCTGGAGGGTCGTGGCACCGGTCAGGACGGCATCGACCTGGCGGCCGGCTACATCGCCGGGCAGTTCGCGGCCTTCGGCGTCGAGCCGGGCGGGCCGAACGGCACCTACTTTCAGCCTTTCACCATCCCCGACCGAAGCCCCGAGATTCAGGACACCACGTCGCTGGCCATCAGCGGCATCGACCGCTCGCTCGCGCTCAACGCGGACTTCGTTCCGTTCTCGTTTTCGACGACGGGCAGCTTCTCCGCCGGGCTGGCGTTCGTCGGATACGGCGCGGTCAATCCCGACGAAGGCCACGACGACTACGCCGGCATCGACGTCACCGGCAAGATCGCCTTGATGCTGCGCCGCGAGCCGCCGTCGTGGGCGTCGGGCGGCTACACGGATCATGCCAGCTTCTCGACCAAGATCGACCAGGCCAAGGCACACGGCGCCGTCGGCGTGATCATCGTCAACCAGGCGCCGCGACCCGGCGTCGGCGACATGCTCATGCGCTTCGGCGGCGGAGGCGGCGGCGACCGCGTCATGCCGGCCGTGCACCTGAAGCGGGAGATCGCCGATCTGCTGCTGGCCGCGGCCGGAGCGCCGTCGATCACTGAACTGCAAGAGACGCTCGACGGCGGCGCGACGGCCTCGCGCGATCTGCCCGGCATCACCGTGTCCGGCGACGTCGAATTCAAGGTAGACGACATCCTGGCCCGCAACGTCATCGGCCTGCTGCCCGGCAGCGGCCCGAACCGCGACGAGTACGTCGTCATCGGCGCGCACTACGATCACATGGGCAACTCGGTGCCGATGGGCGCCCGCTTCCGCGGCGAGCCGGCCGAGGCGCAGATTCACAACGGCGCGGATGACAACGCCTCCGGCACGTCGGGCGACCTTGGGGATCAGCACGTCGCCTTCTCGTATAATGGTCTGAAAGGCGCCG
>CAZYLK010000051.1:0-32117 GCA_964648365.1 uncultured Phycisphaeraceae bacterium
CGCGGCGATCGAGGGTTATCCCGGCTCCCTCCTGACCCTGGCTCGCCAGCTTCGCAATGACGGGCGGCAATTGAAGGTAAGAGCCGTGCTTACATCGTCGGAGCAGGTCTACGAGCACCAGCGGCAGGTACTGACGGAGGCGTTTTCTGCGGACGTCTTCGACCAGTATGGTTCCGCGGAACGCGTGGCCCTCGCTTCGGAGTGCAGCCAGCACCGACTGCACGTCGATATGGAGTGCTGCATCGTCGAGATCATTCGCCCCGACGGCACGCCTTGCGAACTAGGTGAAGAGGGTGAGATTGTCGGCACGTGTCTCACCAATCTCGCGATGCCGTTGATCAGGTACCGTACTGGAGATATCGGACGGTTCTCCCCGAAGCCTTGCCCGTGTGGCATTGACAGCATGTGCATCGACGCACTGCGGGGTCGTGATGACGACTTCGTGGTGAACGCTACGGGCACTCGCTATGCGCCGACCATCCTCACATTTCCATTCGAAGAATGCGCAGGTGTGGCGGAGTCGCAGATTATTCACCCCCGGCCTGGCCGGCTCCTGATCCGGCTCGTTCCAGAGGCGGGCTTTCCCGATCGGACGCTCGCGGCCGCGAGACATCACATCTGCAGTGATCTCGTGACGCGGCTCGGAGGCGCGGTCACGATTGACTTCGTTATCGTGCCTGAAATCGAGAAACAGCCCAACGGCAAGTTCCGTTGGATCGTGGCGGAATCGCCATCGCCATTTCAGAAATAAGGTGCAACGCCAGTGAAACAGACATCCGATCAGAATCTGGAAGAATTGTATCACTCGCATTGTTGTCATTGCGACGAGACGACAATGTACGATCAGTTTTTGGTCGCCGAGTCCACGGAGGGAATGTATGTTCGGTTCAAGGACCACGCGGAACCGTTCCTGGACCTCGTCATGGGCTACAGCGCAACGAACTTCGGGCACCGCCACCCCGCCATTGTCGCTGCCGTGCATAAGGCGGTGGACCGGATTGATCACGTTCACTCTTTCAACTGCGAGGCTAAGATCCGGGTCAGCGCAAAGCTCGCACAGTGGGTGCCTGGCCGGCCGGATGTGCGCACCTACTTTCCCGTGGGCGGAGCTATGGCGATTGAAAATGCCATAAAAATAGCACGCGCGGCGACCGGCAGGACAAAAATAGCAAGCTTCGAGGGCGCGTTTCACGGGTACAGCTATGGGGCGATGATGGTGACAGACCGGGCGTTTGTCAACCTGGATCAGTTCGCACCGATGCCCGGGCCGGAGATACGACTGCCGTACGGAGCGACGTGGCCATGCCCGGCGGACCAAGTCGAGTCAGAGGTGGATCATAGACTAGAGCACATTGATCACGTCCTATCGAGCGACCCCGACATAGCCGCCGTGATATTCGAGCCCGTACAGGGTGCAAACGGCTTTCTGATTCCTGAAAAGCGATTTGTCCGAGAGCTTTGGGAGATTACGAGGCGACGGGGGGTGCTCTTCATCGACGACGAGATTCAGGTTGGTGTGGGCCGATGCGGCAGAATGTTTGCGATTGACCACTTCGGTGTCCAGCCGGATATCATTGTGATGGGAAAGTCCATAACGGCCGGCTACTACCCTACAAGTGCTGTCATAGCCAGGGCGGAACTGTTCGACAGAATTCCGCCGAAGCGATCCGGTATTGGCTCTACTTTTGGCAACAATCCGCTCGGACTGGCAATCGTCGAGGCAGTCCTAGACCTGATACACCAGGACCGGCTGTTCGATGAGGTTGAAGCCAAGGGTGATGCATTCACTGCGGCACTGCGGCAAATGGAGCGCTATCCATTTGTCGCCAACGTTACTGGCCTTGGTTTGGCTCACTCTTTCGCCGTGGTGAAGGACTGCGTTGACAATCTGCCGGATCCAGACTTGGCCGCAAGACTCCAAGTCGAGGCGCTCAGGCGGCACATTCTGCTGTACGTCGCAGGCACACAGAAGAACCGGGTCAAGCTGTTCTTGCCCGTTACGGTGACGCGTGATGAGATGGCGTCCGTCGTAGCGAGACTTGGGGAGGTGTTGGCGGAGGTCGCGGCGCAGAGTCGTGTGTGAGGATCACATCCGAGGCGGTCGGCGATGATGTGGGTGGTCCCGCGAAGTCGGCGGATGGACATGCGATGTGACACTCCATGTATTGTCTGCGCGAGCCGGTGGGGAAGGTACATCATCGCCTTCTCCGTGCGAGGACGCACACGGCGGTTGGTCCGCTGCCTGCAGTGCGGACTGGTGCGAGTAGACCCGATGCCGTCGGACGAAGAGAATCGTCAGTTTCATGACGTTGGTGAGTGGACGTTTGATCTCGGCCACGAGCGGGCGCCCGCGTTTCGTGAGGTGCTTGGCGCTATCAGGAGACGGCGGGCGTCCGGACGCCTGCTCGATGTGGGTTGTGGCAGCGGGGGCCTCGTGGCCGCTGCCCGTGAAGCGGGCTTCGACGCGGAAGGGATTGAGATATCCAGGGAAGCCTGTGCGGTCGCCCGCCGCCGTTTCCAACTTGACGTAGCTTGCGGGACGGTGGGCGATCACCGGTTTCCAGACAAACACTTTGATGTCATCGTCGCGATGGAGATGATAGACTACCCTGCGGATCCGGTGTCGGAACTCTGTGAGTACCGGCGCATCATGGCCCCAGGGGGGATTCTTGTTGTGACGGTGCGCGCGAATCGTTGGTCGTTTGTATTCCGGGCTGCCGATCGACTGTGCCGCGCCGTAACCGGCAAGGCGATCCAAATCGGAACCTCCAGGCTTTCGAGAACCCTCAGTTCCTGGGGCACCTTCACGGCGAATTATCAGTTTACGAATTGGAGCCTCGCGGCCGTACTTCGGCGCGCAGGGTGGGGCGTCTCGGAACTTAGGAACCAGCGGAGTGGTTGGGAGGTCACCAGCGCCCGGGATGTCGTGTTTTGGGCCTATCGTGTAGCCTGCAACGCGTTGGAGCGCGGCTCACTGGGGCGTTGCTCTTTGGGTCCGAAGCTTTTGGTTGTTGCCCAGGCGATGCCTGAAGACAGTGTCCGCAGGATCTAGCTTGGCCCGAGCTCATTCATTGAAGAACTACTGGGCTGAGATGCCGTACTGGAAACGGCGACTTCTTGGATGTGCGCTGGCGCCATTTTCAGCGGCTTCTGTTCTTGGAAGGCAATTTCGAAGTCACTTGCGTTACGTCGAAATGGTTCAGTGGTGGACGGCTCGGCGATCCGCTCAGGATCAGCTGGAGCGATTGAGAGGAATTCTCTCGCTCGCCTACGCGAGCACCGCGTACTACCGACAGGTGTTTCGCGCAGCAGGGTTTAAGCCTGACGATTTAGCGCACATCGAGGATGTGACGAGATTGCCGACACTGGACAGGCGTGCGGTGATTGAGCACGGGGCAGAGATGTGCTGCATCGACGCGGCGAGGGGGCGAGTCGATCGCGTGTCTACGGGCGGTACAAGTGGATCCCCAGTGTATTTTCTTATTGGAGCAAATCGCTCGGCGGTGGAGTACGCGTATTTGATCTCATCGTGGCGCCGTGCAGGCTATGAGCTGGGTCTTCCTCACGCGGAATTGCGTGGGCGGGTTGTCTCCAAGGATCGAGGAGGTCTCCGTCATGAGTACGATGCGATTCTCCGCCGACATTATTATAGTGCGTACCATAATACGGATTGCGATTTGGCGACCTATTGCGGGCACATGCGTACGATTGGAGAGTTTTTTCTTAGTGGGTATCCGTCGGCGTGCAACCGCCTTGTGCGCTTTCTAGAGGCTTCTGGAATGCCTCGACTAGAGAATCTGCGGGGCGTCCTGGCCGGGTCGGAGACCGTGTATCCCGAGGACCGGGAGCGGGCCGAGCGCGTGCTGGGTGTCCGATATTTCTCATGGTACGGTCAGTCTGAGAAGGTAGTGCTCGCTGCGGAGTGCGAGTACAGCAGTGATTATCATGTCTGGCCAACATACGGATACTTTGAACTGCTTGACGAGGACGGAAAGGCAGTTACTACACCAGGCCAGCGCGGTGAAATCGTCGGCACAGGTTTCATCAATACGGTCATGCCGTTCATCCGCTACCGGACGGGCGATTTCGCGACCTACGTCGGTGATCACTGTGAAGCGTGCGGGCGCCAGCACACGATCATCCGCGACATCCGCGGGCACCGGACGCAGGAGATGCTTGTGGCGGGCGACGGGTCGCTGATTTCATGGACGGCGCTCAACATGCATGACGATACGTTTGACGCGGTGCGGCAGTTCCAGTTCGTCCAACATGCGGCAGGCAGCGCGACGCTGAAGATCGTGCCGGCGAGCGGATTTGGTGAAGAGAATCTGAAACGAATCAGGCGCAACATGGGGCGAAAGCTGGATGGTCGAATCCAATTCGACGTGTGCTGCGTCGAGTCCATTCCCTTGACGCAAGCGGGAAAGACGACATATGTGGATCAGAAACTCGACATTGATAGCATTGCGGCTGGAGCAGGCGTTTGAATCAGGTCGTCCAGAACTATAACACCGGCGAATTGACGCTCGCCGCGGTTCCGGCGCCGATCTGCCGGTCGGGCGGCGTGCTGGTGCAAACGGCGTTCTCTCTGGTCAGCAGCGGCACGGAACGGATGAAGGTCGGGCAGGCGCGGATGGGGCTGGTCGCCAAGGCGAAGGCTCGGCCGGACAAGGTCAGGCAGGTCGTCCAAAGCGTGCGGCAGGTCGGGTTGGCGGAGACGTACAACAAGGTGAAGGAGCGCCTCGACGCGCTCACCCCGTTGGGATACAGCCTGGCCGGGGTCGTGACCGAGGTCGGGGCCGGCGTTGACGAGTATCAGGTCGGAGACCGCGTCGCGTGTGCGGGCGAAGGCATCGCCTGCCATGCCGAGTACGTGTTCGTACCGCGAAACCTGTGCGCGGCCGTACCGGACAACGTTGACTTGAAGGATGCCGCCTTCGCGACCGTCGGTGCCATCGCCATGAACGGCGTGCGCCAGGCACAGGTCACGCTGGGTGACACCGTCGTCGTCGTCGGCCTCGGCCTCGTGGGGCTGCTGGGTGTGCAGATCCTCAAGGCGGCCGGGTGTCGCGTCATCGGGGTGGACTTGGATCCGGCGAAAGTCGCACTGGCCAAAGCCTGCGGCGCCGATGCGGCCGTGCCACGGTCGGACGACGCCTTGGAGGCCACCATCAGCGATCTGACCGGCGGCCACGGCGCCGACGCAGCCTACATCGCCGCCAGCACCAAGAGCACCGACCCGATGGAACTGGCCGGGCGGATCGTTCGCGACCGCGGCAAGGTCGTCATCGTCGGCATGGTGGCCGTCGAGGCCGACTGGCAGACGTACTACCACAAGGAGCTGTCGGTCGTGATGTCGCGGTCCTACGGCCCCGGCCGGTATGATCCGACGTACGAGAGCAAGGGCATCGACTACCCGATCGGCTACGTCCGCTGGACGGAGCGTCGCAACCTGGAAGAGTTCCTGCGGCTCGTCAGCCTGGGCCAGGTCCGCCCGCAGGATCTCGGTCCGCAGGTGTTCATGTTCGAGCAGGCCCCCGAGGCATACAAACAGCTTCACGAGGGGCAGCACGCGGTAGGCATCCTCTTCGAGTATCCGCAGCAAGCGGACCCGTGCCGGCGGGTCGAACTCGCGTCGCCCTCATCCAACGGGCACGCCTCGAACGGCCGGGCATCGAAAGTGCCAGCGCCGACAACGAATGCCAACGCCAACGCCGCTGCCGCACCGCGCGGACCCGTCGTTATCGGCATGATCGGCGCCGGTAACTTCGCGACCGGCACGCTCATACCCGCGCTGAAGAAGCTGCAAGGCGTCCGCCTGCGTGCGATCTGCTCGGCCCGCGGCCTCACCGCCGCCAGCGCCGCCCGGCGTCACGGCTTCGAGTATTGTGCCAGCGACTACAAGGAAGTGCTCGCCGACGAGACGATCGACGCCGTCGTGATCGCGACCCGTCACGACACGCACGCCCGTTTCGCGGCCGAGGCCATGCGTGCGGGCAAGCACGTTTTCGTCGAAAAGCCGCTGGCGCTTACGCACGAGCAACTGGACGAGGTGATCGCCGCCCAATCCGAAACTGGCAAAATCTGCATGCCCGGATTCAACCGGCGTTTCAGCCCGCTGAGCGTCGCGGTGCGAGACCACTTCGCCGGCCGGGCGAGCCCCATTGAGGTGATCTGCCGCGTCAATGCCGGCGAAATCAAGGCGGATTCGTGGTACCAGGACGCCGAAGAAGGCGGCTGGCGGATCGTCAGCGAAGGCTGCCACTTCGTCGACCTCATCCAATTCATCTGCGGATGCCCCCCCGTCAGCGTCCAGGCCGACATGATCGGCGGCCACATCCCCGGCCGGCAGAACGACAACTGCGTCGTGACGCTGAAGATGGAGGATGGCTCGCTGGGCGTGCTCATCTACGTCGCGAATGGCGACCCGAGCTTCGAGAAGGAGCGGATCGAGGTCTTCGGTCAGGGGCGGTCGGCGGTGATTGAGAACTGGCACGTGGCGCGGCTTGTCGTTCGTGGCAACGTGCGAAAGGTATCGCCCGGTGCGACCGGCAAGGGCCATGGTGACCAGTTGGCAGCATTTACGGCTGCGATGCAGTGCGGGCGAGCGCCGTTGCCGATGGGGGATACCGTCAATTGTACGCGTACGACGCTGGCCATCGCGGAAGTACTACAGTCTGGCTGTAGCACCGGCTCAGCCGGTCGCACTGCAGTACACGCCAATCGCACGGAGAATCCTCGTTGAAGGCAGCGGATTCGCAGCTCAATTTGCATCGCCCCGCCGACCGACGCGGCGGGAAATGGCTGGTGGGCATCCTGCTGTTCGCGCTGGCCGTGCGGATTGTCTTCTCGTTACTTGTGTTTCCCTGGCTGGCAGAGAACACAGGACTGACGCAGAAGTCGGATGGATATGATCTAGTTGGTCAGACGCTCGCATCGTGTGGAGGGTATCGCTTCTATCCCGATCTGCCTGAGACCATGTTCCTGATGCCGGCCTACCCGCTCTTCCTGGCCGGGCTGTTTTCAATTACTGACCATCATCTGCTGGCGGCCCAGATCGCCAACGCACTCTTAGACGTGTTAACGTGCTACTTCATCTATCGTATCGGCGCCGCCACTATCAGCCGATCCGTGGGGTTCACGGCCGCCGCATTCTTCGCGCTCTATCCTGGCGCCTGGGTAGCATCATCCCGGTTTGTCACGGAGCCGATGTTCTGCACCGCGATCGTTGGTCAGGTGTTCTTCTTTGAGCGTTACCTGGATCGACGACGCTGGGGGTCGCTCATTGCCGCGGGGTTGTGCAGCGCGGCGGCGGCGCTGTGCAAGAGCGTGGCCGGCGCCCTCCCTCTGTTCGTCCTAGCGTGCGCCTCGTTGCCGTGGTTTTGGCGGCCGGTGTGGCGTCGCACACTCGTCTATGCACTGGCCTGTGCGTCAGTGACGGCACTCGGGCTGGTGGTTTGGGTGATGCGAAATCACGCGGTATCGGGAAGTTACGTGTATCCGTCGAGTAGTGGCGGACTGGCGTTGTACACGGCCCACGTGTATGCGACCAATCCTGAACAGCAAGTGGCACTTTCCGCGCGCCAAGCGGCCACTGAGGTCACTGCGCTGGGGCACCGCGAGGGAATCGACACAGACCCGCGCGATCCGTACCCGCGGTTGTTTGCCAACATTCGGGATGAAGTCAGACTGGACCGACTCGCACGAGAGGCCGCAACGCAGAGAATCGCCGAGGACCGAGCTGCGTTCTTCAGACATGTTCTGGGGAACTCGTGGCGCTTCTGGTTTGGTGCTCCGACACCCACGGCGATCGGGTACGCCGTCGCATTGAACGCGCCATTGATGGCGCTGGGATTGTTCGGCCTGTTCGTTACGCCTTGGCATCGCCGACCGGTCCTACTGCTGTGGGCGTGCCTTTCCGCGTATCTTTGGTTCGGTCATGTCGCGATTCTCGCGGTCGTCCGGTATTCGCTCACCGTCATGCCGTTCGTGTGCCTACTGGCGGCGGCAGCCGTGTGCTGGATCGTCGAGGAACGTGCGGAGGACGTGGTCGAGGAGGGAGCCGTTGCATTATGAGTTACGCTACGTTTGTGCCGACGGTGGAAGGAGAGATTGCCGCCACGGCGCCGACTGATTCGTCTTTAGTGCGACACCTCAGCATTGTCATACCGGCGTATAACGAGGAGGCAGGAATCGGTCGCACGCTGGAGGAACTGCAGCAAGCGTGCCCGGAAGCCGAGATCATCGTCGTGAATGACGGATCCACGGACCACACGGCCAGCATAGCAGAGGCGATTGACGGGATTACGGTGATCTCTCACGCTCGGAATCGCGGTTACGGAGCCGCCATCAAGACCGCGGTTCGGGCGTCGCGGCGCCCCTGCATCGCGTGGTACGATGCCGACGGGCAACACCGTCCCAGCGATTTGGTGGCCGTGGCCGAGCCCGTACTGGCCGGCGTCAAAGACGTTGTGATTGGCATGCGCGGGTCAGACTCCGCCGTACAGCGCGACCGCGCCGTCGGCAAGTGGGTACTGCGTCGGGTCGCGCAGTTCATCAGCCGCGAGCAGTTGCCGGACCTGAACTCCGGCCTGCGTTGCTTTCGCCGGAGTGTGCTGGAGCGCTACCTTCATCTCTTGCCGGACGGTTTTTCCGCCTCGACGACGTCAACACTGCTGGTAATTAAGCGGGGATACCGCCTCGGTTACGCGCCAATTGTCGTTAAGGCGCGCGTCGGTAAGTCAACCGTCAGGATCGTGTCGGACGGAATGCGAACACTCCAGTTGATCGTACGCATCATCGTGCTATTCGAGGCGCTCAAGGTGTTCACGATCCTCGGTATGGGGTTGTTACTACCAGGGTTAGTGTACGGGGTGATTACGGCACTGGTTCGCGGCGAAGGATTCCCCACACTGGCAGGGACGGCCGTCATCGCCGGACTGTTGACGTTTTTCATGGGCATCGTCGCAGATCAGGTAGTCGAGTTGCGTAAGGAGCGATTCGAGTCGACTGATGGTCCTATCGGGACTCACGATGGGCGCACGCGCTGACAGTCTACGAGACATGACATGTGCGGAATAGCCGGCATCTTCCACTTCCAGGATCAATCGCGGCCCGTCGACATACCGGTGCTGACCGCCATGACGCGCAGCCTGGCTCACCGCGGCCCCGACGGTGAAGGCATCTGGACGGCGGCGGGAGTGGGGCTGGGCCACCGCCGGTTGGCGATCATCGACCTGAGCCTGGGTGGGCACCAGCCGATGGTTGATGCTGCGGGGGCGCTGGTAATCACGTTCAACGGCGAGATATACAACTTTCGGGAGCTGCGCGCGACGCTGGAAGCCAATGGGCATCGGTTCAGGTCGAGCAGCGATACGGAGGTGATACTGGCCGCCTATCGGGAGTGGGGTCGCGACGTCGTGGAAAAGCTGTCCGGCATTTTCGCGTTTGCCATATGGGATGAGAGCCAAAAGTGCCTCTTTCTTGCCCGCGATCCGATCGGCGTGAAGCCGTTGTTCTACACCGCGCAGGACGGCACGTTTCGTTTCGGTTCGGAAATCAAGGCCATCCTTACGGATCCCGAGGTTCGTCGCGACTTGGACGAGGAAGCCCTCGACGCGTTCTTCACCTTCAGCTACACGCCTGCTCCGGCGACGGGATTCCGCCACGTACGTCAGTTGCTGCCGGGCCATTTTGCCGTTGTTCAACGGGAGGGCGTGCGGACGCAGCGCTACTGGAGTCAGCCCTACGCGGCGCATCCCGCCTCCACCGGCTTCGCCGAGGCAGTAGCCGAGTTCGGCGAGCGGCTGGATCGGATCACGAAATCACAGATGGTGGCGGACGTGCCGGTCGGCGCGTTTCTGTCGGGCGGGCTGGATTCGGCTGCAATCGTTCGGGCCATGAGGCGCGCCGGATCCAGCGACGTGCACGCATTGACGGTGGGATTCGACGCCGACGGATTCGACGAACGCGCCGCGGCACGGCTGACCGCACGGAGCCTGGGCGTGGCACTGGATGAGCAGGAAGCGTCATTGGATGACGTCACACTCTTCCAGAAACTCTCGCAGCACATGGAGGAGCCGACAGCCGATTCGTCCATGCTGCCGGTCTTCCTGGTCTGCCGGGCGGCACGGCGACGATTCAAGGTCTGCATGTCAGGCGATGGGGCGGATGAGATTCTTGCCGGTTATGACACCTATCGTGCGACGGCGTTGGCGGAGCGCTACCGCCGGCTGCCCAAGTTCCTGCGCCGTGGTGTGATGGCCCCCCTGGCGCAGCGGTTGCCGGTCCGCGACGGCAAGTACGGTATGCACCAGGTGGCGACACGCTTCGTGCAGGGAGCCGAGATGGGACGCGGTCGCGACCATTGCGCGTGGCGGTTGATCTTCAATCCGCCGCTCAAGCAGAGGCTCTATTCACCCGAGCTGCGCCGGCGCGTTGGCGAATGTGACCCGTTAGCGGCGTATGCTGCATGTATCGAGCAGGTCCCGCCGGAACGGGAGAGACTGGCCGGCCTGCTCCACGCGGATACTACGTTCTATCTGCCGAACGACATGCTGATCAAGGTCGATCGGATGAGTATGGCCAACGGCCTTGAAGTCCGCGTGCCGTTTCTCGACGTTGACATGGTGCGATACGCCGCCGATCTGCCCGCGACATTCAAGCTGCACCGCGGCCGCGTACGCAAGCACATCTTGCGTGAATCCCTGCGCGGTTCCGTCCCGGACCGCGTGCTCGATCGGCGTAAGTCCGGTTTCAACATCCCGGTCGAACGCTGGATGCGAGGGGAATTGCGGGAACTGCTCTTTGATACGGTGGCGACCCGGCGCGACGAAGTTTCTCAGTTCCTGGACATCAGCGAACTGGAATCGGTCGCTGACGAACATGTCCGACGCCGCGCGGACCACGGGCACGCATTGTTTGCCGTGTTGATGTTCGCGCTGTGGCTGCAGCACGTCAGAACCGGCTCGTGCGCCCGCCCGGGGCAAGCCGCCGGTCCGCCCTCAGGCGTCGCCCGCGGTCCGCGGGTGGGTGAAGTGTGTGCTGCCACAGCGGTCGACACGGACTCGAGGAACTTGCGTGAGTGGTGACGTGAGCAGCCGCAGGCGCGGAGGCGAGTGTCTGATGGCCTTGCTGGTCCTAGCAGGGTGGTTGGTACTGGGTCTCGTGTTCGTCGCCACGGTCGTCAGGAAGGATTCGTCGTGGGCGCTTCACGCATACCGCTTCCTGGAAATTCAGCACGTCGCGTTGGCCGCACCGGTCTACTTGGTACTTGCTCTGCTGCTGCCGACGGGTGCCGTGCTGAGAACGGCATGGTGGCTGGCGGGCAACATTCGCCCGTTGCCTGTAAGCGGTGTTGTATTGGGGCTCGGCGTCGCGATCACGGTCAACCATGCCCTCCTCGCGCTGCCGGACGCCGGGCCGGCGGTGGCCGCGCCCGGGATGGCCGCCGCGCTATCCTGCCTGGGCGATCAACGACTGTCCGTCGTGTTGGGCGCAGCGCTGGCTGGAAATCTATTGACCTACGCCATCGTGGGACTGGTCGCGTCGAATGCAGTCGCCTGGACGATGCACAAGCGTACGCACGCCCCGGCTCTTCATTTGGAACTGCGGCACCGGGCGCGAGTTCTAACCATCGTGGGGGTCTTTGCCGTCGTTGTGGCAACCGCGCTGTGGCACGCCGGACCCGGCGGAGACGGCGTCAGAGCGTTTCTCGCGCGCTTCGAACTGATGCCCGGGGTGTCCTGCCGCGAGTCACAGGTGTTCAGTACATCCGGCGACCGGACGCTCCGCCTCGACTGGTGCGCTCCCGAACACTCGGTCAAGCCCGTTCCATTGGTCGTTTGCGTGCATGGCGGCGGTTGGCACGGCGGCACTCGAGACGAGTGCTTCCCGCTGCTGGTGCGTCTGGCCCGCCAAGGGTTTGCGGCAGTCGCGCCGGACTATCGACTGGCCCCGGAACACCGATTTCCCGCCCAATGGGACGACTTGCAATCGGCCCTCGCGTGGATGATAAGCGGCCGGGGAGGCGTCGCTGTCGATGGCGATCGCGTGGCCGCGGTGGGCTGGTCCGCTGGCGGCCATTTGGCCAGCTTGTTAGGGACCGGAATCGCGCAGTGGCCGACAGTTCCCTGGGATTCGACGCCGCGAGAAACCACGGTGCTGCATGCCGTGGTCGCCCTATCGCCCCTCACCAACCTGACTTCGCCGGTCTGGCGGACACACGCCTGCGCCGCAGGCGCGCTGCTCGGCTGCGCGGTCAATGAGTGCCCCGATCGGTACCGAGCGGCCTCACCACTCCATGAGGCGACGGTTAACTGTCCACCCTTCCTGCTGATTCACGGGGCTGCCGATTCCGTCGTGCCGGTGGAACAGTCGCAGTCAATGGCGCAGACGTTGCGCACGCTTCAGGTGGAGGTATCGCTGGTCGAAGTTCCTGGGCAGGCGCACCGCTGGAACGGACAGGCGTGGCGGGATGCGTACGACGCCGCTCAGCGGTTCCTATCGGACAAACTCTCCAGCGGTCTTCCGCCTCCACTGGCACGGGATGAAAGTGGCCAATTGATGTCGTCCCCGCCATGAAGCAACTCTTCTTCTGCTGGGGCTGGATGCTGACCGTCGTGGCACTCGCATCGCGCGACTGGTTCATGGCGCTATGTGGCGCAATCGCTTACAGCGGCGTCTCGGAATACCCCGAGTTACCACCGCTGACCGAGTCGGTGAAGGGTCTTAATTACTGGGCCGTCATGATGGCCGCGGTTGTCTTCTTCTGGTTGGTACAGCGCAAGGGGCGATTGGACATTCCGAACGGCTGGCTGGTGGTCTTCACGATCTACATGGTCGTTCAACTGCTGCTCGTGCTGCGTACGGCGATGGACGTCGAGACTTTCGGGCAGCGTGCGGCCCTCGGAACCGGCAATTCAGCGTACCTCTCGTATTCGCCTAAGGGGTTTCTGGTCGACTTCGTCTACACTCCGCTAAAATTCATGATTGCGGGGTTCCTGCTGATGGACGGCGCTCGGACGCGGCGGCGACTAGTATTGGGCTTGGCAGCCGTTGCCACAGCGGGCTTGCTCTTCTCGATCGTAATCAACAAGAGCCTCCCCTTGGCGGGCCTACGGGCAACCGGCGACGAACTTCTCGCGTTCAGGCACAGGGTCAACCGCGAAACCGGGTTCCATCCGAACGACGTCGCCGCGTATGTGGGCACAAGCTTCTGGATCGTAACGGCAATGCTGCCGTTCCTGCTTCGCAAGTCGCGTTGGCTCGGCGCCGTCGGCTGTGCGCTCTTGGGATCGATGTTTCTAGCCCTGCTGCACACGCATTCTCGAGGCGGCTATGTCGGGTTCGTAGGGACGGCGATCATCACGTGTATCATGAGAAGATCATGGCGGGGACTCGTCCTGCTCTTCGCCGCTTGCGCCCTCTCAGTTATGGCCTTTCCATCTGTCCCCGAGCGGTTGCTCTTCGGGGTTGGCGTGCAGACGCTTGACGGCGATCGCGGGTACGACCTGCGTGAAATCAGTGCCGGACGAAACATAATCTGGACTGCTGCGATCGAAGGAATCGCCGAATCGCCGATTATCGGTCACGGACGCTTCGGCTACGTGATGTCGTCGGCCATCGATAGTTCGATTCAGATGGGCGGGGGTGAGATTCACCCCCACAACGCCTATCTTGAAGTCTTGTTGGATGCCGGAATTCTCGGTACGCCGACAGTATTGGCACCTTTCATTTACGTCCTGGTTGTTTCTCTCAAGCTCCTGCGGCGGCGCGCTGGTGACCCCGTTCTGCAGCTTGTCGGGGCCGCGGGGCTTGGTGCCGCTGCAACGCTCCTACTGCAGAGTGTTTCAGGGCAGCATCTGGTCTTGAGCGAAAACCTCTTTTTCTGGATGGTTTCGGGGCTCGTGATACGAGCCGGAACGCTACCTCCCCCGGAGCCCCCCGGGCAGGTTGCCCGGCAGAACCACCGAAGGCCAGGCCGGCGCCCTGCCCGGAAGCCGAGCCCGTTCTGCGGAGCGAGCAGACCATCGCAGCTTTGAGTCGAGGCACGCGTGATGACAACTGCCCGCGACGGCGGAAAAGTCGTAGAATCTGATTACTGGGAGAACCGCTGGTCGGTTTACCGGCCGCCGATATATTCCGTGCCTCCTGCGATGCACGACGTCTTAGCGCAACATCTTCCGGTGCAACCGCTGTGGACGGTCTTCGAAGTAGGGTGCGCACCGGGCCGGAACCTGGTCTACTTCCACAAGGAGTTCAAGTACCGAGTTGCCGGCGTCGATTACGTGAAGAGCCTGGACAGCACCTGGGCCACCTTGGCCGCCAACGGCGTGATGGACGCTAAGCTGTATCAGGCGGATTTCTTCGACTTCGAGTCAAGGCTTGATTACGATGTCGTCTATTCAGGCGGTTTCGTCGAACACTTCGAAGACTTCATGCCCGCGATTCGGCGACACGCTGCGTTGGTGAGGCGCGAAGGCTACCTCGTCATCTCGGTGCCGAACTACACTCATCTTCAATACCTGCTGCACTCCGTGTTCGACGGTCCCAATTTGCGCAATCATCGATTCGAAATCATGAAGCCGGCGGTTCTGCGGTCGGCGGTGACCGCCTGCGGGCTGGACGTCCTGGCATGTGGTCCCGTAGGAACCTTCGATTTCTGGATCGTCAATCGTGGAACCGGGGTGCGGCGCCTTCTGGCCCGTTGTGCCGAAGGAGTGGCGGGCAGGATGTGCGCCCTGCTGAGCCTGCTGAGAATGTCCAAGCTTGGGAGTGTGTGGCTGTCGCCGGTGGTGGTCTGTGTCGCCCGAAAACCATGACGTGAATGCCACTTCTTCTGCAGCGACGACGCCCCCGACGATATCTGTGGCGGATCAATCGGGCAGTCGCGCGCGCGGGGAACATGAAGGGATTGCCCGCAGCGTCATCGCAAACTGGGCAGGTCAGTCGATTGTCGTCGTGAGCGGCTTCATCCTGCCACGGTTCGTCAAGGATGAGCTCGGCGCAGAGCAGTTGGGCGTCTGGGACCTCGGTTGGAGCATGGTGGCCTATCTGATGCTGCTGAATGCCGGCATCGCGTCCTCCGTTAACCGCCATGTCGCCCGTGCACGCGCCATGGCGGACTGGGCGATGCTCAGCCGCGATGCAAGCTGTTGCGCGTGCGTGTTCCTGGTCACGAGCCTTATCGCGGTGGTGGTGACGGCGCTGCTGGCGGGATTGCTGCCCGGCTGGCTGCCGGTGTCATTCGCACCGTACCTAGACGAGGTGCGGTGGGTGGTGGCGTGCCTGGGGCTGATGGCGGCGTGCGGTTTGGCGGTTGCCGTGTTCAACGGCGTGATCACCGGGTACATGCGGTACGACTTGGTCGTGTACATCGAAAGCGGAGCTCACGCGCTTGCGTTTGCTGTGACGTTGATCGCGCTCTACCTGGGCTACGGGTTGCGCGTTATGGGAGTCACCTTCCTTGCGGCCAAGCTGATCGAATGTACGGCAAAGGTAATCGCTGCCTACAGCATATGTCCACAGCTACAGCTGTCTCCACGACTGATGACGCGATCCGGCATTTGGCGAATGACGGTCTTCGGGGGCAAATTCTTTGTCCATCAAATGTCCCGGATCACACTGTACCAGGGCAATGCCCTGCTGGTAGCCCTCTTCCTAGGGCCGGCGTCTGTAGCCGTATACTCACGGGCGATGGCACTCGTGCAATACAGTGACAAAGTGCTGTTCGAGTTCGGACGCGTCCTGATCCCGTCGGCCAGCGCGTTGCAGACGCAGAACGACGACGCGGCACTGAACCGTCTCATTCTTCTGGGGATGCGCTATTCGCTCTTGATTGCTCTGCCCAGCCTGCTGGTCCTGACGATTGTCGGAGACTCGCTGATGCGCGTGTGGATGGGCGCGGAATTTAGCGAACTGCCGTTGCTGACAATCCTGGCAATCGGGCACGTGGCCACACTCTCGCAGACGGGCCCGTTCTATGTGCTTCTGGGACTGAACCGTCACGGCGTCCCCGCTTTGTGCATGGGGATTGCCGCAGTAGTGAGTATTTCGATTTCGGCACTCTGCGTGGGGCTGCTCAAGTCGGACGTTACTGCGGTGGCCTGGAGCGTCGGAGGCTCGATGACACTTGTGCACCTCCTGGTGATGCCATGGGCCATCTCCCGGGCCAGCGGACTGTCGGTGCGGCGCTATCTGCTCGATCCGCTACCGGGCACCTTGGCGGCCGTTGCTCCCTTCACGCTGGTGCTGATGCTCTCCCGGTGGCTGATTGCCCCGCACGACCTGTTCATCCTGTTGGTCACGGCCCTGGCGGGCGGGTTGGTGCTGTTCGTGTCCTATTGGCATTTGGTCCTGCCACCTGATCTGAAACACCGTATGGGCCGCGAGTTCCGGCGGTGCTTCCCTACCACGGCATCGTCCGTTCCATGAACCCGTCGGTATGTTTCGTTTCGCTCCGCAGCTACGCGATCCTCACCGGTGACGCGGCAATCCAGCACGTCGGCGGGGCGGAGGTGCAGCAGGTGCTGCTTGGGCGCGGACTCGTGGAGCGCGGCCATTTGGTCAGCTTCATCGTGCATGATCACGGACAGATGGACGGTTTGCGCGTGGACGGGATACGCCTGTTCAAGGCGTACCGGCCCGGAGCGGGTCCGCGATTCGTACGGTTTCTTCATCCTCGCCTGACCGGAGTGGTTTCGGCCATGGCGCGGGCAGACGCGCAGGTGTACTATCAGAGGGGGGCGGAAGCGGAAACCGGACTTGTGGCTTCCTGGTGCCGGCATGCAGAAAGGCGGTTTGTGTTCGGGGCCGCCAGCGACACGAATTTCCTGCCGGACCTGCCACTGGTGCCGAGCCGGGTGGACCGTTGGTTGTACGTATACGGACTACGTCGCGCCGACGCTGTGGCGGTGCAGACACGCAAGCAACAGAGGATGTTGTGGGACTGGCAGAAGCTGCCGGGCGACGTGGTGGGCAACGCCTGCGCCGTACCGGCGATGCCCGACGAGGAACTGCCCTCCCGTGACCGCGTGCTATGGATCGGCCGCTACCACGAATGCAAGCGCCCGGAATGGCTCGTCCAACTGGCGCGGGACTTCCCATCAGTTAAGTTCATGGTCGTGGGCGCATCGAATGCAGGGACAGCATTCGAGCGACGCATCACGGATCAGTTGAAGGGCATGCCGAACGTAACGCTGCATGGTTATGTTCCATATGCCGAGATGGACAGCTATTACCGTAAGGCCGGCCTGTTGTTATGCACCTCTTCGGAAGAGGGGTTTCCCAACACGCTTCTTGAAGCGTGGGCCCGCGCCGTTCCGGTGCTGACCACCTTCGACCCTGACGGCGTGGTGACGGACCACGGGCTGGGCCGGTATGCGGAGGGACTGGTCGCTCTGCGGGATGCCCTCGGCTCACTGACCCTTCAGCCACAACACTGGAAGGAAGCCGGGCTGCGGGCCAGGCGCTACGTTGCCGAGCACCACTCCGTGCGGGTTACAGCTGAGGCTCTGGGCGGTGTGCTCGAGAGAGTGTGCGCCCGTAGTCCGGATCCACCACGGGCCGGGAACGAACGGCGGAGGAAGACGGCGTGACCGACAGGACCTTTTCATTCGGCAGGAACTGGAGCGCATTCCTGGACCGCTGCCTTACGCCAGAACGCTTGGCGAGAGCGAGAGCGGATACGGCGGAGTTTCTTGCCGTCGAATCGCTCGAAGGGCGCTCGTTCCTGGATATCGGCTGCGGCAGCGGGCTTTTCTCGAGTGCCGCCTACGAACTCGGCGCCTCCCGGATAGTGAGTTTTGACGTCGATCCGTTTTCTGTGAAGTGCTGCGAGTTATTAAGGGAACGGGCGGGCAGCCCTCCCAACTGGACGGTATTGGAGGGTTCCGTGCTGGACTGCGCATTCATGCAGAAGATCGCGCCCGCGGACATCGTGTACTCCTGGGGCGTCCTCCATCACACGGGTGACATGTGGACTGCAATACGCAACGCGGCGCGCCTCGTCAATCCTGGGGGCGAGTTCCTGATCGCCATATACAATCGACTGGAATACGACTTCCTGAAATCCTGGAGGGGCTCGCACGGCTGGCTGAAGCTCAAACGCGTGTACAACAACGGAAGCGCCCTGAGGAAGCGTTTGATGGAGGCCTGGTTTGCCGCCAAAGACCTGGCAGCCTGGACTGTGAGCCTGCAGAACCCGGTCCGCAGGATCCGTAACTACCAGAGCAAGCGCGGCATGAGTTGGTGGTACGACATCGTGGACTGGCTGGGCGGCTATCCCTACGAGTTCGCTTCGCCGGGCGAGGTTTTCATGTTTTGCCGGAATGACGTCGGATTTGAACTGCACCGGCTGCAGTCAACGTGTTCGCTTGGCTGCAACCAGTTCCTGTTCCACCGCCCGGCGCTACCGTCGTCGATCACGGGGCGGACCGCGGCTACAATCCACGGCGATGTCGATCGGGCGGGAGTGAACTGCTGATGTGCGGCATCTGCGGAATCTGTCATACCGACCGGCAGGCAGTAGTAGACAGGGCACTGCTGAAGAAGATGACGGATGCGCTCGCTCATCGCGGCCCGGATGGTGATGGTTATCTGCTGCGCGGCCACGTCGGTTTCGGGCACCGGCGCCTCAGCATCATCGACATTGACGGAGGGGACCAGCCCATATTCAACGAAGACGAGTCTATCAGTATCATTTTAAACGGGGAGATCTACAATTACCTCGAACTGATGGATCAACTGCGCGCACGTGGTCATGTGTTTCGCACCCGGTCGGATACTGAGACAATCGTTCACCTGTATGAGGACTACGGAGAACGCTGCGTGGAGCACCTGCGCGGGATGTTTGCGTTCGCGATCTTCGACGCTCGGAAACAATGCGTGCTGCTGGCGCGAGACAGATTGGGCATCAAGCCGCTCTTCTACGCTGAACTGGAGGATAGAATGATCTTCGCCAGCGAGATGAAGGCGATTCTCGAGGACTGCACGGTGCCCCGGTCCATCGACCTATCGGCACTAGCTGAGTACACCGCTTACGGGTACGTGCCAGGCGACCGGTGCATCATGCATGGCATCGCCAAGCTCCAACCCGGTTGCACGCTTAAGTGGGAGGGGGGCAAGACACGTGTCCATCAATACTGGAGCCTGGACTCACCGGCCGAGTTAGCCCCGGTCGGGGACGATCCGGAGGGGGACATTGACGCGGCCCTGATGGAAGCCGTACGCCTTCACATGCGGGCGGATGTGCCGGTCGGCGTGTTGTTGAGCGGCGGTGTGGATTCGGCGACCATGGTGGCACTGGCGAGCCAAGTGGTCGACCGGCCGGTGAAGACGTTTTCAGTCGGTTTCCATGAAGACGACATGAGCGAATTGCCGGTGGCTCGCCTCACCGCGGAGCGCTATCAGACCGAGCATCACGAGATTCTGGTCACCGACCGCGACGTCTCGGTGCTCTCGGACATCGTCCGTCATCTGGATGAACCTTTTGCGGACCCGTCGGCACTCCCAATGTACTACGTGTGTCGCGAAGCAGCTCGGTCCGTCAAGGTATGTCTTACAGGCGATGGAGCGGACGAGATCTTTGCGGGCTACACGCGCTACCGTGAGTTCCTTTCGTATCGTTACATCGACTGGATCCCGCGGCCGATTCGGCAAGCCCTGTTTCTCCCGCTCGCCCTGGCGATGCCTAATGTCATGTGGGGAAAGGGGCTTCTGCGCCGAATGGCGTCCGACGAAGTCGAACGGTACATGGGCCAAATAGGTATCTTCTCTTCACCGGAGTGCGCCGCCCTGATGCCCGATCACGAGACGGCACGCCTCGTGCGTCCGATCGAGCGATACCTGTGCTGTAGTGGCGCGCATCGTGGCGAGCCGGTCGCCCGCCTGCAGTACGTGGATCAGAGAACCTATCTGCCCGATGACATCCTGGTCAAGGCGGATCGAATGTCCATGCAGAATTCCCTGGAGCTGCGACCTCCCTTTCTGGATCACCGGCTGGTGTCGCTGGCGAACTGTTGCGCCTCGTCTCTGAAGATCGGGGCCGGCTCTGGCAAGAGAATTCTCAAGTCGTTGATGAAGGAGCGTATCCCGCACGAGGTTCTCGAGCGTCCCAAGACGGGATTCGGCAGCCCCATCAAGCACTGGTTTCGCGGGGGGCTCGCGCCCCTGGCCCGCGAGATGGTGCTCTCACCATCGTCCCGGGCGGCCGCCTACTATGAGCGGCGTACAATGGAGCGCATCATCTCCGGACATCAATACGGGCTGCGTGACCTCAGTCGCCGCATCTGGCTGCTCCTGGTGTTCGAGCACTGGTGTCGGGAATTTGCGATCTGACGGACTCAGCCGCGCTGGTCCAACGTCCAACCACGGGCGCGCCCCGGGCGCTCTGCCCGCGTGACACCACTCGCCGTGGCGGCGCCTTAATCCGGGAAGTACTCGTACGCCCCCATGTCCGGCTGCGCCGAGGGCGGGCGACCGTTCATATCAAGCAGTCCAAGCCCCAAATCCACGCCCGCGTCGCGCGCCGTCGATCCTCCCCGAAGTTCGAATATTAATGCCGTCATATCTTTGGCGTACTGAACGGCGCTGCGCGCGTCGGGGAACGCGTTTATGTCGTTGAGCGGATCAAAGACATCAGGCGTACCGTCGTTGTTCGCATCCGTGGACAGAAGGTCGATGTCTACGAACATCGGGTTGCCACTTCGGCTATTCGGGCTCACCACAATGTTGAATCGCCCGTCGCCGACAAAATTGTAGTCCGATGCGCCGGGAACGGGAGTAGCATAATCGATGTCCATGACGCCGTTTGCGCCGGCGATATTGTTCCTGACCTTGGCCACCGACGGTTCGTCAGCAAACCAGTTTATCGCGAATCCGACACCGCTGTTGCCGTAGGCGATGTTGTTGTACATAAGCGGTGCAAGCTGCCCGTCATAGAAGGACATGATGTATCCTATCTTATTGAGAAAAGACACGTTGTGGTGGAGCAGATCCTGTGCCAGTTCAGTGTCCGGCGTAATGCGGATTTTTAAGCCTCCCCCGCCACCATCGCCGTCATATGGATCCATCAGATAGCAGATGTTGTAACGAAATATGTGTCCCGCCGACCGGTCCGAGGTGATACCTTGATCGTCGCAGTGGTGAACGACGTTGTGCTCAGCCAACCCTTGGACGGTCTGGCTCGAGAAAGGGATGCCATGGCCGTTGTTCTGGCCTATCGAATCCTGCATATTGATATGATGAACGTGATTCCAACGGGCCACCGGCCGGACGGGCGCCCCCACACTGGACGCGAGTCGGAATCGAATCCCGCCAGACACATGGTGGACGTGATTCAGCTCCACCAGAGCATCCTCGGCTGCCCCCAAAACATAGATGCCAGGGACGTCAAACTCGGGTGGAAGCGGTCCGGGGTATCCGGGGTAGTCGTCCCGGTAGATGTGACAGTTGCGCACGATGGGATTCTTGCAGTCGTAGACGCGAAGAATCATAGCGTTTCCGGACTTCGCCGCGTTTTTCATCGTGAAACCGTCCACCGTCACGTAGTCGCCCATGATATTAAAGCAATGGCCCCGGGTGTTTTGCCCGTCCAGGATGACCTCCTCGGTGCCGAAGTTGCGGAACGTCAGGCGCAGTTGGGCCGTTCCGCTACGTAATACATCGACGGACTCGTAGTAGGTGCCGGCCCGTATGTGTACGCTGTCGCCCGGCTGCACGACGTTCGCAGCGTCCTGGATGCGATCGTAGGCGTCTCCATCGGATCCCGTACATTCGCGGTCACTGATCGAGTAACTGCCTGCACAGTCCTGTGACACGTTCCCATCGACGTAGATCGTCCGTCCCTGGCCCGGCTGGGTGATCGTGACGACGACGCTGTCCAAGTCCGTCAGCGGCGGCTGACCGTCGTCGGTCACGCGCAGCGTGATGCTATGTACGCCCGGATCCAGGTGTATCAAGGCTGGCCGCACGCCTGTGGCGATCTGCTGATTGTTCAGCAGCCACACGTACGACACGATCTGCCCGTCCGGGTCGCGGCTGCCGGAACCGTCGAGCTGTACATCCTCGCCGTCACCTTCCGCATCGACCAGTTGCTGATCCGGTCCGGCATCCGCGATCGGCGCCTGGTTGCCGCCGCCTTCGGAAATTCCCTCGTAGTCTTGATCATCCTGATCGGCGCTGACGTTGCTGTGGTCGCGCGACGGCGGATCGAACGTATAACCCTGCCGCTGCGGCGTGACGCGGCCGCTCCATTCGTAGGGGACGTTCAACACGTATTCGCCGCCGTTGTCGGTGATGTCGGTGCCGCCGTTGTTGTTGGCGGAGACGGTGACGCCGCTGATGGGCTGGTTCTGATCGTCGCGGACGTAGCCGTGGATGATCGGGCGCACGGTCACTTGCGGATTGGTCAGACCCGTCTGCGGGTTGATGCAGGCGACCGGGCCGGCCAGGCCGGCCAGGGTTACGGTCAGGCGGATCGTGTGTTTGCCGGCCGTGGAGAAGGCGCGGCTGCGCTTGCTGTGCGTCGAGAGCGGGCCGGAGTCCACGGTGTTATCAAACCTCCAACTGTAAGTTCCGTTGGGCAGGGCCTTGCCGTTCTTGGTGACGGCGGAGCCGTTGATGTTGAGCGGCCGCGCGCCCTCGAACTTATCCAGCGTGAACTGAATGATCGGGTAGATCTTAACGCGATATCGGGCGGGAACCGAGAACCGGTCCTGCGCGTCGCGCACGCGGAAGGTGAACTCGTCGTCGCCGCTGACGTCCGACTTGGGCGTGTAGACAATCGTGGCCTGGTCGGGGGCGATCTGCGTGAGATTGGCGACGCCGCCGAATACGGGGTTCGGTGCATCGACCACTTCGAAGGTCAGGTTATCGCCGCCGGGGCTGGTGCCGCGCAGGGTCAGCTCGACGCTGCCGTTTTCCATGACGAACCCCGCGCCTTCAAACGCGATGGGATCCTCGCCCATCACGAACATCTCGATGCCGACGCCCGCCGGCAGCGATTCCTCGGCGCCGTCCGACGCGCTGTAGGTAAAGCCGTCAAGCCCTTCGTAGCCGGGGTCCGGGGTATACGTTACCGTGGCCGTCGTCGGGCCGGTCGTCGCGACGTTGCCGAGTTGGCCATGAGTCGGCTGCGTCTTGACCGCGAAGGAGAGACTGTCGCCATCCGGATCGCTGCCGCTGAGCAGGATCTCCACGGCCGTCCCCACAGGCGTCGACGCCGCGACGACGTTCGCGATCGGGGGCAGATTGTCCTGGCCCCCACCGCCGCCGCCCTGGCCGCCACCTCCACCTCCTCCTCCGCCGCCGCCTGAGCCTACGCCCCGAACGAGCACTTCGCACTCGTCGACGTCCTCTTCGCCGTTCTGCGAGACTGTCAGCGCGAACACCAGCACGCTGTCGCCGGTGAGCACAGGCGCCGAGAACGAGGGCGTCGCGTCGGTCGGGTCGCTGAGCTCGACGAGCGGGCCTTCAAGCTGTTCCCATGCGTAGTCGAGCTCGCTGAAGCCGTCGCCCAGACTGGCGGTGCCGTCGAGCACGACGCGCGTGGCGGCGGCCACTTCCTGATCCGGCCCCGCGTCCGCGAAAATCACGCTGAACGGCGCGTTGAGGTTCATGACGAGCACTTCGACCGAGTCGCTGTCGGCCGACTTGCCGTCGTTGACCTCAAGCCTGAAGACCATGCGTGTGTCGCTGTCGACCATCGGGGCGACGAAGCTGGGCCGCGCGGCCGCGGCATCACTCAGCTCGACCAGCGGGCCTTCGGTCTGCTGCCAGTTGAACGTCAGCGTGGCGCCCTCCGGGTCGGAGCTGCCGTTGCCGTCCAGTTCGATCACCTCGCCCTCCGCCACGGAGCGATTGGTACCCGCGTCCGCGACCGGCGGCTGGTTCACCTGGACGAGCGGGTCTTCCGTCTTGGGCCCGTTTGGATCGGGCGGCGTCACATTATCGGCCGGGTCAGGCGCCGAGTTCGAGTTCGGGCTGGGTGTCCCGCCGGGATCGCCGGAGTTGCTCGACGGCACGCCACACCCGATCGGGGAGGCTGCCCAGCAGAATACGACGAGGGAAGCGGGGATAAGCCAATGGCGCGAGTGTCGGCTCGACATGGGTGCTTCTTTCCCTTCTTGCCGTTGCGACGGACCTGGTTTCTTCTGACTCTTACCAATCAGCGCAGCTTGCGCTGGTCCACGAGACGGCAAAGAGAGAATACATTACCTGTCTTGCCAACTGCCACTATCGGCATAGCCAGCCGACGATAGCCACGGCAATATCGGAAGTCTAGCAACTCACACCAGACCGATAATTGTGTTAGCTATTATGGGACGTTTTCGCAGTTGCAACGGTGCGGCTATCGGGCGTGATGTCATTCAAGGGCCATGATGCGTTCGCAAAGCGAACAACGACTTGCTCAGGGTGTGCCGTACGGCAGCGCCGTGCCATTAATTCGATAGATTCCCCATGTCCTGGTACATTAAGTTCCGGGCACAGTTCCGACAGCGGCTCTAATACGAACCGTCGATCGGCGATCGCCGCGTGGGGAACACGCAGATCGGGTGTTTCTATGAGGTCCATCCCGTACACCAGCAGGTCGAGATCGATGGTGCGGCATTCACCTCGGCGCCCGGTGCGGCGCCGCCCCAGTTCGCCTTCTATCCGATGCAGTTCGCACAGGAGTTGCGGCGCCGCGAGACGAGTTCGGATGCCGACGACGGCGTTTACAAACGTAGTAGCCGAATCGACCGCATCAACGGGCGACGTCTCGTAGAGGGAAGAAGCCCAGGGCTCCGGTTTCCAACGCACGCCCGGCGTCGCCCTCAATCTTTGCGCGGCCGCGCACAGACTCGCGACGCGGTCACCGACGTTGGACCCCAGCCCGATATAAGCGATTCGCTCCTGCGCGGAGGCGGTCGTTTGCGAGCTCGACCCGCCGCCTTTCACCCGGGGTGCCTTCGACGTTGCTTTCGAGGGAGGAAATGCGGTCACGACCGAATCAATGCTCCGCCATTCGACGCCAGGTTCGCACCGATCGCCCGCGCCCAGGCCAGCCTACCACTTGATCTTCGCAATCCGTGCAACCGCCTCGCGGATGCGATCTTCCTCACGCGTGAGTGCGAAGCGGATGTAGCCCTCGCCGGTCTTGCCGAATCCCGCGCCCGGAATAACGACCACGTCGGCTTCTTCGAGAATCCGCTTCGCCGTCGTCATCGAATCATATCCGGACCGGCACGCCACCCACATATAGAACGTCGCCCTGGGACGATTGACCGTCCAGCCGTTCTTTTCCATTCCCTCCGTCAGCAGATCCCGCCGCCGCCGATAAACATCGAGCATCGCCCGAACCTCGACGTGGTCGATGCTGTCGAGCGCGGCGCATGCCGCATCTTCGACGGCGCCTACCAGCCCTGAATCCACGTTGCTTTTGACGGTCGCCAGCGCATCTATGAGATCGCTGTGGCCGACGGCGAACCCTGCGCGCCAGCCCGTCATATTGAACGTCTTCGAGAGCGAGTGGAATTCGATGCCCACTTCTTTGCCGCCATCCACCTGCATCAGGCTCGTCGGCGGCTGATCAAAATACAACTCACTGTAGGCGGCGTCTTGTGCGACGATAATGTCGTACTGACGCGCGAAGGCCACCACTTCTTCAAAGAAAGACTTCGGCGCGCACGCCGCGGTGGGATTATTAGGATAATTGAGCCACATCAGCTTCGCCGCCCGCCGAACATCCTCCGAAATGTCATCCAGAACCGGCAGGAATCCATTCTTTTCCAGCAGCGGCATGATGTGCGGCCTGCCGCCGCAAAAAACGGCGCCGGCGACGTACACCGGATAGCCCGGCTCGGGACATAATACGACGTCGCCCGGGTTGACGACGCCGATCGGAAGATGGCAGATCCCCTCCTTGCTGCCGATCAGGGCCAGAATTTCTTTGAACGGATCGAGCTTGACGCCGAAACGGCGCTCGAAGAACGCCGCCGCCGATCGCCGCAGCGCCTTGCCGCCGCGGCCGAGCGAATAGGCGTGATTCTTGGGGTTGCGACAGGCCTCGGCCATGCGCTCGACGATGAATCCGAGCGTCGGCCGGTCCGGGTCGCCCACGCCGAAGTCGATGATGTCGCGCCCCGCCTCGATGGCGGCCGCCTTGGCCTTGTCGATCTCGACGAACAGGTAGGGGGGAAGCTGGTCCAACCTTGCCGCGTGTCCATGTTTCATCGACCCACCTCCTCGGAAGCCGGACGGCCGCAGCCGCGTTGCCCGGCGAAAACTCCTCGCGTTCGGCTGCTTCGATAGCGAACACGGCGGGGATCGTCAAACCAGCACGCTCTGCCTGCTCTGCCTGTTGAGCAGCCGAGGGGAGCCGCCCCGCTCGTTGCGTGCGAGCACGGCGCTCTCAGAGCCCCGGCAGTCAAGCGAGCGTTCCGCCGGGCCTGCCACGAGCGGACACGGCGGCGGCTCGCCTCCGTCGCGTCGCCAGAATCCAGCCAGGGGCGGAATCGCAGCGCCGGAGCTCGCCGAGGACGCCTTCAGTGAGCGACGTGCCGATACGGGCGAAGCTCGACCGCCCGGGTCTGCGGCGGGCGACGCCCCCTACCCAGCCTGCCGCAGATGCCACAACCGCCGGCGACTCCGGCGAACCGTCCGTCGCTCCGCGGCCGGGCAGCCGGGTCGGCCTGCTCAGCGGGATATTCTCCGCCGTGGTGACGGCCCAGCCGCATCGGCAGAACTGCGTCAGCATGCCGTGCACCGCCTGCCTCCGCGTCGCGCCGTGACGAGGCTCCAAGAGGGTGCCTCGCGCCTCACCGCTTAATCCCCCCCGACCCGCCGTCCGAGCCCTCCGACTCTGGCGTAAACACGTACACTGCCCCGGCCGCGCGCTGGTTGCCCGCGTTGGCGGAACGTGCGCCGACGACGAGGCGGCCTTCGACCAGGGCGATGGAGTGGCCGAACGAGTCGACGCCCGGATCCTGGTCGGGGCCGATCACGCCCGTCATGGTCCACTCGTTGCCGTCATGTTCGTACAGGACGACCAGCCCCTTGCCTTCGATGCCCACGGCGATGATGTCGTCGGTGATCGCCACCGACGCGCCGAACAAGCCCGCGAACTCGTCGGTGGGCACCAGCGTCTGCACGTGCGACCAGTCGCCGCCGCTGCGCTCGTAGATGTAGACGGCGCCGGCATTGAGTAGATCGTCGCCGGGGCGCTTCTTGGCGGATGCGCCGACGACGATGGTCCGCTTCTCAATGGCCACCGACGTGCCGAACTGGTCCGTCTGGGCCGCATCGGGGGCGGCGAGAATCTGTGTCTCGACCCAGTCGTCGACCTCGCGCTCGAAGACGTAGGCCGCCCCGGTGCCGAAGTCCTTCCCAGGAGCGCCCACCACCGCCCACACGTTGTGCATCGCCACGGCCGCGCCGAAGTCCTCGAAGCCGGCCGCGTCGGAGGCAGTCAGCCGGTCCTGATAATCGAAGGTGGCGCCGTTGAACTTGAACGTGTAGGCGGCGCCGGTCATGCCGCCTCGGCCGAAGGCGCCGACGATCAGATGGCTCTGGTCCGGCTCGTAGGCCATGGCGTTGCCGAAGTACTCGAAATCCTCGCCGTCGGGGATGGTCAGAAGCTGGCGCTGCTCGAACCGCGAGCCGAAATCTTCGAAGACGTACACCGCCCCGCGCTGGATGTGCAGCGAGCCTTCGATGGAATACTTCTGCGCCCCGACGAAGACGTGCCGATTGCTGATGGCGACGGAACTGCCGAAACTCTGCTCCGGAAAGCGGGCCGGCCCACCCACCAGCCGCTCGCGGTAGGTCCATTCGCCCGCGAACAGGCTGTACACGTCCACCACGCCGGCCAGGTTGTTCTTGACCTCCGTGCCGACGGCGATCTTGTCCTCGGTGGCGGCCACGTCGTCGCCCCACAAGTCCTCGAACGCCGGATCGAACGCCGTCAGCCGCGCCTCCTGGGGCCAGTCGGATTCGCCGCCATCCCCGCCGCCGCCGCCGGAGTTGTCGTTGTCTGCGCCGCCGCCGGAATTGTCGTTGGCGGAGGCGTTGTCATTGCCGCCACCACCACCGGGAGAGCCGGTTTGACAGCCGAAGGCGAGAAGGAGCAACAGGGATGCACAGGTGATTCGACGAAGCATTCGCTAAACTCCGGTGGACGATTCTCATCGTGAGCGAGGCGCACGCGGCGATGATGCCATCGACTCACGGGTACAACAAGTCGAGCGCGTCCAGAATCCGCCGCAGCGCGCGGACGAGCACCTCTGCGCAATAGCGAATCCGCTTGATCTCTCCGACCGTAAAGGCACGGGCGTCGCTTGGGGCGCGCCACCTGCCCGATGCGTCCTGGAAGGGGTACTCGTGATTTCGTTTGGCGAGGCTGCCCGTCGCCGGGTACTCCGGGACGAGCGAATCCAGCAGGCCGATCTGGTCGACCATGGAATTTGTAAAGACCCGCCGCAGCCGATTCAGCAGGTCGCGGTTGTTTCTGCTCGCCGGGATCCCGCTGAGGAGAATCGCGTAGCGGGCCACGCGATGGGTTCGATCCGAGCGCGTTCGGGCGATGCCGGCCGCGTGTAGCCTGTCCAGTACGCCCTTGATCGACTTCTCGACGGCCTGCTGGTACTTGGAGATAGCCTGGCAGCGGGATCGAGCGTCCGACGCGTTGTCGAGGCGCTGGGCGGCGCGAAAATCGGATTCGGCTTGCTGCATCCAGGCCTGCGGGAGCGTCACTTGGTCAGGTTCCAGAGCCTCTTGCCAAGGGCATCCGCGAAGACGACGGTGGCCTTGTCCGCATTTCGAGCCGCGATCAACTGCTCGATCCCCCGCCAGCCGTCCCGCACCGCGGCGCGGAACTCGACGGGGTTTGTAAGCGTCATCTGCAAACTCGCGCCGGCCGGAAGCGGGAACGCGGGCGTTGAGCCATAGGCGAACTCGAACAGTTCACCCTCAGGCGCCACTTCATCGGCGCCGAATCCGTCAACCACCTCGAACAAAAAGACGTCCCGCTTTGTCCGCCGGGGGGGAGCGTAATAAACCGCCAGTCGCAAGCGATCGTGCTTCAGTTCCTGATGCTGGCGGACAAGCTCACGCACCGGCTCGAGGAAGTCCGGATAAACGCCAGTCGCAGTGCTCGCATTCGGCTCGTACATGGTTAAGGATAATAGCACGGCGCCGGGCGCCCTTCAATTTCGCCAGCCCGGTCCAGGTGCGCAAGTGCGCTACAAGCTGGGCAGAGCGGACTCCTCCGAGCCGCGTGGCTTCAGCCCGCGCGGAGTCAACGATCGGATGTCATTTCCGAGGTGGGATCGCCGTCGACGAGGCCGGCAGGCCCGGGGGCGTGCGCTCGACTGGAATCTCCGCGCGGGCTGAACCCGGCGGCTCGACAAGCCGCTCCCGCAGGGTCGCCGCACGGGGTGGAGAAGTCCTGGATACGACGGCCCCTTCGCCCGTACATCAGGCCATGGCAGTGGCGCAGCCGATCAGGCGTTTTCTTCGCCCACCTCCGCCGCGGCCGCGGCTGTGTGCATGGATGCGGCCTGCTGAGCGGCTCGTACATCCGGAAAGCCAAAGTAGATGCGCAACAGGTTGTCCATAGCCCGCGACTGGATCAGCGCTCCCGACTCCCACCGGCAGATCGTCTCCGCGGCAACGCCGAGATGGTTCGCGAGGATCTTCTGCGTCAGCCCCAAGGCTTCTCGCTGGGATCGAAGCTCGTCGGGCTGCAGCAGTCTCAATAGTGCCCTCAACGCCCGGCTGATCTGCGCCTCCGTCTCATTGCTGAACACCTGCTCCCCGCAGGCATCGCAGACCGGCAACGACAGGTGAGGAACCACAACCTCGTGCAGCCGGCCGTCGTGTTTGACCTGTGCGCGGTAGGCGATGGACTTCGGGCGCACCTCACGGGCGAGGCACTTGGGGCAGCGCCAGGGAAAGGGTTTGGATTGGTGTTCAGGCGTCATGGATGTTCACCACATGAATGGTCGAGTCTTCGATGTCTCGCTCCATCAGCAGCCGCGTCTCGACGATCCCCGGCCCCTCTGAGTCGCAGAGCCCTCTTCCGCCGCGTTACTGAAACTCGGGACGTAAGTCCGCAAACGCCGCGTCCGACGCAGCAACAAAGCACAGGACGCCAAGTGCCGTGGCCTCCGTCCGCCCGCCGAGGAATTCCAGAATGCGTCGCGCTGCGATCTCCGCCGTCGGCGTGCGAATGTCCTCACTATCGGCTTTCGATCGCAAGCATCGCTCGAACTCCACCCACAGTCCACTGGTGTCGACCTGATTCCCATCCGTGAGTTTCGTCACCAGCGCCGCCATTGATATCCGTGCGGCCTCGTCGCGACAGAAGAACGTAAAGGCAAGCTGGGATAGCGCAACTTTGTATGCCCCCAGAAAGGCGGCGCTGGTCATACGGCTGGGCGCGAAGTGGAAGGCCGGCTGGGAGAGCATCTTCTCCACGATCTCGATCGCGGCGAATGCCAATCGGTCTGAGCATTCCTTATCCAGCCCACCACTCAAGAGCTCGATGTTGAACTTAATCTGGGACGCCGCCACCTTCCGCGCCGGGAGGGCCTCCGCGTACGGCACGTCGGCGAATCCCCCAGACGTTGCACTACCGGACGGCACGTCGGGATCGCTTTTTGGTGTCGTGAACGCACTGGCCGAGATCCCGTCACTTTGAGCCTGCCGCCGAGACATCGCCTCTCGGTAAGATTTCACGGCACCGGTGTAGGCGACCGTGAAGGGTGCGGTAATCGCAATCCAAGGCGCGACACCGTCATTCGAGTAATTCAGAATTCGAGAGACTTCAGAAAACAACAGAGGACTAATCACAGTAACGTCCAGCTTCTCCATTCTCTGGATCTGCTCGACAATTCCCTTCTCGCAGTCTGTGATCCCGACAAGATCTTCACATGCGTAGTAGACTTGCTCCCGGAGCATCGAGTTCTGGTAACCGAAGAGGGCCGCAAAGGTCCAGATGTTGAGCCGATGCAACGCCCGGAACTGCTCGTGGCTCACTCGTCGATGGCTGATCTTGATAATCCTGCTTCGGCCTTTGGTCGGGCCCAACAGCGAATCCGCAAGGAGATTAGACCCGTATGCAAACTGGATAAGGAGTGTCCGGTGCGTCGTGGAGAGAGTCTTGGCGCGGTTAACGAGTTCCACAACGTAATCGGTGTTGGCGGTGTTCCAGTGGTAGAAGCCACCGGTAAAGATGTTGTATATCCACAGGAGCGCCGCTCTCATAGCTGCGGCTCCCGCATCGCTCCCTCCACCCGCCCCAGCGCGTCCTCCACCATCCCCCGCACCTCTTCCGTTCCTTCCTTCACCCCCGTGATGAACTCGATGTCGCGGTCCAACTGGCGTTTGGCTCGTTCGGCGCTGTCTTTCAGCTCGGCGAGGCCCAGGCGGCGGTCGGCGCTGTAGCGGCGCAGCTCGACGGCCTGGGTGGCCATGTTGACCAGTTCGTAGGGGCGCGAGGCGCGGTGGACCTGGGTGCGCAGTTCGTCGACGCGGACGAGCTTGCGGTTGAACTCGTCGGGGCGGTCGGTGATGCCTTTCAATTCATTGAGAATCGTCAGCAGTTCGGTGCAGACGCGGGTCACTTCGTCGAACTCGGCCAGGCGCTGGCGCAGCACGTCCGCCCCGGCCGCGAGCTTCGCGGGATCGAACCACTTCGTCTCCTTCAGATACGCGAACTTCGACCGGTCGATGGGCGCGGCGCAATGCGCGGCCAGTGCGTCGCGCAGGGTCATCACCTGCGTGCCGCGGATGTTCGCCCCCCCCTCGGTGGCGTTGATGACCTTCGCCCGTACGCCGGCGATATCTTTTTCGAACTGCTCCAGGTAGGTGAACAGCAGTTCATCGGTATAGATTTCCTGCCCGTCGAGACCGGTGACGCGGCGGAGGATGTCGCCGTTGCGGGCGATGCGGTCCCACTCCTTCATCTCCATCGTGTTGAACCGGTTGATCTCGCTTCGCCAGGTCAGGTGCGTCTCGACGCCGGGGACGTAGAAGACGTGGCCGGTAAACGCCAGGTCCTGCCCGACGAAGATGATCGGGTCGCAGCCCATGTATTCGGCCAGATAAAACGCCAGATGGGCCACCGTCGCCCCCGC
>CAZYLK010000051.1:32217-33497 GCA_964648365.1 uncultured Phycisphaeraceae bacterium
CGCAGCAGGTCGATCGGCGGCGTCGCCAGGCTCGCGGCCGCGTTCATGGCGATGTTGCGGCAGGTGATTTTCGAGTTCGCCACCAGCGTCAGCAGCGACATGCGCGAATAGGTCGCGAACTCGCCGAGTGCTTTCGACACGCGGGCGTGAAACTCCGGCGCGAGGCGGATCGACGGGTCATGCCGCACATATTGCAGGCCGAGCATCATCAACGTGTTCTTGGCGTGGAGCCGCTCGTGCAGGCGGGCCTTGTCCTCGCTGAACAGGATAATCAGCCGCCCCTTGCGGATCAGCTCGGCCAGGTCCACGCATGTCAGGGCCGTGGCGATCATGGCGACCGACGGCTCGATGCACAGCACGAACGCATCGCCGCGCAGCCGCGCGAGCAGGGCTGCCACGTGATAGCCAAGCCCCATGCCGTGGACGACGAAGGCGTACTTGTTCTCGATCGGCACGCTGTCGGCGAGCTTGCCGCCATCGGCGGCGGGATCGACGCGGCTGTGCAGATAAACGCTCGCCCCATCCGGCGCGACGCACCTGGCCGTGAACCCCCCCCGCCGCGCCGGCTCGACCGGCACCCGCTCGTCGTCCTCGACGGCGTCCACCAGCAACGCAAGCTGCGAATCCGCCCGCCACAGGGCGGCCATGTTGTGCAGGAACATGGCGTTGCCGGGGGTGGGGGGGGTGGAGGTGTCGCGCGCGGGCGCGAGCCGCGTGGATGCAATCCCGACGACCGTCGGCGCGGCCTCGCCCGCAGCCACGTGGCTCGGCTCAGGCGGCACCACCAGCCGGGCTCTCGCATCGTCGACAGATGGCGAGCGCGCCGTTGACTGTTCGGGAGAACCGTTGTGAACCGATCTGGTAGACATCGCCTTGTATGCTATCGCAGCGCGCTGCGCATGGCACGCGGGGCGGGTCAGCAGACGCCCTCGCTCAGCGTTTGCTCCCGACATTTCTCGCACCGCTGGTGCGAGTTTTGGATCGATCGGAATCAGCCAGGCTCAGGGGAGGCTCGCCAGCCTCGAGTAGCACGGCCATAATAGCGGTTCGCCGACGAACCCGAGGCCTCATGACGCCGATCTTCCACATCACGCATGTCTCCAACCTGCCGCTCATCATCGAGCACGGCGGCCTCTACTGCGATTCGGATCGCGCGACGCGCGGCCTTGCGCCGTGTGGAATCGCCCACCAGCACATCAAGGATCGCCGCGCTCGCAGGCCCGTCCCGGTCGCCGCGGGCGGCACGCTGGCCGACTACGTGCCCTTCTACTTCGCGCCCC
>CAZYLK010000052.1:0-33059 GCA_964648365.1 uncultured Phycisphaeraceae bacterium
CGTCACCGACCTCACGAAGCGGATCAAGCCGCTGGCGGCGGTGGAGTGAGGAAAGGGCGAATGGCGAATGTCGAATGGCGAATGTCGAATAGCGAATAACGAATGAAGAGGGCGGCGCTTCTTTCCGAGCCGCGGCCCGCGCAGATGAACGTCCCGCCCCCCCCCGAGCCCCGGCATTCATGCCGGGAGTGCTGGGGTACACGACGCAACTGAGGGGAAGTTCCTCTGGGCAGTGGAGCGTTCCGCTCCGTCACGCGGCAAGGATGCGAACTGTTTACCGATCCACCATCCGGCTATGAGCGACCTGCCAGCCCTGCGGCAATGACGCGAATCGTCCGGAACGTGGATCTTCGACGGGTGATCCCATCAGCCACACTCCCGCCATAAATGGCGGGGCTCTGAGAAGAGCGGACCGCCCCCCCAGATCGGATTCTCGTCAGATTAGCGAACCCCGCGCCGCCGCGTGCGTACGGGTACGGGATGCATACAGCGGAACGGGGCGTTGTCGGATGGCGTCATCCGTCGCCCTCTGCTTCACCGTGCGTGCTGCTGCGCCTATGATCACGCCGGAGGTGGCACATGCGTCGTCGACCTGTCCGTCAGCCGGCTCGCTCTGCCCTGTCGCGGAACCGAGCCTTCACGCTGATCGAACTGATTGTGGTGCTGCTGGCGCTGGGGTTGCTGTCGTTCTTCCTGTGGATCTTCTTGCCCAGTCGTGTTTCCCGAGGGCCCTCGCGCGGGATGATCTGCGCTGCCAACCTCAAAGGCATCGGCACCAGCATGAAAATCTACGCCAACGATTTCGGCGGGTCATGGGGTTCATGGACCGTGCCGCCGTTCGACGAATCGGCCGGTGCAGCGTTCGACTACACGGTCGCCATCGGCGGGGGGGCCGGGACGGTGATTTCGCCGGATCGGCGTCAGGAATCCCTCGCCGGTTCGGGAGGTGCGCAAGTGCTCTCCCCCACGCGCTCCTTCTGGATGCTGGTCCGTAGCGGCGACAACACGGTGAAGCAGTTCATCTGCCCGCGCAGCGGCAGCCAGCCGGACGAAACCGAGGAGATCGACCTCTATTACGACTTCGAGAGTTACGACAACATCAGCTACGGTTTCCAGGTTCCCTACGGCCCGCTCGGCTCAAGGCCCAGCGAACGGGCCAGCCGCAACATGCCGCTTGCGGCCGACAAGGGGCCGTACCGTGACGCAACCGTTGCAACGCCGCCGCTTGCGTCGCCCGGTGCGTCGAACACGCCGCTCGACGTCAACGATCCCGCCGTCTGGAAGCCGTACAACTCGCCCAATCACCGCGGCGACGGCCAGAATGTCCTGTTCGCCGACGGACATGTATCGTTTATGAAGGTGCCTATTGTCGGAATCGACCGTGACAACATCTACACCGTCGCCATCGACGGCAGCGATCCGAGTTGCGTGACGGCCGGCGAGTCACCGTGGGTCCGCCACGCGCCGCCGCTGGTTCGCATCGATGCAGCAACCGGCGAGCCGGCATGCACGGACAGTGTGATCTTCCCGTAGGAATTCTGGAGCGCGTCTCATGCCACCCGGACACTTTCGGTACTTGCAGGCCGGCTCGACCTGTCGGCGGCAGGCCCTCACGCTTGTCGAACTGCTGGTCATCCTTTTTGTGCTAGCCGCAATATCGTGGATGGTGCTCGCGATGACGTCTCAGGCGATCAGCAGCCGTCCGCTGTCGCCACGGCTCATTTGTGCTTCCAACCTCAAGGGGCTGGGAACCAGCATGAAGATCTATGCGCATGCCGAGGGCGGCCCGTTCTGGACCATTCCGCCGTTCGACGAAGCTGACGCCAGGCCGTTCGACTACACGAAGCCTGTCGGTCGCGGCTCCGGAACCGCGGCCGCGCCGGACCGGCGCCAGGAGTCCATCAGCGGTCCCGGTGGTGCCCGCGAGCTTTCGGCCACGCGCTCGTACTGGATGCTCGTTCGCAGCGGCGATACGACGGTCAAGCAGTTCGTCTGCCCCGTCAGTTCCGACCGCCCGGATGAGACCGAGGAGATCGACCTCTACTACGACTTCGAAAGCTACGACAACATCAGCTACGGCTACCAGATCCCCTTCGGTCCGCCGGAATCGCGGCCGCATGAGGGTCTCGATCCGCGCATGCCACTGGCCGCGGACAAGGGCCCGTATCGCGACGCGAGCGTTGCAACGCCGCCGCTGAACTCGCCCGGGACGCGGAACACGCCGCTCGACATCAACGACCCATCCCTGTGGACGCCCTACAACTCGCCCAATCACGGCGGCGACGGGCAAAACGTCCTCTTCGCCGACGGCCACGTCGAGTTCGTAAGAACGCCAGTGGTCGGCATCGATCACGACAACATCTACACCGTCGCCGTCGACGGCAGCGATCCAAGTTGCGTGACGGCCGGCGAATCGCCGTGGGTCCGCCACGCGCCGCCGCTGGTTCGCATCGATGCAGCAACCGGCAAGCCGGCATGCACGGACAGTGTGATCTTTCCGTAACGGGCAAAGTCATGGCTTGCCAGTGTGGCCGGAGTCAGCCGGGCGGCCCATCGGGCCGGACACGCGGCAATTGCGACGTGCGCCGCAGGCTGATAGGGTAATGTCACGCTGGAACTTCGCGGCGGTCCTCGCTTTGCGGCCGTCGTCCAGGACGCCCGCCGTCGTCGCGTTGGGGCTGGTGGATGCTGTTGCCTGACTTGAGCGGCATCGGCTACAGGCCAGCCGGTTCACTTTGTATCGAGACGGAGAACCACCGCCATGATCGCAACAATCCCCAATCGCAGCGCCAGTCAGTCCGTCGGCCTAGCCTCGCGCCGGTGCATGGCCGGCGCGGTCGTCCTGGCGATCGCACTCACCACGACGTTGGCGAACCGCGCAGCGGCGCAGGAAGGTTGCAACGGGTACGAAGAAATCTCGGCCAGGTGCGGCCTGTCCGGCGACGTGGTCAAAAAGACCGTCGTGAAGCTCAAGAAGGCGCAGCCCCGGACGGAATACGTCTGCGTCCTCAAAGGCGACCGCGAGCGTGCGGCCACCACCAACGGCAACGGCAAGACGAAGTTCAAGTTCAAGTATCCGCGTAACGAGCGGCCGGCGTGCGGGACGGACGGGCAGGCCATCGTCGGCATCGACGACGGCGAATTCCAGGAATGCGTGGTCGAAGACTTCGTCTGTGCCTGCGACGACGACTGCCCGGTCATCGACGTGAGCGGCTTCGAGGTGCAGAGCATCGTCAACCACACGTATCAGCGGGCTGGCGACCTGCTCTGGTCGTCCGGTACGCACAACATTCTGTGGAACCCGGACACGGTGCTGTGGGAGATCCGCAAGACGGCCGGTGAAGGCGCCGCCCGGCCGGCGATCTGCGCCATGCCGAATAACCAGCCGGGCGAAGGGCCGTCCGAGTGTACCGCCTGGCGCGAATGGACGGGCAGTCAGCGCGGCTTCGTCGCCGTGGACGGCCGGTTCGACTGCCGCAGGTGAGGCGGGTGGCGGCTGAGGCGCGCGGATGATAAAGTGACGCATCGCCAAGCGGCTGGGATGCAACGGCGCATCCCGCGGGCGCGTGGCCTGCCGTCGCGTGCGTCCCGGGCGGCCGGCTGGCCCACAGTGAATCCCGACACGTGACATCACCCACCGTCAGCCCGGAATCCATCGACCGCGAGCGGGAGGACGTGATCATTCCCGCCCCGACCGCGCCGCCAGCGGCATCCCCAGCGCGCGAGGGGATGCGCCCGCGCTCACCGGCTCAGGCCGCATCCGCCGAGGCGTCATCGTCCGGCGCGACATCCTGCCGCCTGTCCGTGATCGCGCCCATGAAAGACGAGCGCGACAACGTCGGGCCGCTCTATCGGCAGTTGACCGACGTGCTCGGCCCGTCGGGGATCGACTACGAGCTGATCTTCGTCGACGACGGCAGCGCGGATGACACCGTCGCCCGGCTGGAGGCGGCCGCGGGCGACGACCCGCGGGTGACCATCATTACGCTGCGCCGCAACTTCGGCCAGACGGCCGCCATGTCGGCAGGCATCGAGCACAGCCGCGGCGAGGTTGTGGTCTTTATCGACGCGGACCTGCAGAACGACCCGGCCGACATCCCGCGACTGCTCGACAAGCTCGACGAGCCGCCCGGCTGGGACATCGTCAGCGGCTGGCGACGTCGCCGGCACGATCGCTGGCTGGACCGCCGTCTGCCGTCGCAGATCGCCAACTGGGTGATTCGCAAGACGACGGGCGTGCCCATCCGCGACTTCGGCTGCACGCTCAAGGCGTATCGGCGCGAGGTGCTGGAAGGCGTAACGCTCTACAGCGAAATGCACCGGCTGATCCCGGCGCTGGCCTCGTGGAACGGCGCCCGCATCGCCGAACTGGAGGTCAACCACCGCCCGCGCATCCACGGCCGCACCAAGTACAACCTGACCCGCATCACCCGCGTCATGCTCGACCTGATCACGGTCAAGTTCATGTCGTCCTACGTCACCCGGCCGATCTACTTCTTCGGCCGCTTCGCCATCTACGCCGGCGTCGCCGCGCTGGTCACCCTGGCCGTCGCCATCGGCCAGCGCTACGGCCACTTCGGCCAACCCCACGGCCTGCACCTCAACCGCAACGTCCTGGTCACCCTGTCCGCCCTGCTGGCGTTTTTCAGCGTGCAGTGCGTCCTGTTCGGCGTCGTCTCCGAACTGCTCGTCCGCGTTTATCACGACCTTCAGCACCGGCCGACATATCGGATACGGCGGATTGTGCGGAAGGGGGGCGGGGGCGCCTGACGCCGACAGGCCGGGGCGCGTCACCAGGCAGTGCAGCCGGCACATCGAGACCGAGACCCGCGTCTGGCGGCTCCGACGTCCGACGACTACGGGCAGTTGGTTTCCGCCGCCTTTTCGCAGCCGTAGGCCAGTTCGGCTGTAACGTTGTGCGGGCCGTCCTGGATGCGTCCGCCGTCGCACTTCTTCCACTTGGCCGTAAACTTGCCCCGCAGATTTGTGTGTCGCATCAGGGGGCACGCACCGTCCAGCCGAAAAACGACGTCCTCGTCTGGACGCGCCCGGCTGAGCTTGGCCTTGATGACGTTTCGGCCGTTGTTGTTGCCGCGGCAACGGGCGTTGGACCGCTCGCCGTTGCAACCCTCGCATTCGTCGGGAATACCGTTTTCGTTGTCATCCCGGCTTCCGCCCGTCGCGATATCGCATAGATCTATCGTTCCGTTCGGTTGACAATCCGACAACCCTGTGAAGTAGTACGCAGCACCCGCGTCCACTTCGCCCTCGTCGGCCAAGTGCGCGCCCACGATACCCGACCCGTCGTAGATCGCCACCGCGGTCCCGAACGCGTCCCCGTCCGTGCCCTCCGACGCCAATACTTTGGCGCTCTCGATCCAGTACTTGCCATCGAATCGAAAGGCGTACGCGGCTCCCGACTGTTCCCCGTTATCATCGTCCGCCCAAGCGCCGATCAGTGCGACTGAGCCACTGAGCGAGACGGACTGACCGAAGTTGTCACCGGCCGCGCCGTCGGCGGCGTTGAGCCGGTCCCCCCGACCCCAGGACTCGCCGTCGTATCTGAATGCGTACGCGGCCCCGGACTCGTCTCCGCGTTCATCGTCTCCATACGCTCCGACCAGCGTCACGTCGCCCTCGATGGACACAGACTGGCCGAAGTAGTCTCCCTGCGTACCATCGGGCGCGTGTAGCTTTTCTTCTTGCGTCCATTGCCCATTGTCGAAGCGAAAAACGTATGCGGCGCCCGCTTTCTCACCGCTGTCGTCGTCCCAGACCGCGCCGATCAACGCCGTCTCGCCGGAAAGGGACACGGACTCGCCAAAGCGATCGCCCGTCTCGCCATCGCTTGCGAGCAGCTTTCGCTCCTCAATCCAATTCTCGCCATCAAATCGGAATACGTAGGCAGCGCCGCTGTCGATGCCATTCTCGCCGTCATATCGTGCGCCGATCAATGCCACGCCGTTGCTGAGCGAAACGGTCTGGCCGAACTCGTCACCCGCGGTGCCCCTGGCGGGCAGCAACTTGGCTTCCTGCATCCAGTTCTCGCCATCGAACCGAAAGACATAGGCGGCCCCGGCGCGGAAACCGTTCGTGTCGTCGAACATGGCCCCCACCAGCGCTGTATCCTCGTCCACCGCCACGGCTGAACCGAAGAGTTGATCTGGGAATCCGTCCCCCGCGACCAGCTTCGCCTCCTGCATCCATGCCGTGCCATGTCGGCGAAAAACGTACGCAGCACCGGCCGTATCGCCATTGTCGTCGTCACCCCACGCACCGATTAGCGCCACGTCATCGCGGATGGCAACCGTTCGTCCAAACGCATCCGTCGATCCGCCGTCATCGGCGAGCAGCTTGGCGAATTCGCCGCCGCGGCATCCTGCCCGGCACTCGCGCTCGATAATACCCGTTCTCTCAAACGGGAGGCCTAAATCATTCCACTTTCCCGGCTCTCGGCCTTCAGTTGCACCATAGAAATGCGCCCAGTTTTCGCCGCCGTTCAAATCGTTCGGCTCGCCGTCATTCCAGTTCCTGTACTCAGCATCCTCGCCGCTGACCCAAACCCACCCGCCAGCCGGTTCCGGCGCGCCATCCTGTTGAAAAAGTCCAATCCACGGACCAATGCCGCCCTGACCGAATTGGTTCAGCAGCCATTGGTTCTCGTCGTCGTTCCGCACGGTCGCCAGATGTCCCCCCAAGCCAACGGCCTCTGCTTCCGACCGCAGCCAGGTATCGGCTTGCGTGAGGGCGTAGCAATGGGAATTGTCCTCGTTCTGGACCCATCCGTTCGGGCACTCGCACTGCGCTTTCGCGATCTCGGCTGCAAATGCCACAGTGCCGGCGCACATTGTGATCAGTACATTCCGCGTCTTGTTACCCATGAGAATACTCCCTGTCGGCGGAGCGTCTCGCTATTCGCGCCGAGGATGCGACAAGGCAGGGCGCGGAGCGCTCCGATTCTTTCGTCCACCCATTCGTGCGTCATTTCGTAAAGGGGGCGCACATAAAATTCGGAGTGCGAGGTTATGGGATGAGGAAACCGCTGAGATCGGCTGCTTCGTCACGAGCGCGCGCTAAGGAAAGACGGTCGCTCTGCCTCACTCGCCAGTAATGGTGTACCTTCGTTATTCCTTGACCCTTCTATTGGGCTGGCCAATCCGGCGGCTCCTGGCACCGCCGGAGACTACTACGGCCGATGACCTTTCTCCTCGCTGGGAATGGTGACGCCTTGGTATGCAGGGACGAGGGAAAAGTCGTTCGGTTCGCCGACGTGTTCGGGATCGCCACGGGGGTGGGCGGACTGGTGGCGCGTATAGACGTCGCCCTCCACAGCAGAGTTCGGCACAACACGCCCAGCGGAATCCAAGAGCCAAGTGAAACCGAGCAGCCGATCCCGCTTGGGATAGACTACGAGTTCGAGATACTGGTCACCGACGCCCCGCACCCGCCCGAGTTCAAGTCTATAGTCCAGCTCGCCCGCCGCGTTCGTGGTATTCGGCGCAAGCTGCCAGTACCAGACTGGTACGGGACTTGTCGGAAGTGTCTTCCGGCTAATTGCAGACGAATCTGCGACGGTAGTGCCATCTGAGATTCGAGCCGGGCCACGCTGCATAAGCTCACGTGACGTGACGTTTAACTGCGGACGCAGGGCAAACACGACGGATGCCAGTTGGTCTTCGAACGATTGGCCGTTGTCGCCTGTGAAGATCAACAGGTTCTGGGCCGCCCACCAGTAGGGCTGTGTAAGAGCGCCGTCGTGCCAAACCTGGTACAGTACGATCCCGGTTGCGGCGTCATAAACACGAATAGCTCGCTGCGAATAAACGTGTGTGTGGACAGCGACGATCTCTGTGCCTGGGTGATCGGGGAAGACGTCTGCGACGAGTATGTTGTCAACTTCAAAGTCCTTACGAGCCACATCTCCGAGCCGCACTATTTGGGGAAATTCCTGCGGTTCTACGCCGGCCGTCCAGACTGGCTCGTAGTAGCCGCGGTCGGGGGCGAATGCGCATAGCCTTCCGTCATATCGCGGATCCCCATAACTCCTGAACGGAACGACGGCGATCTTCGCGCTTCCCGTGGACGACGATGTGGAGGCAAGCCCAGCACCCTTGCCGATCGCGTTCTCCTGTCGACCTGTCCAAGCGTGAAGAACGCCGCCCGCGAAGCTCAGAAGTCGTAACTCTCGCTGATCTTCACTAAGCACGAGACGGTACGGGCGACGGTTGAAGGCCCAAATCGACAACGCCGTCCCACCGATAATCAACGCGGCGATGAACCCGCTGGCCGCGGCCGTCGACAGTTTCGGATGCCTCGCCACCCACCGCGTCGCGCGGACCCAGCGCGTCGGCGGGCGGGCTTCGACGCGGTCGCCAGCCAAGTATCGGCGCAGGTCGTCGGCGAGGTCGGCCGCGGAGAGGTAGCGGCGCGTGCGGTCTTTTTCCAGGGCCTTTAGGATGACCGCGCCCAGGTCGCCGCGCAGGCGGCGGTTGATGACGGCCGGGTCGGGCGGGGCGGTTTCGCAGATGATGCGCGTGCCCTGGGGCAGCGGTGTCGCTGACAGATGGTACGGGCATCGTCCAGTCAGCAGTTCATAAAGCACCACGCCCAGCGAGTAGACGTCGCTGCGCGTGTCGATGTCCCGCAGGTCGCCCGAGCACTGTTCCGGACTCATGTACTGCAGCGTGCCGATGATCTGGCCTGCGTGGGTGTGCAACGTGGCGTCCGGCGCATCTGCGCCAACGCAACGCGCGACGCCGTAGTCGATGATCTTGACGCGCCCGAGTGGCAGCACGCGGCGCGTCGTCTCCTGCGCCCTGTTCTCGCCGGTCGGCCCGAGCGGTTCAACGAGGATGTTGCCCGGCTTGAGGTCACGGTGAATGACGCCAAGCTGGTGGCCGTGCTGAACCGCGTCGCAGGCCTGGAGAAACAGCTCAATCCGAGCGTGAAGCGACAGCTCGGCCTGACTCGCAAAGGCGGTGATCGGCGCCGCGTCGGGGACGTACTCCATCACGAAATAGGGGACGCCGTCCGATGGAAGGGCGGCGCCGCCCTGCTCGGAATGGCCTGGCTCGCCGGGCATGGCCGCGGCATGTCGCGGGTTGGCTGAGGCGGCAGTCGGTGATCCTGGAACAACGCCGACTTCGTAGATCTGTGCCACGTTGGGGTGACGCAGGCGGGCGAGGACTTCCGCCTCAACCTCGAACCGCTTCCGGTGGGACGCCGTCCACAGTCCTCCATGCATCAGTTTGATCGCTACGTCGCGCGCAGGCGACTGCTGACGCGCAAGATAGACGTGCCCCATGCCACCGGACGCCAGACGGCGTTGGACGCGGCAGCCGCCGATCATCGTGTCGATCCACGGATCAGTTGCGTCGTCGGTGTAATCGCCGCCGCGGGATTGCAGAAGTCCGGCCATGTTCGGCGGCAGATCGACCGGGGGTGGCGGCGGGCGGAGAAAGGCGTCCCCCGCCGCGTCATGATGTGCCAGAAGCGATTCCACGTCGCCGCGAAGTGCGGCGTTGCCCTGACAGGACTTGGCGAGATACGCGTTGCGGGCCGCGGCGCTCAGTCCGCGGGCGGCGTCGAAAAGTTCGCGCGTGCGGTTCGCTTTGAGCTCGCGCGAATCGCGGTCCGCCGAGGGGTGATCGGCTGCGGGGCTGATGTGGTGACGGCTCAAGACTTGGTTTCCGCGTGCAATGGTGCATCAACAGCGAGCCGCGGGCTTCAGCCCGCGCGGAGTCGCCGGTTCAAGTGTAAGTCTCAGAGAACCACCGGCTGCAACGGAGTGCCAGATCGATCCACCGGTTGAAAACCGGTGCCACACCGGATGACCGGTCGCAAACCGGTGCCCCGCAGGATCACCCGCTCGCGTCAGTCGCCTTTATCCGGCGAGCTCAGCTCTCGGCGCAGCCATGCGCGGGCGTAGTGCCAGTCGGAATCGACCGTCCGCGGCGATACGCCGAGGGCCTCGGCGGTCTGGTCTACCGTCAATCCGGCGAAAAACCGCATGACAACGACGTCATGAGCCCGGCCTGCTTCCGCCCGAAACCGGCCGAGGAGCGCATCGACGGCCAGCAGCGTCTCAGCGTGGTCGGCGGAGTCCAGTGCCGGTTCGGCCGGGTGCTCCTGCGATGGCGCAAGCTGGTCGAGCGACACCGGCCGCAAACCACCTCCGCGCTTCGCTCGCTTCCTCATACGTGCGTCATCGACGCGGATGCGGCGCATCGCGTTTGCCGCCGCACCGTAAAAATGCGCCCGGTTCTCGAAACCCGCGCCCTCGTTGCCAAACAGGCGAAGGTAAGCCTCGTGAACCAGCGCCGTTGGTTGGAGTGCCCCTGTCGCTCGTTCGGTCGCCGCCTGAGCCTGGGCCATTCCACGGAGATCCGCGTAGACGGCCTGCCACAGCCGTTCCGTCGCGGCGGAATCACCATCCCGCACAAGGCTCAGCAACTCCGTGATCGGCGCACGGTCGTCGTCCCTGCCGAACGTCCCGGTCTCCGTTGTCGCAGACATGGGGCGTATTCTACATATTCGGTACGAGCTTGTGAAGGAGAGGCCGCTCGCTTACGCGTCGCGGTTCCGATTGGCACTCGGCCCGCCGCGGCTCTACGGCTCCACATCCGGCGCTGCCGGTTCTGATTCGGCTGCGTCCGGCTCGTCCTTTTCCGTCGGCCGGTACGCCGAGTAGTCCAGTTCCTGCGGGGGCGGGTCGCCACCGGGGCCTTTGAGGTAGTGCTCCATCCAGCGGATCAGGCGGATGTTGTAGTCGAGGCGGGAGGCGGATTTGCGGTTGCCGTGACCTTCGCCGGGGTATTGGACGTAGCGGACGGGGACGTGGCCGAGCGTTTTCAGGTAGCGGAAGAGCGTCATCGACTGCGACGGATGGACGCGGGTGTCGTCTTTGCCGTGCATGATGAGAATGGGCGTGCGCGCCTGCTCGGCGTAGCGGACGGGGCTGCGCTCTTCGAAGAACTCCCAGTCGTCCCACGGGTATTTGCGGGCGTGGACGGAGTACATCTCGTTGGGAATGTCGGTCGTGCCGAACTTGGAGACGTGCTCGCTGATGCCGACGAACATCACGGCCGCGGCGAAGTGCTCGGTCAGCGCGGTGGCGCACCATGCCGATGCAAACCCGCCGTAGGAGCCGCCGGTCACGCCGACTTTCGTCTTGTCGATCAGACCCATGTCGGACAGGTGCGCGATCGCGTCGACGAGGTCGTTAAACTCCGCCCCGGCGTAGTCCGCCTGGCCCAGCTTTGAATAGGCCACGCCGCGACCGGTGCTGCCTCGATAGTTGGGATAGAACACCGCCATGCCCCGCGCCGCGGCCACCTGCCCGGGGCGGGAGTAGTTCGTTTTCCAGCCGTGCTGCTCGTGCGACTCCGGTCCGCCGTGGACGCTGAGAATGAGCGGGTAGCGCGTGCCGGGCTCTTCGTTCAATGGGCGGATCAACACGCCCTCCACGTCGAGGCCGTCGCGGGCCTTGTAGATGATCGGCTCCTGCTTCGCGAAACGCATGCCGTCCAGCCACGGATTCGAGTCGGTCAGCCTGCGCGGCTGAGTCTGGCCGTGACTCATGGCGAAGACCTCGCCCGGGTGACGCGGGCTGTCGCTGACGAACGCGGCCGCCATGCCGTCGCGGCTCATGCTCAGACCGGCCAGGACGTGCCGGCCGATATCGATCAGCGTCTTATTCTCGCTGCCGTCGATGCCGATCTTGGCGAATCGCGTCGTGACGCCTTCGTCGCCCAGGTACATGATCGTGGCGTCGTTTTGCCAGGCGATGCCGGCGATCTCACCGAGGTAGCCGGGCATGATGTCACGCGGTGAGCCGCCCGCGACGGATGCGACCACCAGCCGCCCGGCCGACGGGTCGTGCTGATCCTCGCCTGCGATGATCGCCAGGTGTTTGCCATCCGGGCTCCAGCGGTACGCGCCGATCTTCCCGCTCGTTTCGACGCGGGCGACGGAACTTCCCGCGACCACGTCGACGATGTTGATCTTCCGCTTCATGTAGTGATCGTCGATCAGCGGGGTCGGCGCGAGCGCCACGGCCAGATGCTTGCCGTCCGGGCTCCAGGCCGGCTGCGTGGCGTGACCATCGAGGTCGAGCTTGCGCGATTCCGGCCAGTCATCCAGGGCGCGATCGGCGGGTGTCAGACGTGCGCGGGCCACCCACACGCGGCCGAAGCGTTCCTGCTCCTCATAGACCTCGGCGTTGAAGCCCTTTTTTTCGTCGTCTTTAACGGCCTTCGGCTTTTCGTCCGTCGACAGGAACGCGACCTCGGCACCGTCGGGAGACCATGAGTAGTCGCCGATTCCGGTATCATGTTCGAGCACGTTCACGGCTTCGCCGCCGTCGATCGGGATCACGTAGAGCGCGGCATGTTCGTCGTCGCCGCGCTTGGTCGTAAAGGAGATGCCGCGTCCGTCCGGCGTCCAGTCGATGTTGCCGACGTTGACTTCGCCGGTCACGAACGGTCGCGACCGGCCGTCCTGATCCACGACGTGCAACTCGGACCATGCCGGCCCGTTGTCGTCGACAAACGGGCGCCGCTGGACGCTGAGCGCGTATGCGATGACCCGTCCGTCCGGCGAGATGTGTACCGAGGACACGGATCGGAGCTTGGCGACGTGCGCCGGCGTGAAGACGTCGTCGTTGGGCGCCGCGAGCGAGACCGGCGCGGCCGCAAGCAAGCTGACCGCGACGGCGAGCGCGAGCTTCCGGGCGTCGCCGGCCCTAAGCGGTCCCGGCCGCCACGCTCGGCAGGCCCCGCGAGAACACCCGGCGGCCTGGCGAGAAGCTGTGACACGGGACTCCGACGCGCGCCGACACCGGTTAGAAACCGGTGCCACATCAACCCACCGACACCGGCACACAACCGGTGCCGCGCCTGCGCAGCAATCCGTATGGGAAGGGCGGTTCAACCCACTCGCGCGGCGCGCGGGCGGACAAAGGAAACTCTCCGGCATCTCGTCGCTCCCGAACAAAAAGGTCCGGGGGCGAGGCTAGGGCTGGCCCTGGCGAAGGTCAAGCTGCGAAACCGTCAGGAAGCGTCGTTCGCATCAGACGCTTCGGCCAGGCTCAGGAAAAGGTCGCGCTCCGCCTCAGTCATCGTCACATCCCGCCGACCCATCGCGACGCGGGCGACCTCCAGCAGGCGCTGGATGTCACCGCGGACAGCGCCGGCATCCGTCAACCACGTAAGCGGCCGGACTTCCTTGGGAACCATTGAACTGGTAGCGATCACCGACGCCGCGCCGAGGTTTGCCCCCGTCGGAATCGCCGACTGAATCCCGGTCTTCACGTGATCGGCGATGATCGCGCCGAAGAACCGCTCGCCGCTGTCGATAGGCCGGCCGTCGATGCTGACGCGCACGTTTCCGTAGGTGTTTTTGAGGTTTGAGTTCGTGGTGCCGGCGCCGAGGTTGACCCAGCTTCCGACGTAACTGTGTCCGAGGAAGCCGGCGTGAGCCTTGTTGCTGAAGCCGTGAATGATGCAGCCGTTGACCTCTCCGCCGATCTTGCACGACGGTCCGATCGAGTTGCCGCCGTGCAGCCATGCGTGCGGGCTGACGATGGTGCCCGGCCCCAGGTAGATCGGCCCTTCAACGACCGCGAAGGGACCAATTCGCACCCGTTCGCCGATGAACACCGCCCCGGCCGTCGCGTCGATGACGGCGCGCGGGTGGATGCGCGCGTTCATGCCGACGTGGATGCGATCGCGAGCGCCGACGAGTACGCCCGCCGGAATCTCGCTGTCGATGGAGGCATCGTCCGGCGTGAAGTCCACCTCCAGCGACTCGGCGTTTCGATGAATCAGCTCCCAGGGAAACGTCGCGAGCCAGCCGCCCGCGGTGTGTCGCGGAATGCCATCCAGCGCCTTGGCCAGCACCGACTTCGTCCTGACCGCTTCGGGCGAGAGACGAGCCGCCAGGTGCTCATCGCAGCGTATGTACGCCGGCGTATCGCCGATCCACGCGGCACAGGGCGCAGGTTCCAGGCGCAAGTCGCGCGGGGCGATCCACCGACCGTTCACGAGCAGATCGCCGGCGATCACGGGTTGATTCACCGGTGCGCCGCATCGATCCGGCGCGACCTGCGCCAGTCCGCCGCGCGTCCAGACGCCGCCGACTGGCTCCCCGATCGCTTCGGCGAGCCGGTCCACCAGGAGCTTCCTCCCGAGCCGCAGTTCGAAGACCGTGCGCAGGAGCAGCAGCGGCGCCAGGCCGGAGAGTCCGCCGTCCTCAAACGCAATCCAACGCGACATGGCCCTCTTGTAGAGTCCGAGGGTGCCGATGGCAACGATCCGGGGCACCGCAGGGGCGCGGTACGGCGCGGCACACGCACAGCGCCCGCGCCGGGCGCCGCTGGCCACGGCTTGCAACGTCGGACGTTCGTTCTATGCTGCCAGTGGTCAATGCCGACCGCGATGAGGCGGTCGCAGCCGGGGCCGCATGCAGCGCTCCCGGCTCGGCAGACACGAAAACCAGTTGCTCGGAGGCGACGCAGTGGCCAGACGAAACCGGCGGGGAAGACGGCGGCGGAACTACACCATCGGCATTGCCATTGCGCTCGTGGCCGCCGCCGGCGCGACGTACGCCGTGTTCTTTGCGGGCAACCCCGCGGGGTTGGATCCGACAGCGCTTCAACTCGCATCGAACGCCCCGCTGGCCACCGATCGCCCGCTTGCGCTCGGCGACAATCAGCACAATCGCGACGTGGCGGAACGCGGGGCGGACGACCCTGCGGTCGCCACGGCGCCGCCCGCCGCCGTGGACGCAAGCCGCGTGAGGCAGCTTCTGGCCGCCGGCCGGGATGAACTCAACGCCGGGCTGTGGCTGGCGGCCCGCCAGCACCTCAGCGAAGCGTACGCCCTGGGAGCGCCGGCCGAGGAACTCACGCAGCTTCGGGCGGATCTGACCCGGATCGGCGACGAAACCATCTTCTCGCCCCGGCTTTACCCGGACGACCCGTTCGTCGGGCGCTACATCGTGCAACGGGGTGACAGCCTGGGCAAGATCGCCGCGCAGTACGACATTACGCCGCAACTGCTCGGCCGAATAAACGACATCAAGGACGTAAACAGAATCCAAATCGGGCAGACGCTGAAAGTCATTCAGGGTCCGTTCCACGCCCATGTAAACAAGGCGACCTACACAATGGACGTCCTGCTTCAGGGCACTTTCGTCCGCGCCTACCGGGTCGGCCTGGGCGCCGACAACGGTACGCCGGAAGGTGAATGGCGGGTCAAGGTCAAGCTGTCGAACCCGACGTACTACTCGCCGCGGGGCGGGGGCGAGATCGCAGCTGACGACCCGACGAACCCCCTGGGGGAGCGCTGGATCGGACTGGAGGGCGTCGGTGGGGCAGCGGTGGGGCAGCTTCGCTACGGTATTCACGGTACGATTGAGCCTGAGTCCATCGGTCGCAGCGTGTCGCTCGGCTGTATCCGGATGCACAATCCGGACGTCGAGTACTTTTACGATCTGGTCATCCAGGGCAAGTCGGCGGTGACGGTGGACTAGGCTGCGGCGGAACGTGGGTGACGCATCGCCCGCCGGTGGCGAGGGCAATCTCGCGGTGTGCATCATGTGGCCCGCCGGCGACGAGCGGCCATGCCGGGCGGATGTTCAGACGGTTGTGGGTAAGGAGGCGTCCGCAGCTTATCGGAAACTCGCCGGGGGTTTGCAAGAGACAGGCGCCGCTTTCCGTTAGTACAATCAGCGGTTCGGATGGTGTCCGGCGCGGCGGCCGTCGGTATCGGTGCGCGCCGGGCGTCCGTTCCCGACGTCGACGTGGGAGTTTGATCTGGATGGGTGAGGTGACGGTAAACATGACGTGGAAGCGTTCCCTTCGGATCGGCGCCGGCGCCGCACTGGCGGCGTGGCTGGTGGGCACGATGGGTACGGCCGCGCCCGTTCTGGGCGAAACGTACTTCAACGACGAGGGCGTTGTGTTTCACGCCTTCGAAACCCCGGGCACGCGCCGCATCGAGTTGATTCGCCTCATCGACCGCGACGCCCGGCATGGGTTCACGACCTCGATGGCCGTGCTCAAGAAGATGCAGGAAGAAGCGGGAGCGTTGAAGGAGATGAGCGGCATCTACTGCTCCGAGATCGAACTCGAAGGCATGGTCAAGCTCTACGAGTTCAAGCGGATGGACGACTCGCGGACGATTCTGGTCGTTGGCGAAGAGGGACGGCGCGACCTGCTCGCCCGGCCGAGCGAGTTCGTGGAGATACCCCAGAAGGCCTGGGTGTACCCACCCGAGTTTCGCGGACCGGAAAGTGCGCCGGTCCACGCCCTGCGTAATCCCTTTACCGACGTGCGGCTCTACACCACAAGCGAGGCGGAGATCGAGAATCTGCTCGCGAAGCGTGACAAGCGGATGAAACGTCTGCGCGCCACGGCGTCGACCGTCGTCCCCACGTCGGTGATGCGCGTCGCGCCGGTCGGCGAGGCCGCCGTCTTCCAGGATCTCGAGTGGCGATTCACGCACAGCGAGAACCTGGGCGAGGCCATTCCCGTATCGGAAACGGAGACGCTCACCACGGAGCAGACCTTCGTCGCGATTGACCTGATGGTGGCCAACAATGGTCCGATGGCCGTGGAGACGCGTGCGCCGGACGTCATCCTCTCGCCCGACAAGCGGGTCTCGCCGAATCTGAAGGCGGGCGCGTCCGCGCCGCCGGAACTGCAGTACGCGACCGGCATGAAACTGGCGTCGCACGAGCGCCGCCGGTTCCGCTTCGTGTACGAACTTCCGCCCAAGGCCAAAGACGTCATGGTGGAGGTCTTCAGCGGCGACGCCAGCGTGCGCGGCGTCATGGTGCTGGACACGGGCCGCTGAACGTCTACAACGTCGTTGTCGGAATCGCCCGGCCTGCCGGCTCGACTGCGGGACGACTGTGACGCTTCCTGCCGGGCGCGGTGCGCCCGTGGGTCGCCGGCAGGTCACGCCCGCGCCTAGGCTCCAGAACGAAACCAGAACGTAATCCAGAGGGATCGACCATGCTGATTTCCAAGACGATGAACGATCGGCTCAACGAGCAGATCAACGCCGAACTCAACTCCTACTACGTCTACCTGGCCATGTCGTGCCGTCTCGATCAGATGGGCCTGAAGGTGCTGGCGGAGTTTTTCTCCCGGCAGTCGGAGGAGGAGCGCGGCCACGCCATGCGCATCGTGAAATACGTCCAGGAGGTCGGCGGGACGGTGGAACTTGCGGCGCTGGACCGGGCGGCGGGGGATTATCCGTCGGCGCTGGCGATCGCCCGGGCGGCGCTGGAGCAGGAGATGGACATCACGCATCGCATCAACGCGCTGGTGACGCTCGCCGAGGGCGAAAAGGACTACGCCACCCGCAGCTTCCTCTCGTGGTTCGTGGACGAACAGGTTGAGGAGGTCTCCAGCATGACCGACCTGGTGCAACTGCTCGAACTGGCCGGCGACGCCCACCTCCTTCAGGCGGAAGCGAGGATCCGGCACCAGATGATGACAACCGGCGACTGAGACCGGTGCGGCACTCTGCTGCCGGTCCGCATTTCCGCGCATGGAAACGCCCCGCGCGGCGCAGCCGAGCGGGGCGTTCGGGCGTCAGGTCAGGGTGCGCTGCGCCGCTTATTGCAGACAGTCGCTGCGTTTTCCCTTGAGCTTCTTACAGATGCCGGGACCGCCGTCCGGACAATCGAAATTCTTGAGTTTGACCTTCTTGGCGCAGTCCTTGACGTCATCACAGGCGTCGCCGGTTACCCACTGGTCGTTCTTCTGCGGGCAGGCGTTGCAGCCCTTCTTGCCCTTGACGTTCTTCTTGACGCTGTAGGCGCAGCCTGATTCACCCAGAGATGCCAGGCTCAGATCGTCATAGTAAACGGTCGGCGTGGACGCGGCCCACAGGTCGATGCTGGCGAACTTGTGGTCCGGGTTCGGGTTGCAGGCGCCGACGCCGCAGTTCCACGTTTTTTCGTAGATCTGGTTGTCGCCGTACCAGCAGCGCTGCCAGCCCTGCGGGTCCATGTCGGTGGTCAGGTCGATTTCGACGCGAATCCGAACCCACTCATTCTCGATGAGCGGCAGCGTGGCCCCGTCAAACTCGGACAGGACGAGGTTGGTCACGTTGTTGAAGCGGAGTTGCACGGACCAGTAGACGTTGCCGGGGTCGTTGTGGCTGTACTGGTTCTGAACGACGAAACCCGAGTTCTGGATCGGGGCAACCGTCTCATCCGGCACGTACACCCATGCGATCAGTTCCCACTTGCCATCCGTGATGTTGGGCGTGCCGTTGGTCTTGAAGACCGCGATCACGTCGCTGGTGTCCGCGATGGCGACGGCCCGCGTGCCGCCGTGGACCGGGCTGGCCACGATGTCCGCATCGACGCTCGGCACTTCGTCCCAGCATTCCCAGCCGCCGTTACCGCAGACGGCGTCGACGCCGACGTTGAATCCTTCCCAGTCCTCGCTCCACGGCGCCGTGTTCTGGGCATTGGCGGCCGCGGCGATCATGCCGATCACACCGAGGGAAAGCGCGATTCTGCCTCTCATCATTCCAGACTCCTGATTTGCAGCACACTGGTTTGGTCGACCATTCCGCACGGGGCCTCGCCGCGGGAGGAGCATGGTCCAGACGCTTGACCCGGATTTGTCCGCGCGACGCGCCGATTCCGCGACCCCCGGAACCGAGGCGAACAGGCCGTCCAGTAACCTAACGAAACGATCCGCGCAAGTCAAGGTACGCTTGCGGAGCGGGCGCGCGGCCGGCGCGGAGTGAAGCACCGAAGGCATGAACGATCGGGCGTGGTCAGAAACGACGACGAGCCCGGCGCGTCGGTTCGACAACGCCGGGCTCGCCGGGAACTCAGTCCGTCGTCGCCAGGGTCAACGCCCGGGCGGCTACGGCATTAAGGACTAGCCGCACGAGGAGCGCTTGCCCTTCAGCTTGCAGGTACCATTGCCGCCGTCCGGGCACGGGATGGTTTCCTTCAGCTTCTTGGCGCAATCCTTCACGACCTCGCAGGCCGCGCCGGAGCTCATCTCGCTACCCTGAGGCGGGCAGGCGTCGCACTTCTTGGCCTTGCTCTTCTTCAGCGTGTAGTTGCACGCCGGGCCGCCGCACTCGCCCACGTAGGTGTAGCGGGCGCGAACGTTGCTCTGGCCGACGTAGGCCTCGTTGCCACGGACGACGCCCGTGTCACCGCCGGCCACCAGCCGCCAGTTGTCGCCGAGCGGGCCGTCCGCGCGGTTGAAATCGTCGCAGAGGCTGTCGGTGGTGATGGAGAAGTCATCCATCGCGGCCACGCCTGTGAAGCCGTGGATACCGATCTGATCGCCGTTGCGCGGCACCCAGCCGCCACGCTCGTAGACCTGATCCGGACCGCTGGGAACGACGTTGCTGAGGGTCAGCTTGACGTTGCCGGCGCCATCGTGCTCGACGAGCATGTCGGCTTCGCTGAACTCCGCGGTCGGGACAAAGAAGCCCGTGCCGCCGGTCATGTTCGGCCATGCACCGGCGCCTTCGCCGCGGTAGAAGCCGATGTTGCTGAACCGGCCGCTGGAGTTCTGCTGCTGGACCTTGATGTAGATCTGGTCCACGCCGTCGCCGTCGAGGAACACGCCGACGTACTGCAACTGGGTGCCGTTCGCGCGCACATGGACGCTGGCGGCCTGAGCAGCCGAGACACCCGTCCCGTTCTGCGGCAGGATGTACTCACTCGGGACCGGGTTCGACAGGTCGACCAGTTCCGTGTTGCCCGCGAACGCCGTCGTCGCCAGGCACATACAGACAGAGAAAGCGAACACTCGTTTCATAACTCCAACCTCCAAAAAGAAACGCTCCCCAATGTTGACGGGGCAGCCTACCAAGCGTCACGACGCCACGCCTCCACAGCCGGCATCGCTACACTACAAGACACATGTTCACCAGACATGATCGCGCCGGACGGACTTCTCCGAACGGCCGACACCACGCTAATCATCCCCTGCTCAGCAGCCGCAGCGGCGGAACCTCGCCGAATGACCGAAACCACGCGGAAAACCAGAGAGCTTACGCTCAGGTTCCCGAAGATCCCCTCTGCCAAACGCACTATGTGCTGTCGCGCGGCCAGAAACCGCAATCATTTGGTATGGTCAAGATCCGGCGGTGAGATGATTGAGGGCCGCCGAAGACCCGACCATCGACGCCTATCCTAGCGAAACGAAACCGCGACTGCAAGCGCCCGCCCAAAAAGCGGACCCGCCGCGGCAGGGATACGGGCACGCGGACTCGGCATGTCCGGCCACAGCGTGGCCGCCGGCTGCCTTATCGGATGTCGCCGGGCGCGCGCCGAAATCGGGACGACGCTCAGGCCTCATAGCGGACGTACCCCCACCCGCAGCTCGCCTTCTCCCAGCTCTACCCCCGTTATCTCGATGTCCCGCCGTCCGTTCGGCCATGTGATGCGATTGCGCCACCGCCATTCCAGCCCCTCGATCCCCTCCGACGCCCGATTCGGATCAACGGATCCGAGCATCGCCTCCGCCAGCGACCGGGCCAGCCCGTCCGGCAGCGGGAGCGCGCCCAGCCGCAACTCCGACACCGCGAGCCGAATCGACCGATCTTCGCCCAGCGTGACGGCCAGCCGACCGTTGACGATCACCGACCAGTACGTTCGCTGAATCCTCGCCGCGAATCGGGCGCTCCCTTTGTCGACCACGACGGCCGGATCGACGATCCATGCCGGCCATCGATGTCTGGCGTCCGGGACGACTTCCGACAATCCCGCCAGGAGTTCGTTGAGCTGGCCCTCGCTGATTTCGATGGCAAACTCGTCTCGGTGAACGATCCGCCGTGATACGTCATCTGCCCACGCAGTCACTTCGCGGCGGATGCGATCCCCTTCGTCTGGACCGAGTTGCGCCGGTCGATACCAGTCGGGAATGCGCTGGAAAGCGAGCCACATCCAGATGAATGCCCCGACTGAAAGCAGCGCGGCCGCCAGCGCGGCGCGCCGCCACCTCCGGCGCCGGACGGGCACGCCTTCGTTCACAGTCGACGCTCCCGACCCGCTGGGGTGCGTGACAGTCCCAGCGGGCACGCTCCAACGTGGCACGGCCTTCCAGGCCGTGATTCGGAGGGTGGCAGGCCCCTGCCTCTGTCGTGAATCGGTTTCCGGGCAGGCACGCCAAATGCTGAGTCGTAATCACGGGCAAGATGCCCGTGCCACGCGCGCCGCCCGCGGCTTAAGGGCCCGCCGATTGCGTCACGCACCCGACCCGGTGTCGCGAAGTGTCGAGCCGTTGACGCTCGAAGCGCGGCGGCTCTACAATCAGCGGTTTTCACGGCCCGCTCACGACGGACGGGGTTGTCTTCCAGCGTCATGCAGAGAATCCTCACGGTCATCATCATGGGTTCGTGGCTGGCGTCAACGGGCTGGCTGATCGCCCATGACGTCGTGCCGCAGTGGCGGGCGGAGAGCCAGCCGCTCCGCGTCAACCGCGCGCGCGTCGCCGACGAGGCCGCTCGCCGCATCCAGATGGCCATTTACGACACGGATCGGCGTCGTGTCGGGACGCTGTGGACCGTGTATGTGGTGGGGCCGGATTCCATCAGCAGGTTCGACCGCGTCCTTCTCGATGACGTGGCCGGCGCATTGCCGGGGTTGCGCGTGGACGGCACGTCGCAGTTCGACGCAACCGGTCGTCTGGACGAGTTCACCGTGCGACTCGCGGCCGTGGGGTCGGAGCGCGAGATGCGCCTTCATGGCGAGCGTTTCCCGGGCCATTTCGCCTTCGAGTTCGACCGCGGCATCGGCCGCGTCCCGACCTTCAAGCTCGACGCGGCTGACGCCAATATGCTGGCCGACGCTTTCAACCCGCTGGCGGAAACGCCGGAACTGCACGTCGGCCGTTCGTGGATCGTGCAGGTGTTCAACCCGGCGTCGGCATTGATGGGCATGGGTGAGCGTTTCACGCCCATGCTCGTGCAAGTGACGGGCAAGGAGCAGATCGCTACCGCCGACGGGGTCGTCGAGTGCTTCCGCGTGGAGGCGGGCAAAGCGATCGCCTGGGTGGACGCCTCCGGGGCCGTGCAGCGACAGGAACTGTCCATGCCGCTGCTGCCCAGGCTGACCATCGAGCGCGAACCGTTTAACGAGTCGTTATACCTGTCGATGCGTATGAGCCCCCAGGACTGAACCGTGAGCATGACTGACGAGGATGACCGCGATACGGCGCCAGCGATCGAACTGAGCGGCGTTCGCAAGGAGTTCGGGCGCAAGGTCGCGGTCGAGTCGCTCTCGCTGACCGTGCCGCAGGGAGAACTGTTTGCCTGCCTCGGTCCCAACGGCGCCGGCAAGACGACGACCATCAAGATGATCGTCGGGCTGCTTCGCCCCACGGCCGGCAGCGTCCACGTCTTCCGCCACGCGATGAACATGAACGGCTCACCGGCAAAGGCCATGATGGCCTATGTGCCGGACCTGCCCTTCTGCTACGGCAAACTGACCGGCCGCGAGTTTCTTCATTTCGTCGCCGAAATGTACGGCTTGACGAAGTCGCTGCGCGACGCGCGGCTGGAGGAACTCTCGTCGCGACTGGACACCACGGACTTCCTCGACAACCTCACCGAGAGCTACAGCCACGGCATGAAGCAGAAGATCGTGCTGTCGGCGGCGCTGCTGCACGACCCGCGGCTGCTGGTCATCGACGAACCGATGGTCGGGCTGGATCCGCGCACGGTGCGGGCGGTCAAGGATCTGTTTCAGGAGCGCACGCGGGCCGGCATGACGGTGTTCATGAGTACGCACACGCTCGAAGTGGCGGAGGCCATCGCCGACCGCATCGGGATCATCGATCACGGCCGGCTGGTGGCGGTGGGCACGCTCGATGAGCTGCGCCACGCCGCCGAGCAGCGGTCCACGCTGGAGGACATCTTCCTGCGCCTGACGGCGGAGGTATCCGACACGCTTAACGAGGCGGCCGCACTGTGACGACCGATCGCTCCGCCGCCGTGCCGGATTCCGCCGCCATGTTCGGGCTGCTGCTGCGCACGCGGTGGCGGATGGTCGCCAACCAGTCGCGACAGGCGATGCAGAACGCCCACCTGCGCGTCGTCGCGACGATCGTCTTCCTGTGCATCATCTGGGCGGGCCTCTACGGAATGTTCTGGCTGCTCTTCGAGTGGTTCGATCGCAACCGTCTCGAAGGCGCGGTCGCCATCCCGATGATCTTCAACTTCTTCTTCCTGATGATGCTGGCGCTGCTGGGCTTTTCCAACGGCATCATCGCGTACGGATCGCTGTTTTCGCCGAAGGAATCCGCGTACCTGCTGTCGTCGCCCATGCGGCCCGGCGCCGTCGTCGCGCTGAAGTACGTCGAGACGCTTCTGTTTTCGAGCTGGTCGCTGATTCTGCTCGGCCTGCCGCTGATGGCGGCCATGGCGGGCACGACGAACGAGCCAAGGTTTTTCTACCCGCTGTTTATCGCCTACTTCCTGGCGTTTATCCCGATTCCCGGCGCGATCGGGCTGGTCTCGGCCTGGGCGGTGGCGCGCTTCCTCAATCGGGACTTGAAGCGCCTGCTGATGTGGCTCGCGGCACTGGGTCTGGCGGCGGCGACGATCTGGGGATTGCAGACGATGCGGGCCGCGCCGGCAGATACGGAGGAGTGGCTCCGCGGTTTCCTGGCACGCATGAGGTTTGTTGAATCGGCGATCTGGCCCAATGCCTGGGTGGCCCGCGGCATCGACCACGCCATCGAAGGGCACATGCGCGAGGCGGCCATGTATCTGCTCGTGACGCTCACGAACGGCGCCTTCCTGAGCCTGCTGGCCGTGCGGCTGGTCTCGCATCACCTCGGCGCGGCGTACGACGCCGCCTCGGCCAGCCGCGGCACCGGCGCGCGGCGGGCGACGGCCGCGGCAGGCGGCGTTCCCGGACTTGTCTTCTTCTACCTGCCGACCCCGCTTCGCCTGATCGCCGCGAAAGACCTGCGGACGTTCACGCGCGATCCGATCCAGTGGGGCCAGCTTCTGATCTTCTTTACCCTCATGGGCCTCTATCTGCTGAACATCCCCAACATTCACGGCGACCTGTCCAGCACGCACTTCCGCCTGCTGATGCCGTTCATGAATCTGTGCGCCGTCAGCCTGATCCTGGCGACGTTCACCGCCCGGTTCGTGTTTCCGCTGCTGTCGCTGGAGGGTCAGCAGTTGTGGCTGATCAGCCTGCTGCCCATCGCCCGCGGCCGGGTGCTGCTGGCGAAGTTCGCGTTTGCGATGACGGTGACCGTCACCGTCGGGGGCGGCGCTATGCTGATCGCCTCCAGCGCGCTGCGGCTCGATTGGGTGTGGACGCTGATCCTGCTGGCGCTGACGTTCTCGGTGTGCTTTGCCACATGCGGTTTGGCTGTGGGGTTGGGCGCTCGGCTGCCGTCGTTCGAAGAAACCAACCCGGCCCGCATCGCCAATGGCATCGGCGGCACGATCAACCTGATTGCATCCGTCCTGCTGGTCGGGCTGATCCTGATGGGCGCGGGTTATGCGTCGTACACGTCCATGCGGCTCTCTTCGGAGCGGTCGGGGGAGTGGTACATGCTGGGCGCGACGGTGGTGCTGGTCGCGGTCGGTGTGGCGGGGGGGATTGTGGCGATGCGGATTGGGGCGCGGCATTTTGAGCGCGTGCAGGTGTGAGGCGACGCGGCGTGTGGAAGTCGCCTCGGACCGATCGTTCGGGCGTTTCGGGGCAGAACGACCATCCAGGCGGCTATCGGCCGTTGGTTGCCGCAGCCGCGGCAGGAGCGTTGTCATGGCTCAACCGACCGTTGATCAAGTGCTGGAGTTGATCGACCAACTGGCGGACGATGACCGGCTGGCGCTTCAGCGGCGACTGTCCGAACAACTGGACGCGGCGTGGGGCGAGGCCGTTGCCCGGAACCGCGCCTTGGCCGAGCAGCACGGTGTCACGGAGGCGTCCATTGACGCTGCGATCCGTCGCAGGCGCTACGGTGAATGAAGGTCGTCTTCGATACCAAAGTCTACATCGCTGAATCGGCGTAACGAGCTGGTCATTCGGGGTTCCGAATCGCGCCACCGACATGTTGCGCCGGCGCGAACCGCTCATCGGCGGACGATGCGTTAAGCGCCTCCAGCATCCCGCGACACCGATCGAACCCGATCGCATCCGCCCATTCCAGCGGACCACGCGGGTAGTTCGTCCCGGTCTTCATGGCCGTATCGATGTCGTCCGACGTGGCGATGCCGTCGTCGTAAGCCAGCGCGGCCTCGTTGATGATCGTGGCCAGCACGCGGGCGAAGATGTACTGCTCCGTTTGACCGACGCCCGACCTTCCGCCGTCGACCGCGCCCGAGCAGAACGCCTCGGCGGCCGCAAGCGTCGCGGGCGACATGGATACGCTTCGCCTCTCGACCGTCACGGCCGGGATCGGCGCATCACCCGCGTATGAATAGAACCCCTTCCCCGTCTTCCGTCCGAGCTCTCCGCGCTGGAACAGGCCCGCCTGAATCTCGTGCGGCTTCAGCCGGGCGGGCCTGCCCATCTGCTCGTACACCGAGCATGAGACGGTGTAGTTGACGTCGATGCCGACCAGGTCCATCAACTCGAACGGCCCCATGCGAAAGCCGCCGAGTCGCTTCATCACGCCGTCGATTTCGTCGATCCCGGCAAGCCCCTCGCCGAGCATCCGCAGCGACTCCAGGTAGTAGCCGCGGGCCACGCGGTTGACGATAAACCCCGGCGTATCCTTGCAGCGGACGACCGTCTTGCCCCATTCGCGACCGATCTTGGCGACGCGATCGGCCGACGCGGTGGACGTACCGTCGGCCCGGATGACCTCGACCAGCGGCATCAGCGGAACGGGGTTGAAAAAGTGCATACCGACCATTCGGGGCGCAACGCCCAATCGCTCGCCCATCGCCCCGACCGACAGAGACGAGGTGTTGGTTGCGATGATGCAATCCGCCTTCAGTGCCGGCGTGAGCCGTCCGAGGATCTTGACCTTAGCATCCAGGTCTTCCACCACGGCCTCGACGATCAGGTCACATTTAGCCAGATCACCCGGTTCGGACGCGACGCAGAGCCGGCTCACGGCCGCGTCGCGATCCGCCTGCGTCATGCGCGATTTCTCGACGAGTCGATCGAGCCGAGAGGTGATGCCGCTGATCGCCTTGCGGACCACGTCGGCGCTGACGTCCATAAGCCGCACGGTCCACCCGCGCGACGCAGCGACCTGGGCGATGCCGGCGCCCATCGTTCCCGATCCGATGATTCCCACTTCAGGCATATCTACTCACCGGTGAACTTCGGCAAACGCTTTTCCAGGAACGATTGCACGCCCTCGCGGTGATCCCGCGTGGCGGCGGCGGTGGTCTGGGCGAAGGCCTCCTGCTCGAGCTGCGCCGCCAAGTCGTTGCCGAAGGACTGGTTCATCAGCCGCTTGGTCAGGCCGATGGCCGTGGTGGGCAGCGTCGCGAGCTTGCGTGCCACGGCCGCGACCGTCTCCATCAGCCGCTCGGCCGCGACGACCTGATTGACCAGACCGATCCGAAGCGCCTCCTCCGCGCCGACTTTTTCACCGGTCAGGCACATCTCCATCGCCTTACCCAGCCCGACCAGCCGCGGCAGGAAAAACGTCCCGCCGCAGTCGGTGATCAGGCCGACGTTGATGAACGACTGGATGAAGCTGGCCTTTTCCGATGCGATCCGCATGTCGCAGGCCATCGCGAAGCTGGTACCCGCGCCGGCGGCGACGCCGTTGACGGCCGCGATGATGGGCTTTTCCATCTCGCGCATGCGCTGAATAATCGGGTTGTATTTCGCCCGCAGCATCGCTCCCAGGTCCGGCGGATCGGGCCTGGCGTAGAACTCCTTGAGGTCGGCCAGATCCTGCCCCGAACTGAACGCCCGCCCGGCGCCGGTCAGGACCAGGCACCGCACGTTGGCGTCCCGCCCGGCGGCCTTCAACGCGTCCATCAATTCGGTCTTCATGACCTCGTTGAAAGCGTTGAGCGCGTCCGGACGGTTGAGCGTCACGGTCGACACGCCGTCCATCGTAGAGACGGTAATGGTTTCATAGTTACTCATGATGGGTTACCAGCAAGCGAAGAACAGACGTGACTACTTCCCCACAAACTTCGCCGGCCGCTTCTCGACGAACGCCTTCATGCCTTCCTTCTGATCTTCCGTCGCGAAGAGCATATAGAACAGCTTCCGCTCGTACTCCAGACCGTCGGACAGCGACATTTCGTGTGCCTTGAGCACCGACTCCTTCGCCATGCGCAGCGCCAGCGGCGGCTTCTCGGCAATGGTACGGGCCACACTCATCGCTTCGGTGAAGAAATGCTCCACGGGGACGACGCGGCTGACCAGCCCCGCGTCGAGCGCCTCCCGCGCGGTCAGAAACCGCCCGGTCAGGATGACATCCATCGCGGTCGCTTTGCCTACTGCCCGGGTAAGCCGCTGCGTGCCGCCCGCGCCGGGCATGACGCCGATGTTGATCTCGGGCTGGCCGATACGAGCCGTTTCCGATGCGATGATGACGTCGCAGTGCATCATCAGCTCGCATCCGCCGCCCAGCGCGAATCCGCTGACGGCCGCGACGATGGGTTTGCTGACCCGCTTGATCCGCTCCCAGCGGGCGAACTGGTTCCGCTTGTACTGTTCGACGACGGACGAGTTCGCCATGTCGTTGATGTCGGCGCCCGCGGCAAACGCGCGCTCGTCGCCGCTGAGCACGATGACGTAGACGTTGTCGTCCGCATCGAACGCCTCGAAGGCGGCGACAAGCTGCTTCATCACGTCCAGGCTCAGCGCGTTGAGTTGTTTCGGCCGGTTGAGCCGGATCACGCCGACGTGACCTTCCGTCGATACGAGAATCTCGTCTGCCATCACCACACCTGCAAGGTTGCGCACCGGTCCGCCCGGCAACGGAACGTACCGTAACGGCGTGGGCGCGAAGCCGCCAGCGCGGCGCGTGAACCGAGCCGTACGCGCGATTGAGCGATCTCGCTCGAGTCGGAACGGCCGCCGCAGTAACCGCCCGGGTTCGGCTTCCGCGGTCGGGTGTCGGCGCTATCGTCCCAGGGCCTGCGCCCGCGCGACGTGCTGCTCGGCCAGGTCCGCCCGGCCTGTCATGGAATAGAAGCCAGCCAGCGTCAGAAGGAGGTCCGCCCGATCCGGCGCGAGATCGACGGCTCGTCCTAGTTCGGCTTCCGCCTCGCCGAGACGGTTCACGGCGGCCAGCGCCATCCCGCGCAGTCGGGCCACGTCGGCGTCGGACGGACGGAGCCGCGCGGCCGCGTCGAGATGCGTCAACGCCTCGTCGGGCCGCTCCATTGCCAGCAGGATCTCGCCCAGCAGGTGCCGCGACGAGCCGAGTTCGCCGTCAATCGCGACTGCTCGCTGGAGGAGCGCAACGGCCGACTCGGGTCGGGAGCGGGCGGTTTCCAGAATGGCGTAGTTGTGCAGCAGGGCCGGGTGGTTCGGCCATACCGCCAGCGATTCATCAAAGAGCAGCTGCGCGTCGTCGAAGCGCCGGTCGCCGGCAAGAACGAGTCCAAGTTGCAGCGCGGAATCGCGCGAGGCGTCATCGTCGGGGTTCAAGCCGGCCGTGAGCACCCCTACAGCTTCGGGGGCTTGGCCTATAGCCGCCAGGAGTGCTGCGAAGTCACGCCGCGCCGCTGAATCGGCAGCGCGACTCGCGAGGGCCTGCCGGTACGTGCGGATCGAATCGTCGCTGCGTCCCTGGATGGCGTAGACGCGGGCCAGCTTGGCCGTCGAACCGTCCTGATCCGCCGGCGCCCAGCGCCGGAGCCACTCCCCCCAGGCGATCGCGCGCTGAGCGGCGGCGTGATCGAACGTACCCCTCGTGCCCGGATCGCGAACCCACGCAAACAAGTCGGGTACGATCGCCCGTGTCGATGCGTAGCCGCGATCGACCTGCCATGCCGCCGTGCGCACGGCCGCGCTGTGAAGCCATGCCAGGAGAACCACCGCCATCAGCACACAGTAGCCCCGGCCGATCGGTGTCACGCGGCCGCCTTTGCGCAGCGTCCACCGCTGGATCTTGACGCTGGGCGCATACGCCAGCCGGATGGTCTGGACGGCCAGAAAAGCCCCGATCGCCGCGACGCCCAGAGAAAGCAGAAACGGCACCACGCCATACAGCCCGCGAACCACACCGAACACCGCCAGAAACGCCGCCGCAAGTGCCACTTCCTCGCCGAGCGAGTAGTCGCTACTGCCCCGCGCTGCGAGCCGGCCGCACACCAGCGAAGCACTGATCCACAGAGCGATCAGCACGCCTCGCGCCGCGGCGTTCGTCACGACATCCCAGACACCGCCGAACAACACGAACAGGGCGACCGCGAAACACGCGAACAGGAGGAGTGAACGGCGCCATTCCGTCGCGACAGGCGGCGGCGCGGCGGACTCGCCCGTGCGCGGCTGCGCGATTGCCGCCGGACGCCCCCAGCCGAAGTACAAGGCGTCGTTCGGGCAGACGCTGACGCAGTCGAGGCACTTCATGCAGCCCGGGTCGACGACCATGCCGTACGTCCCGACTTCCTCACCGACGCGGACGTTCGAACTGCACACGGCCGTGCAGTGGCCGCAGTGCTGACAGGCGTCGGTAACACGGATGCGCCCCGGAGCGAACCGATCGACGAGTCCGAAGATCCCGCCGTACGGACATCCGTAGGTGCAGAAGCCCTTCGAGCCGAGCAGATAGACGACCAGAAACCCGCAGATCAGCAGTGTGCTTCCGCCGACGAGCCAGCCGGGAAACGTGGACCAGAAAGCGTCCGTCGTCAGATGCACGTCTGATACGCCCAGCGGCCGGCCGAGCAGCGCCCGGACCAGCAGCGGCAGGATGAACATGTAGATGAACGCAAACAGAGGCACCCAGATCAACAGCCTGGAACGCATGGCTCGCGGGCGCAGGCCCAGCCTGCCCAGCAGCCAGCGCGCGGCGTCCTGTAGCGCCACCACGTGGCATCCCCAGCCGCAGAAGAACCGGCCGAACACGAGCGTCGACGTGATCGCCAGGACAAAGAAGATGAGGCCGGCATTGACGAGGCCGTGCTTGGAGAACTCCATCGCCTCGGAAGGCTCCAGCGGCGTCACGGTCGTTCCAGCCGAGAGCCAGTGTGCGATATGCACGGCGATCAGCAGATGAACGCCTAGCAGGACAACGGCGCGAACGCGGCCCGATCGGGATGGCCGTATAGGCGAACCGTCGGTCGCGACGGGCAGCGAGACGTCGGCTCGGGGTGCGGAACAGTTGGAACGTTCCCGTGCTGGGGCGTTTTTGGGCATGGATTCCACATCGAATGCGGCGGCGGCCGGATTCTGCGGCTGCGCGGCGGGTCGGTGCGATTGGCTCATCTTGCCGTTCGAGGTCCGAGCGTTCAAGGCGCGTGGGTGCTCCCGACCGGGACTGAACCGAGCCTGGATGCCGCGGCGAACGAACGCGGGCAAGGGCGACTCGGCGCTCGGGCCACCGGGGACCACCGGGCCGCTGGACCGCTGGACCATATCGGTTTTGACATTCCTCAGACCTATCGCTAGCCTGCCCCGAAAGTGAGTCAACCAGACGGGATTCAGGGCCGAAACGGCCCTGTTTTTGTGCCGTGCGCGCTTCCCGCACCACCCGGTCTGGCGGGGGAACGGCCCGCGAAGGCGGGGTAAGCGGGCGTCGTGGGCGACCCTCCCGCGACGGTGGATCGGCCGGCCCGCGAGCTGGAACCAGTGATGCAAAAGACCGCGACAGACCTTGGCGCCCCCGCGGACTACCGTTCGCACGGTGGGGCCGCTCACGCCTGCGTCGTCGGCGTCGGCTGGGGCGACGAGGGCAAGGGCAAGGTCGTCGACCTCCTGGCCGACGCGTTCGACATTGTCGTGCGGTTCAACGGCGGGGCTAATGCGGGGCACACCGTGTGGGTGGGGGAGCAGCGGTTTGCCCTGCACCTGCTGCCGGCGGGCGTGCTCCGGGACGGGCGGTCGAGCGTTATCGGGCCGGGGGTCGTGATCGACCCGATCGCCCTGGCGACCGAGATCGACCAGCTTGCCACCGCCGGTATCGACGCCCGCGCCCGGCTCCGCGTCAGCGATCGGGCGCACCTGGTGCTGGCGTATCACCGGATCGAGGATCAACTCAGCGAGCGTCATGCCGGCGAGGCCGGGAAGATCGGAACGACCTCGCGCGGGATCGGGCCGTGCTACGCGGACAAGATGAAACGCAAGTCCGCGGTGCGGGTGGTGGACCTGTTCGACGAGCGGGGGCTGGAGGGCCGTGTTCGCGGCGTGGTCGCCGAGCGCGTCAAGGTCTTTCAGGCACTGTACGGCGAGGACGGCGGGCTGTGCCCGGACGCCGTCTTGCGCGACCTGGACGCCGCCCGGGACTTACTGCGGCCGTGCGTGTGCGACACGTCGGCTTTCTTGCGCGAACGGATGGACGCGGGCGAGCGTATCTTGTTCGAGGGGGCGAACGGGATGCTGCTGGACATCGACCACGGCACGTATCCGTTCGTCACGTCGAGCAGTTGCGGCCCGCATGGTGTCGCGGCCGGGGCGGGTGTGCCAGCGGCCACGGTGGGGCGGGTTGTTGGCGTGTTAAAGGCTTATTCGACGCGGGTTGGCTCAGGCCCGTTCGTGAGCGAGTTGAAAGATGAGGTGGGGGACCGGATTCGTAAACAGGGCAACGAGTTCGGCACCACCACCGGCCGTCCGCGCAGGTGCGGCTGGTTCGACGCCGTGGCATGTCGGCGGGGTGTGCAGCTTGGCGGCATCACGGACTTGGCGCTCATGCACATGGACACACTGAGCGGGTTTGACCAGGTCGGCGTGTGCGTGGCGTACGAGTGCGACGGAAAACGGCTGGACGCGCCGCCGGCGCACGCGGAGACGCTGGCCCGATCCACGCCGGTGGTGGAGATGATGCCGGGCTGGCGGGAGCCGCTGCGGCAGGTGCAGTCTTTTGGTGATTTGCCGCTGACGGCGCGTGAGTATCTTTCGAGGATTGAATCGCTGGCCGGCGCGCCGATATCCCTGGTAGGCGTCGGCCCGGAGCGCTCGCAGACACTGGTCCGCGAGCGGATGAAGGAGTTGTTGAAGCCATGTGTCGCCGGCTCCGGTGTGGCACCCTCCGGTGTGGCACCGGTTTGCAACCAGTGAATCCGATGTGGCACCCTCCGGTGTGGCACCGGTTTGTAACCGGTGGATCCGGTGTGGCACCCTCCGGTGTGGCACCGGTTTTGAGCCGGTGGATCCGGTATGGCACCGGTTTTCAACCGGTGAGTCCGGTGTGGCACCGGTTTGCAACCGGTGGAATGGAAATGGAGACGGAAGACACCGGTTAGAAACAAGCAACCGGTACCACGTAAGGAGACACGGTTACAAACCGGTGGCGCATTGTGCCACATCAGAAGGCTCCGGTTGAAAACCGGTGCCACACAAGAGATACGACTCTGACCGATGATTGATCCCATCGACCCACGCGAACTGTTCGGCCTCGAACCGGAGCGCCTTCCCCGGCACGTCGCTATCATCATGGATGGTAACGGGCGGTGGGCGCGGCAGCGGGGGTGGCCGCGGATTCGGGGGCACAACGAGGGGGCCAAGACGGTTCGCACCATCGTCACGCACTGCGCCCGCCTCGGCATCGACGCCCTGACGCTCTACTGCTTCAGCTCGGAAAACTGGAAGCGCCCGCAGGACGAGATCGACTTTCTGATGGATTTGTACGCCCGGTATCTCATCTCCGAGCGCAGCACCATCATGGACAACAACGTCCGCTTCCGCCACATCGGCCGCCGCGAGGGGCTGCCGGCGTCGATCCTGGACGAGATGGACCGCACCATCGAGATGAGCCGAGCGAACACCGGGTTGAACCTGTGCCTGGCGCTGAACTACGGCTCGCGCGATGAGATCGTGGACGCCGTCCGCCGCATCGCCGAAGACATCCGCGCCGGCCGCCTCGACCCGGCCGACGTCGACGCCGACACCATCTCCCGCTCGCTCTACACCGCCGACGTCCCCGACCCCGACCTGCTCATCCGCACCGCCAG
>CAZYLK010000053.1:0-32825 GCA_964648365.1 uncultured Phycisphaeraceae bacterium
TCGTCGAGCTCTCAGGCCACGCGCTTGCGTCGGCGTCGCACGGCGGCCGCCCCGCCGCGGCAGGCGACCCGGAACTGATCGACCTGCGCATCGACGGGCCGGATGAGGTTCCCGAGAACACCGTCACGCCCTACCGCGTGTACGCCGAATTCAGCGACGGGCGCGAGTTCGAAGTGACGCTTTCCAGCGAATTGAGCGTCGATCCAGGCACGTATGCGTCGATCGGCCGGTTCGGAGACTTCGCCACGCTCGACGTGCTCGGCGACATCGAGGAGACGATTCACGCCCGGTTCGAGTTCGGCGGCATCGAGAAGACGGCCGAGCGGGTCGTGACGATCATCGACCTGTCGCTGGCGGGATATGCGCTGGACTTCGACGGGCAGAATGACCAGGTGTTCGTACCACACGCGGAAGCGTTTTCCTTTGATGAAAAGGACGAATTCACAATCGAGGCATGGATCGGCGGCGTCACAAGCGTGAGCCGTACGGACGATACCATAATGGACAAATGGGACGGCGTTACCCGACGGTACCCCTTCGCATTGCGCGTACACCGTGAAGGCGGGCGGGTTCGTTTCCTCTCATTTCGTGGGGATGTGGACGGTTATGGTGTCCTTTCCGACGTCTCCGTGACAGACGGCAAGTGGCACCACATCGCCGCGGTTCGCAAGAGCGATGAGTGGATGCGCCTGTACGTGGACGGCCAACTTAGCGGTGAACTGCGTGACCTGCCGCCTGGGGAAATCGCCAACGACGACCACCTGGTCTTCGGCAATCGAATAGACGGCGGTTGGGGACTTGGCGGCACGGTCGATGAGTTTCGCATCTGGAACATCGCCCGCCCGCAGGCCGCCATCCGATGCGACATGAACCGGTCCCTGCGGGGCGACGAGGAGGGTCTGGTCGGCTACTGGCGGTTCGACGACGCCCGCGGCCAGGTTGCTCGCGATTCTTCGCCCTACGGCAGCCACGGCCAGTTGGGCACAAACGGCGATCCCGGCGGCGATCCGTCGGACCCGGTGTGGGTCCTTTCTGAGGCCGGTATTGCGCTGCCGCCTATTGATCCGCCGCGATGGAGCGAACCCATCCTCATTCCGGAAATCAGCTCCGGCGAGGATCACGGGGTCTCCGTCTCGCCGGACGAGCTGGACGTCTATATCGCCAGCGAGCGCGACGCCTTCGCTGAAATTGACATCTACCATGCTCGGCGCGAGAGCGTGAACGATCCGTTCCCGACGCCGACGCGCGTGACGGAAGTGTCGCAGCCCGGCTATGAAAACCACGACTTCGCCCCCTATGTCTCCGCCAACGGAAGGCGGCTGTATTTCAGCCGGGCAAAGGGGCATGGGCAGGCCGATCTGTTCGTCTCGCAGCGCGGTTCGAATCGCGATCCATGGGGGGCGCCGCAACCGATCACCAGCCTCAACACGAACAGCGACGATCGGGCGGCGACACTCAGTCCGGATGAGTTGTTCATCGTCTTCACGTCGCGACGTGACGGCAGTTCGCGCCTCTGGACCGCGAGCCGAAGCACCATTCACGACGACTGGCAGGACTTGCGGCCGATCACGGCGATGGACGGTTATGACGGCCTCGCCCATCCCGCGTTGGCGCCGGATGAGCTTGTTTTATACGTAGGCGCGGTTCCGCCCGGGGGGGGTGATTTTGATGTCTTCCGCCTGACGCGCTCCTCACACGAGGCTGACTTCGCGGACCCGATCCTGGTGGCGGAACTCAGCAGTGATCGCGACGAACAGGGCATCGCCCTTTCAGACGACGGCAGGACTGCGTACGTCAGGCGCAACATCGGCGGCGGCCGGCACGGCAGCATCTTGCTCTCCCGACTCGAAAGCGAAGGCGGATGCCTGCCGAACTGCAGCGACATTCAGAAGCTCAAAGCGAAGTGCCGGAGCAACACGGTGAAGGTGACCGTCAAGTCGCTCCTGGACGAAGGCACCGAACTGACGCTCGACAACAACGGCGACCGACAGTCCGTTACGACAAACGCCAAAGGCAAGGCCAAGGCGGCGTGGGATAATCAGACGGGCATTCACACGGTGTTTATTGAAGAGTGCCCGGAGCATGTTCAGGCGGTGAATTGCGGCGGGTAGCCGTCGCCGCAGAGCCTTCAGGAGAGGAGCGAAGTATGAGCGGAACATTGAGAGTGTGCCAAGCTGCGCATGTCGCGCTCGCGATGGCCATCCCGGCCGTCGGTCAGCAACTGCTGGACCTTCGCCTCGACGGCCCGGACCAGGTCGCGGAGAATACGGTAACTTACTACAAAGTCTTCGCGGCGTTCGACAACGGCCAGGAATACGAAGTGACGCTCTTCGCCGAGCTTGGCGTCGACCCGGGCGTGTACGCTCAGATCGGCGTCTTCGGCGATCTGGCGACGCTGGATGTCGACGCGAATACCGTGGAAACGGTGCTGGCGGCGTTCGAGTTCGACGGCGTCCGCAAGGAGGCGCAGCAGGACGTCGTCATCATCGACCGCGACTCGACCGGCTACGCGCTGGATTTCGCCGGCGACCAGGTGCGGGTGCCCAACTCGGACAGCCTTTCGATCTCCGGCAGCCTGACGATTGAGGCATGGGCGCGCTTCCACAGCCCGTCGGGGCGCGGGCCGTTGGTGTTCAAAGGCGACGGGCGGTCGGGTCTGGATCCCTATCAACTGCTCCTGGAAAGCGGCCGCCTTCACTTCCGGATCAACAACGACCAGAATCAGGGCACCACGGTCGAGTTCGATGTCCGCTCGTACAACTGGAGCGAGTTTCATCACATGGTCGGCGTATTCGATCAACCCGCGGGCGAGATGCGACTCTACGTCGATGGCCAGTTTGCGACCCGGGTGTTTACAGAACTGTCTCCTATGAACAACCAGGCCGGTACGGACATCGTGTTTGGGGCGAAGATTGGCGACCCCGTCAAGCTCGACGGCGAGCTCGACGAAATCCGCATCTGGAACGTCGCCCGCAGTGAGGAGGATATCCGCGAGACGATGAACGTCGTCCTGTGCGGCACCGAGCCGGGGCTGGTCGCCAACTGGCGCTTCAACGAGGGCGAGGGGCAGGTTGTCCGTGATATCTCGCGCTACGCCAACCACGGCACCCTGGGCGACAGCCCGAACCCGGACAACCTCGACCCGCTATGGGTGCTGTCGGAGGCGCCGCTCGCTCCGGCCGTGTGCGAACCGATCCGTTGCGACGCGATCCGCAAGTTCAAGGTCACCTGCCGCGGCGGCACGCTGCAGGTCAAGGTGAAGTCCACGCTCGCGGGCGGAACCGAACTGACGATCGACAACAACGGAGACTTCGCCATATTGACGATCAGCGGCAACGGCAAGGGCAAGCTGTCATGGAAGGAGCAGTCCGGCATTCACACGCTATTCATCCGCGAGTGCCCGGAGTTTCTGAAGGCCGTCAACTGCGGGTGAGGGAAAGTCAATACACCTCCAGATCCTGCGCCGACTTCACCGCCCCGCCGTACTTCTCGGCGATCTCGTCGAGAAGATCCTGATCCGTCGCGCCCCAGTACAACTGGTGGTACAGCACCAGCAGCTTCGGGCGGACCTGGTTGGCGATGTCGGCCAGTTCGTGCGTCGAGGTGTGGAACGAGGCGTGGTACTGCTGCCACACGGCCGAGCGGGTGGCGAACTTTTCGGTTGAGTAGACCTCGTGCAACAGCAGGTCGCAGCCCCGCGCCGCTTCGACAAGAGCGGGGCACGGGGCCGTATCGCCGGAGATGACGACCGACCGGCGGCGGGTGTCGAAGCGATAGGCGTACGCGTGCTCCCACGTGCCGTGGCTGACCGGGATGGCCGTGACGCGCACGTTGCCGTCCGTGTAGACGACGCCGGGCTGAATCTCGTGGACTTCGACGCGGTGTCCGAGGTCGTTGGCCGGTTCCAGGCCGTCGAGGCGCAGCGTCACGTCTTCCGCCCAGGCCTGCTGGATGTGGTCGATCATGTTGGCCAGGCCGGGCGGGCCGTAGGCTTCCAGCGGTGCGTTGCGCTCCAGCGTCCAGCAGGTGTAGATCAGGTCGGGCAGGCCGACGGTGTGGTCCGTGTGCAGATGGGTGATGAAGACGCGGCGGAGGTTGTCGGGGCGCAGCGGCTCGACGCCCTTCTCAGCCGCGGCCGCGGCACGCCGCACGATCCCCGGCCCGGCGTCCACCAGATAGGGCGTGCCATTCGCGACAACCGCCACGGCCGGTCCCGAACGCAGCGGATCGGCGTTGGGCGTACCGGTGCCGAGCATGACCACTTTCGTGTCGAACATGTTGATCTGGATGCGCGATTCGGCCGCCGCGTCGACCGGCGCCGGCTCGGGCACGTCGCCGCTGCGATTGCAGCCGCCCGGCAGACCCAGGAGTATCACTGCGAGGACGCGCCTGGTCATATCCAACCTCCTGACGTTCGATTGCGCGATGACCCCGGCACGCCACGCATCGCCGATGGGCGCGGAAAGTGCCGCCGGGCCGGCCGCGGCAGGGTCAACCGTCAGCACCTTACCGGAATCGGTCCGAGAGCATGGCCGTGACGGCAGCGATCTGGAGGAAGCAGGCGAGCAGGAGCCGCGGGACGGCATCGGCGGCGCTTTGTGTCAGTAACGCTGCCGCGCCCCAGACCGCGGCCACGGCGGCGAGCATCTGCAAGAGCGACGACACCAGCCGCAGCAGCGAGAAGTCCGTCTGACGCTCGCGGCGGGCGTCCGTTTCAAGCAGGTCGCGAATCTCGATCAGTCTCGCCTCGATCGCGTCGGCCTGGTCGGCGCCGGGCGCGCCGTCGGCATCTGAACCGCGCCGCGCCGTAGACACTTCGCCGGCGCGGTGTGCCTGCTGTTCGGCCCCGGCGGCGACGCGCCCCGGCGTGGCGGCGCCCGCTGATGGCTCGATTCCGGCGTCGGCATCGGCTGCGCTTTCGGCCTGACTCTTGCGGACGACGCGCACGACCGGCGTCGGCGTTGGATTCGTGTGTTGGCTCATCTCGCGCTCCACGATGTCCACGGCTTCGGAAAGCGTACGCACGGCAAACGGGCAGTCGGCCGTTCGCGTCGCCCTGGCCCGCCCGTTGCGTCCCACCAGAATGGACCGGCAGCCCGCCCTGCGGCCGGCCTCCACGTCGCGGGCGGCGTCACCGATCATCCACGACGCGCCCAGGTCGATGCCCAGATCCTCCGCGGCCGCCAGCAACATTCCCGGCTCGGGCTTGCGCCAGTCGCTGCTGCGGCGGTAGGCTTCCACAACGGCCTCCGGACCGTCCAGATAGGGGCAGTGATAGAACGCATCGATCTGGGCTTCCTGCTCAGCGAGAAGGTGCTGAATGCGCTGGTTCGTCGCCCGTACCACGTCCTCGCCGAAGAGGCCGCGGGCGACGCCGCTCTGATTGGTCGCGACGACGACCAGGATGCCCGCGTGATTGAGCCGGCGGACCGCCTCGGCGGCGCCGGGCAGCAACTCCACCCGGGCGGGATCGTCGATGAATCCGACGTCGGCGATGATGGTGCCGTCGCGATCGAGAAAGACCGCCGGCTGGGTCGTGGGGCGGCCGTGGCCGTTGCCCGACGACCGGAGCGCGCAGGCCTCTTCGCTCGGCGATGCCGGGTCGCCCGCGGGTTCGGTCCCGCCGGTTCTGTGCTCCAGCGCGCCGATGATCTCGTAGAGTCCTCCCCGTCTGCGGCTCATGGGCGTGTGATTCCGTCGGCCGCCATCCGGTCGATGATCGCCTGCCGCAGCAGGGGAAGCATGATTTCGTGATGTCCGACCACTTCGAAGCCTCGTCCGGGGCGCACGGGCCGGCTGACCACGTTCACGCCCGGGCGGTAATGACGGATCATATCGAAATTCGCCGTCGTCATCGCGTCCAGATCCGCGCCCAGGTTGCGGGCTACGGAGACGGCCTTGAGAAACACCTCAGGCATGATGACGGCGGATCCGACGTTAAGCCACACCCCCCCCGCGGCGGCGCCATCGGCGACACCGGCGTCTCCCTGCTTTTTACCGTCCGCCCGTGCGCCGTCCTTTCGCGGGCCGCAGCCCAGGTCGCAGACCACGTCGCAGATCAGGCGGAAGTCGAGCATCGAGGCAGCGCCGAGGGCCTCGCCGCTCAGGCCGCCCGACATGTGGACCGTATCCGTGCCCAGCGCGACGTGGACGCAGGCGGGGATACCGAGTTCGGCTGCGACGGCAAAGAGGCTCTCCTCCTTGCCCGGCGCGTCGCGCTCGATCAGCAGGCGCCCGACGGCGGCCCCAAGGCCGGCGCGATCGGATTGCGCCCGCTCCGCGGCCTCGTTGAAGAACGTCATCGTCTCCTGAACCATGCCGAACGTGCCATCGCGAATTGTCTCCGCGACTTCCTCGCTGGTCTCGCCCAGCATGGCGACCTCGACGTCGTGAATGGCCACGGCGCCGTTGCCCGCGATCGCCGTGACGACGCCGCGCCGCATGAGATCGACAAGAACGGGAGCGCAGCCGACCTTGATGACATGCGCGCCCATGGCGCACACCACCGGGCGATCGGCGGCCACCGCCGCGACCGCCGCGTCGACGACCGACCGCAACGCCCGTGCGCCCAGGAAGTCCGGCAGCGCCTGCATCAGCGCCGCCGCCGACGCGCCCGGATCGGTCAGTTGTGCCTGACCGGCCGCGGCCATCTTGTGCCGTCGTGATCGGACGCTGAAGGTCCGCAGCTTGCCGGCATCGACGGGTTGATACTTGCGCGTCACCAGCGTCACTCAGTTCGCACGTGCGCCCGGCCTGCACGGAATCATGTCCGTCGTGGCCCGGTGTTCGACGGTCATTTGTCGCAGAATGTCGGCGATCCAGCAACCCGGCTCATGGTCCCGGATGGTCGCGGCGTATGGGGTGTTGACGGAACCGCGCCGCCGTCGTTCGGGGTGAAACGGAAGCCCACAGCCAAAAAACGACGCAATTCCAGCAGTCGCTGGGCGTTTTACGGAATAACATGACGGTGCACGCGGGAAGGATCAGCGATGGATCCGCATCCGCGTGCCGGGCGGTTGAGGACAGGCGAAAGACGGCACGAGCAAAGACCGGTACTGCGCGGCACTGGCCGCTTCCATGATGAGCAAGATGACCCTGACTGACCCCGACACCTTCCGACGTGGTTGCGCGTTGCCGAGATGCGCCGTGCTGCTCTCGCTCTCGGTCGTGATGCCCGGCGCGGCGGCCGAAAGTCCGCTGGCGGCATCGACCGAATGGAGCCGCGACCATGCCGCGCATCTGTTGCGCCGGGCGGGGTTCAGCGGCACCCCGGACGAAATCGAGCGATTCACGCAGATGGGCCGTCGCAGCGCGGTCTACACGCTGGTTCACTACGAGCGGCAGACGGCGCGATTTCAGCCGCCGACGGTGCTGCCCTATCAACCGCCGCCGTTCAAGGACATGGGCGAGCCGACGCAGGAGCAGCGCGAGGCTTATGTGCGGATCCGCCGCCAGAACGAGGCGGCCCAGTTGGCCAACATCACCGAATGGTGGATCCGGCGGATGATCAGCACGCCCCGGCCGCTGGAGGAACGGCTGGTGCTGTTCTGGCACGGTCACCTGACCAGCGGCATCCGCGAGGTGCAAAGCGCCCGCTTCATGTTCGATCAGAACAACCTCTTCCGCCGCTACGCGTACGGCGACTATCGCGAGTTGCTGCTGCGCATCGCGGCCGATCCGGCCATGCTGCGCTACCTCGACAACGACAACAACGTCGCCCGCGAGCCCAACGAAAACTTCGCCCGCGAACTGCTGGAGCTGTTCACGATGGGCGAAGGGCACTACGCCGAGCGCGACATCAAGGAAGTGGCGCGGGCGTTTACCGGGTGGTCGGTGGACGGCCGAACGGGGCAGTTTACGTACAACCAGCGAAATCATGACGACGGCGTCAAGATGCTGTTCGGACGGTACGGTCGGTTCCAGGGCACCGAAGTTATCGACGTCATCCTGCAGCAGCCGCAGACCGCGCGCTTCATGGCCGACAAGCTCTGGCGCCATCTGGCGGGCACGGCGCCGAGCGACGCCCTGCTGGACGCGATGGCGCTGGAACTGAGGCGAGCACGCTTCGACTTCCGCCCGCTGATCGAGAAGATCCTGCTCTCCGACGCGTTCTATGAAGACGGCGTTCGCTGGGCGATGGTCAAAAGTCCCGTGGATCTCGTGGTCGGCACGTGTCGCCTGCTGGAGATCGACCTGTATGACGCGGCGGAAATGTCGCGGATGCTGCGGCTGATGGGGCAGCAGCTTTATCAGCCGCCCAACGTCAAGGGCTGGGACGGCGGCGTCGCCTGGATCAACACCGCCACGCTGTTCGAGCGCTACAACTTCGCCAACGGCCTCATCTACGGCAGCGAGGCGCCGCGGCCGCGGAACCCCGCCAACGCTTTGCTTGAAGACAACATGGAGATGGCGCCCTTCGTCAAGGCGGCCCGCCGCGATCCCAACAGCGATCAGCCTCCGTTCGATCCGGCGCCCATGCTGCGCAAGTATCGGCTCGATTCGGCGGAAGCGATCGTGGACCACTTCGTCGCGCGGCTGTGGCAGCGGACGCCGGAAGCCGCCCAGCGGGCAGCGCTGATTGCGCACGTGCGGAGGGTGGGCGGCGATCTGAAGCCGGATGGAGCGGACACCGCGGCGGCCGTGCGCGGCCTCATCCACCTGCTCATCAGCGCTCCTGAATACCAGGTCATGTAGATGCCGGAGATTGCAGTGATAAACAAACCCCACACGCGGCGCGAGTTCGTGCATCGGGGCCTCGGCCTGCTCGGTCTGGGCGTGACCGCGCCGTCGTTTCTGACCCGCACGGTGTTCGCGCTGGACGATCCGCGGGATCGCCCGCTCGTGCAGTCGCGGCCGGGACGTCCGGACGAGCACGTGCTGGTCGTGTTGCAGCTTGCCGGCGGCAATGACGGGCTCAACACCGTCGTACCCTTCCGCAACGACGACTACTACCGCGCCCGCCCGAAGCTCTCGATCGATCGCCGGGAGGTTCTGCGCATCAACGATGAGCTTGGTTTCCACCCGTCGGCCGAGGGGCTCAAGAGCCTGTTCGACGCGGGGCAACTGGCGATCGTTCAGGGCGTGGGCTATCCCAATCCGAACCGCTCGCACTTCGTCAGCACGGAGATCTGGGAGACCGCCGATCCCCAGCAGCGCAAACACAACGGCTGGGTCGGCCGATACTTCGATGCCTGCTGCGCCGGCGCCGACCCGCCCGACCCCAAGCTGGGCATCGCCCTCACGCAGGAGGTGCCGGCGGCGCTGGAAGGGGGTCGATTCCGGCCGATCGCGTTTACCGCGGCCGACCAGCTTCGCTGGAAGTCGGACGGTTCCAACGACGGCGCCAGAGAGGTGTACGAGTTCCTCAACGGCGTTGGCGCCGATGCCGCGGCGGCGACGGCGGGCGGCAGCGGCCTTACTACGCTCGACTACGTCCGGCGGGCGGCGCTGAACGCCCAGCTCGACGTGGACCGCATCCGCGGGGCGGTGGACATCGGCGCAAAGAACTACCGGTCGGGCCTGGAGGTTGATCTTGCGACCGTTGCCCGACTGATCGCGGCCGGAATGCCAACGAGAGTCTACTACGTTTCGCTGGGCGGCTTCGACACGCACTCGACGCAACTGGGAAGACACGCCGCGCTTATGAAGCAGCTCGGCGACGGGCTGACGACGTTTTTCAAGGAGCTGGACAAGCTCGGGATCCGCGAGCGCGTGCTGCTCATGACGTTTTCCGAGTTCGGCCGCCGTGTGGCGCAGAACGCTTCGGGCGGCACGGATCATGGTCAGGCGGCGCCGCTGTTCCTGGCGGGCGCCAACGTCCGGGGGGGGGTTCATGGCCGTCACCCGAGCCTGCGTCCCGCCGACCTCGCCCGCGGCGACGTGACCTACACCGTGGACTTCCGCAACGTCTATGCCACGGCCATCGCCGATTGGCTGGGCGGCGACGCCGGCGCGATTCTGGGGCCGGGTCTGTCGCCGATGCGCCTGTTGAAGACCTGAGGCGGCCGACGGCCGCGACCAAAAAGTGAACAGAGGGAGTGAGGGAGACGGGAGTGAGGGAGTGAGGGGAAGAGGGAAGAACGGAAGGCCATCTTTCTTCCCTGACTCCCTCGCTCTCTTACTCCCTTACTCCCTTACTCCCTTGCTCCCTTACTCCCCTCGTTGCGAGGGGAATCGCGCGCCGCGCGGAGGATGCGCGCAGAATGGCAAGGAGTTCCACTGTCAAAGACCTATCCGACCGTCCATCGCCGCGGTCGTCTGCGCGGCTGACGGGCGAGGTCTGCGAGTGGGCGCGGCGATGGGGTCGCCGTCGTCGCTGGTGTACGCACGTGCGCCGCCGCGTGATCAAAAAAAAATGCCCAGGTCCTGGGAGCCCCGAAGGGTGACCAAGACCTGGGAGGGAGAGAGAGAGAGCCTAGTTATCGGCGCGCAGCAAAAACGAACTTGAATCGGGTGAGCGTCTCACCATTTCGTTTTCGCTGCTGCTCCGGATGCGGCAAACTAACGGGATGCGCTTCAGCCTCCGATCCGCCGGTTGAGGGCGCCGTCCGCGCTGCGCGCCCGGGGCGGATGTCGAGGATGGACAAGCGTCGAATCCCCTCCTTGTCGCGAACCGCCGTGGCAGTCCGCACCTTACCGCAGAGGGAAGCATAGTCGAAACGCGGACCGGTAATCAAGCACATTCTTATGGGGTTTTTGGAATAGCTTGATTTCTTGGTGCGATCGCATTACGCCCCGGCGGACGTCGCGTTGCGCCGTCGCCGCCGACGACGAGGTGACGCGTCGGCGCGCGTCACCTCGTCGCCGTTGAGTCGCGTGCGGGATGCCGCTCACTGCGTCTTTGCACCGCCCTTGAACCGCGCCAGCGCATCTTCGAGTGACGTCAGCGACGGACCCGTGACGCCCTTTTCCTTCGCCAATTCGACGGCCTTCGTCTGTATTTCGACGGCCTCGCTGGCGGCGCCGGTTTCGAACTTGGCCAGCGCGAGCGTGTCGAGGTACATCCAGTTCTTGCCTTCCGTCAGTTCGTGGCAGCGCTGCGCCGCCTCCAGTGCCTGAGCATTAAAGTTTCCGGCGAGGCCCTCGTCCGTGAGCATCGACCAGGCGAAGTTGTTGAGGAAGCCCGCGCTGTCGCCGCCTTTCTCGATCGCGTAATCCGCCGCGGCCGCGGCCGCTTTCAGATCCTTCTGGCAGAGGGCGAGAATGCGGAACTTCGTCTGCACGTGGGTCGGCTCTTCCGGCTCGGCCGCCATGGCGGCGTTGATCGCTTCCAGCGCCAGCGCGCCGCATCGACCCTCCAGTTCCGGCGTGGCGAGGGCGTTGGCCAGCCGCGCCATGCTGGGCGCGTTGTCGCCGATGACCTTGATCGCCTGACGAGCCGCCGACATCGCGTCGTCCACGCGCCCGGCGGAGGTCAGCGCCGTCACCAGGGCGAGGTTCGACTTGGTGTTGTCCGGCTCCAGATCAAGCGACCGCTCCGCGGCCTTCACCGCCAGGGGGCGCAGCGCCTCCTTCTCACGGCTCAGCGAGTTCGCCAGATCCGCCAGTTCGCCTGCGTCGTGCAGCAGTTCGATCGTCTCGCCGGCCATGCGCGTCGCTTCGGGGAGGTTGTCGACGGCGATCAGCGCCCGGATCAGCGCCAGCCGCGCATCGGTCGAGTGCTCGTCCAGTTCCATGGCCCGCTTCGCCGCGGTCAGCGAGAGCGCTTGCAGCTTGTATTTCTCGTCGCGGCCGGCGAGGAAGGTGGCGAAGCTGGTCAGGAACACGCCGTCGTTGTGGGCCAGCTTGACGGCCTTCTGGGCGGCCTCGCGCGTCTTGCCCGGCCAGTCGAGTTGATACGAGTACATCCGGGCCAGGCTCGCCCAGGGCGCGGGGCTTTCCGGATCGAGCGTCGCGATCGCCTCGTACGCGCGGGCGGCGCCCTCGAAATCCAGCTTGCGCTGCAGTTGCGAGGCATAGGTCTCCAGTCCCTTAACCGCGCGCGCCCGCTGGAGGTCATGCGTACCGGCGACGATCTCGGCCAGCGGCTGATCCATGTTCATCGGGTGGCCGATCCAGGCGATCCGGCCGTCGCGATCGACGATGAACGAAGTCGGGATGCCGTTCTGCCCGGCCGCGGTCATGTAGCCCTTGAAGGTGGTTTCGTTGCCGTCGAAGGCGACGCGGTACCCCATCTTGTCGGTGTTCTTACCGACGAATTCCTCGACTTTTTCCAGTGCGTTGTTCGGATCGGGCCGGGTGACGCCGATGATGATGACGCCCTTGTCGGCGTACTCTTTCTGGAGTTCGGTCAGGTGCGGCATCGAGGCGATGCACGGGCCGCACCAGGTCGCCCAGAACTCGACGACCACGACGTTCTTACCCTTGGCGCCGGCCAGGTCGAGCGCATCCCCATTGAACCACTTGGTTCCTTCGAGCGTGGGGGCGTCGTCGCCGATGTTGAGCGTCTGCCCCATGCCGGCGGCGACGGCGAACGTGGATATCGCCAGCGCAATTCCCAATGGCCTGATCCTGATCATACGATCGTCCTTTCCAAAATCTTGACTCGCCTGAGTGGCGCGAACTTCTTTCGTTAAGGCCCTGCGGACCCGAAGTATACAAGCCTTGCGGCGGCTGGAGCAAGCGCCCTTCGCCGGATCGGCGCGTCCGGCGCCCTCGTCGCCGGGCGCCGGCGGCGCCCTGCGGGGTTCACGGCGGCAGCGGAAACCGGACCGGACGCTGACTCCACCGTGCAACGAGTCGGGGGGCGCCGTGAATTCGACTGCCCCCGAGGCGCGGCGTCCCCCCGCTGACGCGCCGACGCCCGGACGCCCCTCAATCTTGACGCTCTTCCCCGCGCGGCCTACGCTCCTCCCATAGGGCCGACGCGCCGCCCGGCCCCATCCGATGCGGCGCCGGCGCCATCCCGACAACAACGGAGAAGGAGTTCACCCCAATGGCCCACGAAACGCCCCCTCTTCCCTACGATTACAATGCCCTGGAGCCGCATATCGACGAACAGACGATGCGGATCCACCACGACAAGCACCACGCCACCTACGTCGCCAAGCTGAACGAGGCGCTGGATAAGCACCCGAACCTGGCGGGCAAGAAGGTCGAAGACCTGCTCACGAACCTCTCGGCCGTGCCGGAGGACATCCGCGGCGCCGTCAACAACCACGGCGGCGGGCACCTGAACCACACCATCTTCTGGCAGAACATGAAGCCCAAGGGCGGCGGCAAGCCGACCGGCCCCCTGGCGGACAAGATTGCGGGCGCGTTCGGCAGCTTCGACGATTTCAAGACGAAATTCGCGGCCGCGGCGGCCGGGCGCTTCGGCAGCGGCTGGGCCTGGCTCTGCAAGAACAAGGGCGGCGACCTGGTGATCGAGAGCTTCCCGAATCAGGACAGCCCGCTGACCAAGGGCCTGACGCCGCTGCTGGGCCTGGACGTGTGGGAACATGCGTACTACCTGAAGTATCAGAACCGCCGGCCGGATTACATCAACGCCTTCTGGAACGTCGTGAACTGGGATGACGTATCGAAGCGGTACGGTGGCTGATACGCCCGGCGGTGTCGCGACATGAGCCGAAGCGGCGTCGAAGCCGAAGCAGCGTGGAGCCCGGCGACGCTTCGCGCGCCCCACCAGGCGCCGGACAAGGCCGCGCGGGTGCGGCGCATGTTCAACGCGATCGCGCCGACGTATGAACGGGTCAACACGGTCTTCAGTGCCGGGCGCGACGCCGCCTGGCGGCGCCGCGCGGTGGCGCTGGCGAAGATCGGCCGTGACGACGTGGTGCTGGACGTCGCCTGCGGAACGGGCGACTTCAGCCGCGCGTTCGCCGCGGCGCGGCCGCGTTCAGTCGTCGGCACGGATTTCGCCCACAACATGCTGACGCTGGCCGTCGGTCGCGAGGATGGCGGTGCGTCCGGCGCCGCCCCCATCCGCTGGTGCGAGGCCGACGCCACGCGGCTGCCGTTCGCGGACGGCTCGTTCACCGTCACCTCCAGCGCCTTCGGCGTGCGTAATTTCGACGATCTGGAAGCGGGGCTGGGTGAGATGCACCGCGTCCTGCGCCCCGGTGGGCGGGCAGTCATCCTGGAGTTTTCCCGACCCCAACGTCGGATGTTCCGCGCTGTCTATGAACTGTACGCGAACCGCCTGATGCCCCGGGCGGCGTCCTGGCTGGCGCGGGATCGCAGCGGTGCGTACGAGTATCTGCCGCGCAGCGTCGTGAGCTTTCCCGATGCCGCCGGCCTGTGCGCCTGTCTGCGTCGCGTCGGTTTTGACGCGATCACGCCCACGCCGCTGACCCTGGGCGTCGTGACGGTGTACGTCGCGCAGCGAGCCTGACCATGGCCCATGCCCCTGCCATTCCTTCCGGTCACGTTGTGGTCGAGCACGAGAAGGACGTGTGGACGCGGAGCGGCCCGCGGTATCGCGTCCGCGCGGTGCTTCTGCTGATCGTCAACGTGCTCCTGTTCGCCGGGCTGGGGGCGTTCGCGCTGTGGCTGCGGGAGGGACAGCCGTTTCCGTGGCTGCTGGAGAACTACGCGGACAATCTGTCGGCGACGTTCCGCTTCACCGGCGACATGCAGGTTTCGTTATCGTCCTTCCTCGTCGGCCCGATGAGCGTGCAGGACGTCCCGATCCTGCTGCCGATCGTCGGCCTGCTGCTGGCGTCGCTGGTGATGATTCCCATACTGGTGGCGATCCTCTATCGCTTCTGGGCCTGTATTCCGTTCATCGCCGTCGTCGGATTCGTCGCGGTCATGCCCTGGCTGGCGATGACGCTCATCCTCTCGTGCGTACTCGCTTCGGTGCGGCCTTTCCGGCTGCGCCAGCGTGTGTTCTCGGCACTGCTGGGTCTGGTGCCGGTCGCGATTTACCTGGTGATGGCGTCGCGCGGCGCCGGCGCGCACGTCGGCAACGTCGCGGATCCGATGGGACCGATCAAGTATGCGACGCCGTGGCTGTTTACCATCGTGTCGGCCGCCGTCATCGCGACCGTTGTGCTGTTGATTGCCCGATTGGTGGACTATCGCCCGGGCGCGATCGCGCCGGTGATGGCGGTGATGTTCGCCCTGCCGGTGCTGCTGTTCGAGTTCTACGTCGGTCGCGACGAGTTGTACTACCGACTGCTGGAACGCGAGCAGAACCTGTTCACGGACGTTTCCGCTGCGGATGTGCTGGAGCGGCGGGCTGAGGAAACCTGGCTTGAACTGCCCGAACAGCGCCGGGTGGATTTCCAGGTCTGGCGCGCGTTTCGGGAGATCATGTTCAAGCTGAACCTGATGACCGACGACCCGCTGACCTGGACGTCGTGGCTGACCGACCAGCAGCAGCGCCTGGTGCAGCATTGCGATACGTTCGTCCTCCAGTTTCCCGACAGTCCCTACGCCTGCAACGCGCTGTACATCAAAGGCTCGGCACTCTCGACACGGGTCAATCTGCGCGAGTTCAGCCGGACCAAGTGGATCCGTTACCGGGACGACTACCCGCACAAGGCGTCGTGGACGGCCTGGCGGATGATCGTCGAAAACTGTCCCGGCTCGGACACGGCCGCGGTGGCGCTGCTGCGCCTGGCGCAGCTCGACGCCCGCGACGGCAACCCGCGGCTGGCGCTGGAGCAGTTGGATCGGCTGATCGAGGAGTTTTCCAACCGGCCGCCCGCCCCGCCGAAGTCACGCGCCGAGGGTCTGTCGGCGATTCTCACACCGCCGGGCCGGACGGCGTCGCTGAACATCTCCCTGGATGCCGTCCTGCTGGAGGCGCACCGGCTGCGCGACCTGCTGTCGTCCAACAACGATCCGATTTACGGCTATGCGCCGCTCGTGGGCGGCGGGAGCGAGGCGTCATCGTCGCCGCAGCTTGGATTGCTGAAGCTGATCCCCTACGAAGACCGGTACGAGATGAATCTGCGGCGATTGATCGAGCAGTATCCGCGGGCGCAGATCCTCGACAACGTCGAGCTGGAACTGGCGCGCATCGCGGATACCGCGGAGCAGCGCATGGCCCGGCTCACGGAGTTCGTCGACACGTATCGCGACGGCGACAGCGACGCCCTGCCCGAAGCGATGTACCGTTTGGCCGTACTGCTGCAAGACGCCAACCGGCGGGAGGAGGCTCAGGCGTTTTTCTGCCGCCTGCTCAACCGCCACGCCGGGACGATCTGGGCGCAGCAGGCCCGCCGGTTCGCGACAACGCCTTGTGCGGAATAGAGGGCGACCGGGCTTCCGCTGGTCGGCCCGACGCGGTCGAATTCACCCCGTCTTCCTCTGATCCGCGTGTATCCACGTTTATCTGCGGTCGATATCCGCCAGCGGCACAGTTCGGCTGCAAGCGAAGAGAGAAAAACCGCAGATGAACGCGGATGAACGCGGATGAATGGTGGGAGAAGAAGTTGGTGTTATCGTGGTTGCGATCGACGCTTTTCCCGAGCCTCCACTCCGTCACGCGCGCTCTGGCTCGCCCACCCCTGCACACCTTCCCGCCGTCCGCAGTTCGATTGCGACGATGAACGACGTTGGTATAACTGAGTTCCCTCGGGATAGGGACGGAAACCCTGATGTCCGCCGAGTGGTAAGCCGCGACGAAGCCGAAGTCTGACGCTCCGAATTCCTGAGTTCCGTCCCGACGGTCACTTATGCCCCACCGCCCCAAGCGCATCATCGTCGGCATCTCCGGCGCCAGCGGCGCGCCTTACGCCACCCGCCTGCTGCAATGCCTCGTCGAGCGCGGCGTCGAAACGCACGTCGTCATCACGCCCTATGGCCGTCGCCTGCTCCGCGACGAAATGGGCATCGATCGACCCGACGCGAACGCTCTGATCGGGCGCAACAGCGACCGGCTCATCCTGCACCCCTACCGCGACGTGGGCAGCCCGCTGGGCAGCGGCTCGTTCCTGACCGACGGCATGATCGTCTGTCCGTGCAGCAGCAAGTCGCTGGCGTCCATCGCGTGCGGCGCCGGTTCGAACCTTCTCGACCGCGCGGCCGCGGTGACGCTGAAGGAGCGGCGTCGGCTCATCCTGCTCCACCGCGAGATGCCGATGAGCCACATCGACCTGCTCAACGCCCTGCGGCTCAGCGAGGCCGGCGCGATCATCTGCCCCGCGTCGCCGGGGTTCTACATGCTGCCGAAGACGGTGAGCGACCTGGTGGATTTCGTGGTGGGCAAGCTCATGGACCTCGTCGGCGTCGAGCACGATCTGAACACGCGCTGGCAGGATCAGTTGTCGCGGCAGGAGAACGGTGGGGAGGATCGCGCCACGTGAACAGAGCGGTCGGGTCAACCGGGGATGGACCGATGGCCGGCGCAGGTGCGTCCGCGCGGGCTGAAGCCCGCGGCTCGCTGGCGACGAAAGCCGCGGCCGATCACAATCGCGCCGTCGGCGCAGTGGTCACCTGGGCACACATGGTCAAGCTGTCGCATTCGGTTTTCGCGCTGCCATTCGCCATGATCGCCACGTTTCTGGCCGCGCGGAACATCGAGGGCCGCGTCGCGCCGTACTGGGGCCAGCTTGCGCTCATCGTCGTGTGCATGGTCGGCGCCCGCAGCACGGCCATGACGTTCAACCGCATCGCCGACGCCGCGCTCGATGCCCGCAACCCGCGCACCGCCGGCCGTCCGCTGCCCGCGGGCCTGCTCACACGCCGCGCCGCCTGGGCGATGCTCGCGTTCAGCGTCGCGCTCTTCATCGCCGGCTGCGTCGGGTTTCACACGTTCTACGATAACCCCTGGCCGCTCCGCCTGGCCCTGCCCGTGCTGGCGGTGCTGTGTTTCTACTCGTACACGAAGCGATTTACGCGCTGGTCGCACGTTTACCTCGGGGCAGCGATCGGCCTGTCGCCGCTGGCGGCGTGGATCGCGATTCACCCGGCAACCGTGGGGCTGCCTGCGGTGCTGCTGATGGCGGCCGTGACCTGCTGGATCGGCGGCTTCGACATCATCTATGCTTGTCAGGACATCGACGTGGACTGTCGCGAGGGCCTGCACAGCCTGCCGTCGCGCGTCGGCCCGGCGGCGGCCTTGTGGATCGCCCGCGGGCTGCACGCCGTGTGCGTGTGCGTGCTGATCGCGCTGGGGCAGGTGTCGGGGCTGGGCGTTTACTATTATGCAGGCGTGGCCGCGGCGGCGGTGCTGCTGCTGATCGAGAACTGCCTGGTCCATCCCGGCGACTATTCCCGCGTCAACCTCGCGTTCTTCACGCTCAACGGCGTCGTATCGATCGTCCTGGCGACGGCGGCAATCGTGGATGTTGTGACGCACTGAACGGCGTCACCCGTGGTGAATGGCGAATAACGAATAGCGAATAACGAATGCAGAAGCTATGTGGCACCGGTTTTCAACCGGTGATCCGGTGTGGCGCCGGTTTCCAGCCGGTGGTCCGGTGTGGCACCGGTTTTCAACCGGTGATCAAACCCGTCACCCCGGCCGCGCGTACATCCGCACAATCGTCTCCGCCGACTTCAGCCCATCCACGGCGGCGCTGATGATGCCGCCCGCAAAACCGGCTCCCTCGCCGATCGGGTACAGATTGCCCGCGGACACCGAGGCTCTTGATTCCCGGTCGCGGGTGATGCGGATCGGCGAACTGGCCCGCGTCTCCGGGGCGGTGATGATCCCGTCCGCCCCGGCAAAGCCGGACATGCGGCGATCCAGCATCGGCAGGCCGCGTTCCAGCGCTGCCGCCACCGATGCCGGCAGAATCTCCCGCAGCGCCCGCCAGCGCGCTCCCAGCGGAAAGCTCGTCTCGCAGGCGCCGTCGGATGCCCGCCCAGCGAGGAAGTCGCTGGCGCGCTGCGCCGGCACGGCGTACGTCCCATTCGTCGCGACGTAGGCGAGTTGCTCCCAGTGCTTCTGATACAGCAGCGCCCGCAGCGCCACGGCGGCGGATTCCGGCAGATCGTCCAGCCGGGCGTCGTTCAAAACGGACGGCGATCCGCCGGGCACACCCACGCCGGCTGCCGCGCCCATCATGAAGTCACCCGCCGACAGCAGCGCCGGATCCACGGTGATCACCAGCCCCGCGTTCGCGAACGCCCCCCCCCGCGACGCACGGCTCGCCCCATTCGTGGCGATCAGGCCGGCGGATTCGTTGGTCGGCAGGATCTGCCCGCCCGGACACATGCAGAAGCTGAACAGGTCGCCGGATTCACACGCCCCCTTGGCGATGAGGTGATACTCCGCCGGTCCCAGCCCGGGGTGGCCCGCCAGCGCGCCGAACTGCCAGCCGTCCACCATCGTCTGGGGATGCTCGATGCGCACGCCGATCTGAAACGGCTTCGGGTCGATGCGCACGCCGCGGCGGGCGAGCATGAAGATCGTGTCGCGGGCCGAATGCCCCACGCCCAGCAGCACCGGCCCGGCCGCAACCCGCTCGCCGCTGATGACGACGTGCGTGATGGCGCCGTCGGCGCGTTCAACGTCGTCCAGCCGCGCGCCGAAACGCACCTCGCCGCCGAGCGACTCGATCCGCCGCCGGATGTGCGTACAGATCGTCGGCAGCCGGTCGCTGCCGATGTGCGGGCGGGCGTCGATGAGGATGTCCGGGTCGGCGCCGTGTTCGTAGAACGTCTGCAAAATGTCCGGCACGCGCGGCTCGCTGATGCGGGTGTAGAGCTTGCCGTCGCTGTACGTTCCTGCCCCCCCCTCGCCATAGAGCAGGTTCGACTCCGGGTCGAAGTCGTGCTCGCGGTAGTAGCGCTGCATCACGTCGCGATGGCGCCGCCGCACCTCCCGCCCGCGTTCGATGACGAGCGGCTGGTAGCCCATTTCCGCCAGCTTCAGTGCCGCGAACATCCCCGCCGGCCCGAAGCCGACGACGAGGGGACGCTCCGTCAGCGGGATAGCTCCCGGCTCAAGCACATCTGGCGGCCGTACGTCGATCCACGCGGCTTCGTTGGGCCGCAAGCGCCGGATGGCATGACGCTCCGAGCCGGGTGCATCCCGCAGCGCGATCTCCAGGTGATAGCGGTAGTGAACATCGTCCTTGTCGCGCGCGTCGATGGAGCGCCGCACGATGGCATACGCGCGTATCGCCTCCACCGGCAGCCGCAGACGCCGCGCGGCCACGGCCGGCAGGTCATCGAGCGGCGCGGATAGTTCAAGTCGCAGATTTCTGAGCAGAAGAGGCATTTTTGAGGGGGGGGAGCAGAATGGCGAATGCTGGAAGTCCGCCCGTGGCGGAGCAAATGACGAATGCAGAAAGAGCCGTCCGTTGTGGCACCGGTTTTCAACCGGTCGTCCGTTGTGGCACCGGTTTTCAACCGGTGGTCCGTCGCGGCACCGGTTATCAACCGGTGGTCCGTTGTGGCACCGGTTTGCAGCCGGTAGTCCGTTGTGGCCGGCGCCACTCATTGCCGTGGCTATTGTTCCAAGCTGGGCTCCTCGACTTCTGCGACGGCTGTCTCGAACACGTTCTGCTGTTTGACCAGTCGAAAGCCTTGACGCTGATAGAACAGGGCCGTCTCCTGTCTGACCACGTTGCTGCGCACCCGCAACCGTCGCGCCCCGCGCTCGCCCGCAAACGTCCGCGCGGCGTTCACGAGCGCCCCGCCGATCCCTCGACCGCGATGCGCTCCATCCACGACCAGCGCCATGATCTCTGCGTCGCACTCACCGGTGAGCGGTTCGCGCGCGGCCACGTGCATCCACCCGACGACCTCCTCACCGATCCGCGCCACCAATACAAGATCCGCATGATCCCCGGCGCCCGCCGCCGGGCAGAGCCGGTCCAGCCTGGCGCGCATGGTGTCGACGTCAGCCGGATAGCCCAGTTCGCCGCTGAGCCGCGCCACGGCTGCGGCCGCTTCCGCCGATGCAGGCGCCAGGCGAAAGGCTGACTTGGCATGGCTCATCTGGCTCATGCGGTGGGTCGCGAACCGGCGCCGGTGGGACCATACACTACGGCGCCGCCTCTGCGCGCGGCCCGCCGTTGTCGTTCTCGCTGGAGGCGTCGGCGCTACCGGCCTGCGCCTGCGCCGCGACGGCCGCCCGTTGCGCGATCAGCGCCTGCCGCGCGGCAATGGCCGCCGCACGATCCGCCGCAGCCCGCCGCCGGTAGTAGAACGAAAGCGTTCCGCCTGCAAGCAGCGCGAGCGCGGCAATGGACATGGCCAGCCCGAGGAAGAACACACCGCCGCGGCGGGGTGACGCAGGCGGTCGGATGCCGACTTCGCGCACGTCGGCCCCACACTCGGGACAGACAAACGTCGGCATCCCGCGGACGTTGTAGCCGCATCGCCCACATGCAGCCGACTTTGGCATCTGCCGCCGGCGGCTCCGCAGCATCACCAGCACCAGCCCGGTACCGCCCAGCAGGAGCACCACCAGGACGAGCGACAATGGAGCGGAGAGGGATGACATAGCCAGGCCGTGTGCTTAAAGAACGAACCGCTACCGCGCCGGTGTCGTGCCGAAATTGCCTTCCGGCCGCCGAACCGTGGTCGCGCCGATGCCCGACAGCACGCGCGGCAGCGTTGATACCGTCGATCGCCGTCCGCCCGCGAGCACCTCGAGCGTCGCGGCGTCTCCCGGCGCCGCGAACGCAAGCCCCGTCGTCGAGTTTCGCACCGCGAACACCATGTCCGCGTCGGTCACCGCGTAGGGCTTCACGAATTTGACCGCGCGATCGAAAATGTCCTGCTTCATCCACATGCTGGCGATGTTGGCGACGTTGGCGTACTCGCCCGGCCGCACCAGCCGCGAGACCACGCGGTCGCCGGAAAGCTGCTGCATCGCCTCGACCAGCCCGTGCCGCGCCAGCGAAATCTCGAAGCGCCCGGTCTGCGCTTCAGACGCGAAGCGCCAGCCGTCCGTGCCGCGCTTGGCCATGGTGGCCACCGGCGACGCCACGGTGAGGTTCGAGCGGAAGCGCAGCTCCGTCGATCCGCCGTGGATGGCGCCGTAGCGCAGGTCGATCCGGATGGTCTGCTGCGTGGCGGATTTGACGTATTCGTCGATCCGCACCAGCGACGCCCGTTCGATCTGGACAAATGTCTCGTCTTCAAAGCTGAGTTGGACGAAGCCGAACAGGTTTGTCTTGATCTGCGTATCGCCGCTCAGCGCCAGCCCGACCGTCACCGGCTTCCACAGCGAAGGCTCGAGAGCGGAGGTTCCGGCAGGGGCGTACTCCGCGCCGCCGCGGACGGCGATCACCGTTGCTTTCGCCGGCTCGGTGACTTCGGCCGGATCGACGCCCGTTTCTGCCGCCGGAGGAACACCCTCGGCCACACCGGACTCCACCGGTCTATCGTCGGGCACTGTTCCCTGGGGCGCCGCAGCCTTCGCGGGCACGTTCCCTGGCTTCGGCTCTTCCTGCCCGACCGTCGGCCCCGCCATCAGAACCACTGTCGCAGCAAGTATCAGCATCGAAGATGGCATCTCGACGTTCATTTGAGGGCCTCGCGTCCCACAACCCCACTCGGACGCACCGGACCTGCACGATCCGAGCGACTCCAGGATTATACCGCTTTCGGGCGCGGCGTGCGCGATTTGACTCCCAGCCCCACTCGCGCGGGTTCGGGCGAGCGCGTTGTGCGGCGGCAACGCGCTCGCCGGTGGCGCGCGAGCCAGGCTGCGTGAAGCAATCCGCGGGGCCATCAGGGCGATGGCGGCGCGCGTCGCACGGGCCCGCGCAGGCGGAGCTTCGACATCCCGCCCGTGATTGCGACTCGGTACCTGGCCCGCGTCGAGCGAAACGGCTTCACCTGCCAGCCTCCTGCTCTCGCCTCCGGCGTCAGGGCTTTTTGATACCGGCGCCGCAGCGGTTGCCGCGTCGAACGGCAGCCGTACGGCACGCCGCCGCTCGGCTTCACTCTGTCGCGAGGTCGTCGCTGCGGGTCAAGCGCCGCAACTGACCGGCGATGTCGCCGTTGCCGAGGACGAAGGAGACCTTGGCGCCGTCCAGGACTTCCTGCAACAGTTCCAGTTCCTTCATCCGCGCCAGCACCGGGTTTTCCGCCAGCAGTTTGGCCGTGTTGGCCTGGCTGCGGGCGGCGGCGGTCTCCTCCCGCCGGCGAATCAGGTTGGCCTGGGCGGACTTCTCCGCCTCGATCACCTGGTTCAGAATGGTCTTCATCTCACCCGGCAGGATGATGTCCTTCAGGCCGACGCTCTTGACCACCACGCCGAACTCGCGCGCCCGCGCGGCCAGAGCGTTCCGCACCTCGCCGCCGACGGACTCCTTGTCCGCCAGCAAGGCGTCGAGCAGCCGCGTGCCCACCGCCGCCCGCAGGGCGAGCTGCGCCTCGCGGTACAGCGCCTGAGCGTGGTCAGACACCACGGTCACGGCCTTCACCGTGTCCACGACCTGGTAGGTCACGAGCAGGTTGACCCGCAGCGTGACCTTGTCCTGGGTCATGATCTCCTGACCCGCGACGTCGGCGACCTGCTCGCGCCGGTCGATCGCCTTGAACGCGATGCGCCCGACGCCGCTCCAGAACACGTGCCGCCCCTTGCCGAGCCGCTCGACGATTGCGCCGTCCTTCACGAGCAGCGTCTCCTCGTGCTCGGCCACGTCCACGGCCGTCAGGAACTTCGCCCCGCCCGGCAGCGACATGACCGCCTCGACCTTCTCGTGCTCGAAGCGCAGCGCATTGGCGTCGAACACTTCGACCGCAAGCTTGTACGGCTCGTTCCAGAAGGCGTGCCGGCCCGGACCGACGATGTAGCCCAGCCGCCCGTCCTTCCAGACCAGCGCCCGCTCGTGGTCGGCCAGGTCGACGACGGTCAGCGCCGCGCGCACGTCCGCGTGCTGGAGCAGTACGTCGAGCAACGGGTGCTCGAAGCGCGTCTGCAGCGTGCTGGTCACCTGGACCACCGCGCGATTGCGGCTGATCAACCGGCTCCAGAACCGGTACTTACCCGGCCCGAGCAACCGGACGAAGTCGCCATGCCGCAGGAGCAGGCCCTTCTCATAGGACTTGATTCTCACACCGATCAACACGAGCACCTCCTTTGGAATAACGAATGGCGAATAGCGAATAACGAATTAAGAGTTCCCAAAGGGTCGGCTAACCAAGAAGGCCAACGCGCACGCGCGCGTCTTCATTCGTTATTCGCTATTCGACATTCGCTATTCTTCTATCATCGCGTTCCTATGTTGGAACGATTCTCTCATGTGCAGATTGCAGGGTGATCGCACGGTTCGCCCCGTGCTTGCGGCGGAGCCGGGGGTTGAAGCGGCGCAGGGATCACGTCGGCGCCTTGCGTCTCGTAGGAAACGAAAGACGTCTTTGCGATGTGCGCCGCCGGGTTCCACCCGGCTGCGAAGCCGCTTGCCCGGCGCCGGTGCGGTCAGCCGGTGGGTGTGCCCCCACACAAGCCTCCGGCCGCGGCCGCCTCTGTTCGACCGCGACCGGCATCCGCCCGGCCGGCGAAACGATAGATCACTCCCACAATCTGCCTCTTGGTGTCGGGGCGGGATTCGAACCCGCTACCTCACGGTTATGAGCCGTGTGCTCTATCCAGTTGAGCTACCCAAGCGCGGGGCTGTGCAGGAATCGAACCTGCTTCGTCTTAGCGACGACAGACTCCTCAGGTCTGCGCTCGTCCATCGAGCGGTACAGCAACCGATATTGTTTCCGATGCCGTTCACGGAACGTACCTTCCACCAGTCCACCGGACGCGTGGTACGCCGCCGGCACAACACCGGCCTGTCCCCAATAAAACAGGACAAACAAAAAAAGCCCTGGAGGCCGCACCTCCAGGGCTTGAAAACCACAATTAAGGGGCTTCGAGCTACCCGGAAGGCGGTCCGTGCGTGTCAATGGGCAAACGTATGGCTGACGTTCGCCCATCGTCCGCGCACTGGCCCTTGCGGCCGGACAGAGACAGACCGAGGGTCTGTTCCGCCTGCCGGCGCCAGTTGCCGGACATGTGTTTGTCAAACCGATACGAAACCACTGCACGATCCTTCCGGGGCCCGCGTCGATTAACGCTCGACCCGCAATAAGCACCCCACCGCGGAGCGTATCTGAAACTATACTGCACAATTCGCGGATGTCAAACACAATCCGGAAGAATCTTTGTTGAGTACGGCGCGAGCGGGCGGAACCCGTCACGATAGAGGGAGTGGTCTCCGACGGCGGAACTTCTCGCCGTCTTGCGCGCGTGCTTCGCGTGGAGCGAGTTTCCCCTTCGACGAGGGGGAGTGAGGGAATAAGGGAGTAAGGGAGTCAGGGAAGACGGACAGAGCAAGTCGCCTTCCTGCTAGCCCTCACTCCCGGTTCCCTCACTCCCCTCCATCCGGCTTCCTGATCGCGGTATGCGTCCTCGCTCGCGCTCGACCTGCTCGGTTGAGTGCGCCCCCCAGCGTCGGTACGCTGCCGTCATGGCCGGACCCGACGTTTCAGCGATGTTTGACGCCGTACACGCGCCGTCCGTGCTGCACGAGCGACGCGAGCGCGTGTTCCTCGTCTTCGCCGGGTTGTTCCTCGGCTCGATGACGATGCTCAACATCCTGGGCATCACCCGCTTCATCCACATCGGCCCGGCCGCGCTGGCGGTCGGCGTGCTGCCGTATCCTCTGACCTTCCTCTGCACCGACTTCATCAGCGAGTTCTACGGCCGGCGGCGGGCGAACTTTGTGGTGTGGCTGGGATTCGTGTTGAACCTGCTCGTGCTCGGCTTCCTGTGGCTCGGCCACCAGGCGCCGGCGATCGACGAGGCCGTGCGTCCCGCGTGGCTGCCGGACGGCTCGTGGAACCCGCCGCCGTGGCAGACGCTGGAGTTCGCCCGACCCGTCATGCTGCCGTTCGGCGGGCAGGTTCAGCAGATCGACCTGTTCGAGATCATCTTCCGCTGCACGCGCGGCGCAGTGATCGCGTCGATGTTCGCCTACCTTGCGGCGCAGTTCTGCGACGTGTTCCTGTTCCACTTCTGGAAGCGCCTCACCCGCGGGCGCCACCTGTGGCTGCGAAACAACGGCTCCACGATGATCAGTCAGCTCGTCGACTCGACCGCGGTGATCTTCATCACGTTCTGGGCGCAGTTTCAGAGCGGCGAACGGACCTTGAGCGGCATGTTCGTCCTGGTCGCCAGCAGCTACGTTTTCAAGTTCTCGGTCGCGCTGATCGACACGATCCCGTTCTACCTCGGCGTCATCTGGCTCAGTGAGTACCTTCAGATCGATCCGACGCGAGAGCATGACGCGGACCGCGAGGCCGCGAGCGCCGAAGCACAGGAGCCACATCCATGAAAGCCGCAGAGCTGTTCGTCAAATGCCTCGCCAATGAGGGCGTTCCCTACATCTTCGGCGTGCCCGGCGAGGAGAACATGGACGTCATGGACGCCATGCTCGACACCGACCTGAGGTTCGTCGCCACCCGGCACGAGCAGGGGGCGGCGTTCATGGCGGACGTGCAGGGGCGGCTGACGGGGCGGGCGTCGGCGTGCCTTTCGACGCTCGGCCCGGGGGCGACCAACCTGGCCACTGGTGTCGCGGACGCCAACATGGATCGCGTACCGCTGGTGGCCATCACCGGCCAAACGTCCATCAAGCGGCTGCACAAGGAATCGCACCAGGCGATGGATCTGGTGGGCCTGTTTCGGCCCATGACCAAGTACACGGCTCAGATCGTCGACGGCGGCATTGTCGCGGAAGTCGTGCGGAAGGCGTTCAAGGTCGCCCAGACGGAGAAGTTCGGCGCTGCCCACATCGACTTTCCCGAAGACGTGGCGGAAGAACAGGTCGATGGCGAGCCGCTGGTGTTGCAGCAGCCGAAAGACCCCGAGCCGCTCGCCCGGCAGGTTCAGAAGGCCGTCGATGTCATCAACGCCGCCCGCTTCCCGATTCTTCTGTGCGGCAACGGCCTGATCCGCGGCCGCGGATGCGACGCGCTGCGGCGATTCGTCGACCGCACGCACATCCCCTGCGCCCACACGTTCATGGCCAAGGGCGTGCTGCCCTATACCGATCCCCGTTCGATGCTGGCGGTCGGGTTGCAGGCCAACGACTACGTAAGCTGCGGCTTCGAGCGGGCGGACGTGGTGATCGCCGTCGGGTATGACCTCGTTGAGTATCCGCCCGAGCGATGGAACCCGAACCGCGACAAGAGAATCATCCACATCGATCGCTGCCCGGCCGAGGTGGATCGGCACTATCAACTCGCCTGCGGCATCGAGGCGGACCTGGGCCTGACGCTGGATGAGCTCGGCGAGAAGATCACGCCGCGCGACGACGTGCCTATGGTCAACTCGCTTCGGCACGCGATTCTGGACGAACTGGACGCTGCGGCCGGCGATGACGGCTTCCCGCTCAAGCCGCAGCGCATTCTGCACGACGTGCGGGCCGTGATGGGCGACTCGGACATCCTCATTTCCGATGTCGGCGCCCACAAGATGTGGATCGCCCGCATGTATCCGTGCGTCGAGCCGAACACCTGCCTGATCTCGAACGGCTTCGCCGCGATGGGCATCGCCCTGCCCGGTTCGATCGGCGCCAAGCTGCTCTACCCCGACCGCCGCGTGCTGAGCATCAGCGGCGACGGGGGTTTTTTGATGAACGTGCAGGAACTGGAGACGGCCGTGCGGCTGAAGCTGCCGATCGTGGCAATGGTTTGGTCGGACGGCGGCTATGGCCTGATCAAGTGGAAGCAGATGAACCTGTACGGCCGCCCCAGCCACATCGACTTCGGCAACCCGGACTTCGTCACGCTGGCGGCCGCGTTCGGCTGCGATGCGTTCCGCATCGAAGCCGCCCACGAACTGCGTCCGGCCCTGGAACAGGCCTTCTGCGCCAAGCGGCCCGTCGTCATCGACTGCCCGGTCGATTACGACGAGAACATCAAGCTGACCGAGCGGCTGGGCAAGCTGGTGTGCCCGATCTGACGCCGCCGCAAGCCGCAGCACAGGGGCATTATCCGTTCACGTTTTCGCCCCTGGCCTGCAGGATCAGCCGCGTCTTGAGTTCGTGCAGCCTCATGTCGAGTCCGACGGGATACTGGTGCGGGTAGATGAACCGCTTCACGCCGCCGTGGAACGCGGCCAGTCCCGCGGCGGCCCGCGCGCGAATCTCGTCGATCGACGGCGGTTCGTACACGCTCTTTCCACTGCGAAAGACGGGCACGAGGAGATCTTCGTGCCGCGTTCCGGCCGGGATGCGCTTGCGGCGGGTCATGTCGAGCGGGTCGACGAGGGTGCAGGCGTCGTCGATGCCGGTGAGTTCATCGTAAATGGCGTCGGCGATGCACTCGCCGTTGCGGCGGAAGCGGCGGACCTGCTGCATGCCGGGGTTGGATATCTTGACCGCCTGCTCGGAGAGTTTGATCCGGTGTTCCCACGCCCCCCCCGGCTTCCGCACCGCCGAGAGTTTGTAGACGCCGCCCATCGCGGGCTGGTCATAGGCCGTGGCCAGCTTCGTGCCCACGCCCCACACGCCGATCTTCGCGCCCTGTGCCTTGAGGCTCTTGACGATGTTCTCGTCGAGATCGTTGCTGGCCACGATGACGGCGTCCGGGAATCCCGCCTCGTCGAGCAGCCGGCGGGCCTCGATGCTCAGGTAGGCCAGGTCGCCCGAGTCGAGCCGGATGCCCACCATTTTGTGGCCCCGCTCGCGCAGCCTCCGGCCCACCTCGATGGCGTGTTTCACGCCCGTCAGCGTGTCGTAGGTATCCACGAGGAAGACGCAGTTGTTGGGCATGGCGTCCGCGTACGCCTGGAAGGCTTCGAGTTCATCCTCAAAGCACATGACCCAACTGTGGGCGTGCGTGCCGCGCACGGGGATGCGGTAGAGCTTGCCCGCCAGGATGTTCGAGGTGGCGTTGCATCCGCCGACGTAGGCCGCGCGGCTGGCGGCCAGGGCGCCGTCGATGCCCTGCGCCCGCCGCAGGCCGAACTCCAGGATCGGCTCGTCCCCCGCGGCGATCCGCAGCCGGGCCGCCTTGGTGGCGATCAGCGTCTGAAAGTTGATCGTGTTCAGCAGCGGCGTTTCGAGGATCTGGCACTCGGCGATCGGCCCGCGGACTCGGATCAGCGGCTCGTACGGAAACACGGTCGTCCCTTCCGGAACGGCGTCGATGTCACAGGACAGCCGCAGACCCTTCAGCTCGTGCAGGAACGCGCCGTCGAAGAGGGGCCGGTCATCGTTGCCGGTCAGCGTGCGCAGATAGTCGACGTCCGAGTCGTCAAAGTGAAAGTCCGTCAGCAGCCGAATGATCGGCTCCAGCCCGCAGGCCACCGCAAAGCCGCCGTCGAAGGGGTTTTCGCGAAAGTACAGGTGAAACACCGCCTCGCGATCGCTGACGCCCGCCTTCCAGTAGCCGTAGGCCATGGTGAGCTGATAGAGATCGGTCAGCAGAGCGAGATTGGTTTGCTGCGAGGCGTTGAAGATGGACATGGGGTGGACTCATGGACCCGGCCGGTGACGCGCCGGGCCGTGGGGCGTTGGTCGCTGCGCGCCATGATAGAGGTCTACTCCCCGACGGCAAATCGCAGCGTCGGCGCACTGAACTTCGCTCCATCTCCAGTGGGTCGTCGGGGCAATCCACACCGATGATGCCCGTCAGTGTTTCGGGAGGGCGTCTAGCGGTTCGCATATCGTGCGGCGCCGGTGCCCCGCGTCAGCGCCCAGAGGAACCACACCGCCATCCCCACGTTGACACACCAGCGAATGCATGGACCGAGGATGCGCGGAAACTCCATCGCCCTTTCGATAGCGGGGAGCCAGCCGAATTTCCACTCGAACCACGCCAACCACTCCAGGCTCAGGCCATAGACAACTACCCCAATTGCCACGAGGCCGACGAGGTATCCACTGACCTGCACGGCCGCCGGCCACATGTTCCTTCGCGACGCCAGGCTCAGCGCCCATCCAATGCCGCAAGCGCCGGCGTGCGTAACGCCGTATGCCATGGACACTGCGGCCGTGCCGGTTGCGACGAACTCCGCAACCATCCAACCATCGATTGGGTACGACCACCATCGGTGCTCGAGCACAAACGGCGCCGTAAACCCCAAGATGCCCAGAACAAAAATCGCGGGGATCCAAGTGAGGGCGTAACTGCGGCAATCGCCCGCGTCCGAACTCTGGTTCAGCCGGCGCCCCAGTTCATCCGGCGCGCGCAGCGACATGACGAACGTCCGCCACCAGGCGCGGCGCACACCCAGTTCGGCGCGATGACTCCATGGCGTGCCGGGCCGCGATTCCGCGCCGAGCGACGCCGTCGCGACCATCCCGCATTCCGGGCACCGCGCATCGAGTCCAACGCCGGTGAGGTTGTATCCACAGGCTTCGCACTGCGGATCTCGAGCAACCGATGACACTGGCCGCGGCGCAGCCGCAGCACGCAGCAGGACACTCAGAATCCACAGCCCCGACAGCATGATGGCGGCTTCGACGTAGGCGTGTGCTCCGCGCAGATACCACGGCGTCAGACGATTCCAGTCGTCCCAGGCGTTCCCGAAGAGTGCCCTGCGGCGGTTCAGCTCCGCCGGATCCTCAGTGAGCCCGCCAGCTACCGCAAAATCTCTATAGTCGGGTTCGGGATGGTGCTTCTGCCAATCGGCCGCGCGCGAGCTGATCCAACCGTCGAACACGAGTAGTGGCAGGATCGGCCAAAAGAGTGAAATCGAGACAAGCCAGACGCGGCGGAGCGAGGCGCCGTAGCTGTGGCGCAATGGCTCATCGCGAGCGCCCCGGGGTGCGAGTAAGGCTGCGAGCAGCAGAAAACCGGCTTCTACGGAACCAACGATCGCAGTGATCGTCCCAAGAGCCGACCGGAGAGGCCGATCCGACGCGTTGAGTCGGTGTTCGATCCGATGTTGGAGGAGCGATTGCGCGTCTTGGAAGCTGTCCCATGTGTACTCCGGCGACGCTTCGCCCACCAGCGCCACGATGGCGACAAAGAGCACGGCGATGAGTGCGTGAGTCACCCAGGCCCATCGCATCGAGAGGCGGTCCAACCGCTGAACTGCACGTACCGGGGCGATGGGTGCGATCAGTAGCGCGAACCACAGGCTGGGTTTGCTCGCTGCGCCATGGACTGAATCGCTACCGGTTCGCATGTCGCGCCGCGCTCGTACCGCGCCCCAGGAGCATCAGAAACCGGATACCCATGAACGCGTTCGGCACGAAGAATAACGCAAGGAACAGCAGTGGCGGCGGCACGCCCAGGGCCTGCGATGCGGCATTGAGACCGCCGTTGCGAGGATGTGTCCAGGCGACCAGGGCGACGCCCACGGCGCCGCCTATCGCGGTCCATATCGCCAGATCCGCCGCCAGATACGCTGCGATCTGCATCGACGCCGGCCACAGGTTGCGGCCGGCCTTGAGGCTGAGGAACCACCCCACCACGCCCGCGGAGGCCAGCATGATCGCCAGGGCGCCGACGACGCAGGAGACGCCCCACGCCACTGAAAGCGCCGGCAACACCTCAAGTTCATCTTGCCGTTCCGACGGTACGGTGGTTGCCAGAAAAGTGCAGAGCACCGCGACCGCGCCGATCAGAAAGACGACGGGCATCCAGGCGAAGGCATAGACGCGGTGATCGGTCGACTCGCCGTTGGTGCGGATCTGGCGGCCCAGCCGGTCGGGTGATGTCTCCGACAGCGCGAAGACCCGCAGGAACGCCGCGGCCCGGCCGACGTCGCCGCGGCGCTGCCAGTCCGTCCCCGGGCGGGCGCCGTCGCCGAGCGATTCCACCACCGCCATCCCGCATTCGGGACAGCGGGCTTCGATCGCCATGCCGGTCAGGTTGTAGCCGCAGGCGTCGCACGTCGGGTCGCGCGGGATCGGCGGCGCCGTCCGCGGCGCGCCTGCGCCGCGCATCAGCGTCAAGACCGTCCAAAGCCCGGCGGCGGAGCCGAGGATGATCAGCGGGGCCAGGCCGTCGTTGCGAAGATACCAGGGCTTCTCGCGTTTCCAGGCCCGCCGTTGATTCCAGTATTCCTCGCCGGACAGGTTGTAGCGCGCGACGGCGGCATTGAACTGATCCCACTGGTTCTGATAGTCCGGGTCGCTCTGGGCGAGCGTCGGCGCCTGCGGATGGGCGAGGGGCGGCCAGGTCGGCTGGGGATGCACCGCATCCCATCGCTGCGAGGCGCCGTAGGCCGCGTACGCCGCGGCCACGGGCACGGCCAGCGCCCAGAACGCGACAATGGCGAACAGCCACGTCCGCCGTAGCGCGGCTGCGAAGCTGCGACGCAGCGGCTCGTCCCGCGCCCCCCACGGCGCCAGCAGCGCGGCCAGCGCCGCGAAGCCGAGTTCGACGCCGGCGCAGGTGGCCGCGCAAGCCAGACCGGTGATCCACGGGTCGCGATCAAACTCGTCCATCAGTTCGGCGGGATACCGCAGCAGGCGCTCGGGAAGCGTTCGCACGCGGCCCCACCGGAAGTCCGGCCCCGCCTCGCCGACGCAGAAAACCATCAGCACGAACACACCGGTCATGGCCAGGTGCAGCAGCCACGCACGGCGCAGCGATAGCCGGTCCAGTCGCCGGGCGGCACAGGCGGGCGCGAAGGGCGCTGCCAGCAGCGCCGTGATCAATGGCGGCGGGGGCGGCTGTGCGGATGGGGATGGGCTTGGGGGTGGGGTTGCGTCCCATGGCGGCGGGGATTCGGCGCGTGGCGGGCGCTCGGGGTCACTCAACGGAACGTCGCTCGTTACGCTTTCGCCGGCCACGTGTGCGATCGTGCCGCTTCGGGCGGAGGAATGCAACCGGGGCGCGCTCAACCCGGCTGGAAAGGGTGTCAGGATGCTTCGGGGATGAGCATGGCTTCGGATGTGCGGCGGTTTTCGCCGGGAGGAGCCGTTTCGCTTGTGTGACGAGGCATCCTGACACCCTTTCACGGGGCGCGCTCAACCCGGCTGGAAAGGGTGTCAGGATGCTTCGGGGATGAGCAT
>CAZYLK010000053.1:32925-33014 GCA_964648365.1 uncultured Phycisphaeraceae bacterium
CGGTTTTCGCCGGGAGGAGCCGTTTCGCTTGTGTGACGAGGCATCCTGACACCCTCGCACGGCCGAGGCAGCCTGACGCCCTTCATGGA
>CAZYLK010000054.1:0-9256 GCA_964648365.1 uncultured Phycisphaeraceae bacterium
GAGAAGGACGCCGCCTGAAGCCGAGCCCATCAACGAAATTTGGCAATAGCTCCCCGTATGCCGCGCGCCGGCGGAACCGGACGGCCAGCGCCTGTAGCGCCGCGACGATCACGCCCCGGACGCCCGCCCTGAGTAAGGGAATCGCACTCATACGCCGCCTCCTTCCATCTCGCGCGTTGAATGCCGAAGTTCGTTCCAATCCTGCCACCGGTATGCAATCGGCTAGCCATCTGGCACCGATTTGCGATCGGCCAGCCATCTGGCACCGGTTTGCGATCGGCCAGCCATGTGGCACCGGTCTGCAACCGGTGGAACATGTGGCACCGGTCCGCCACGGGCGGATCTTCGATTTGCAACCGGTGTCTTCTACTCCACACTCACCGTCCGCTTGCCGGCGGGTTCGTCGCAGACGACGTCGCCGTCGGCGTCGCGGACTTCCGTTATCGCGCAGGCGTATTCACCTTTCTTGAGCTTCTTGAGCTTGTATGAACCCATGTTGTCACCGTTGATGTTGACGTTCTTCTCGATCGGCTCGCCGGGCGGATCGGTTGGGATACACTCCACCGTCACGCCGCCGCGGGGAACTTTGGCATAGACTTCCGCCGTGATCTTGCCCTTCTTAGCCGTCAGCTTGTGCCCTTCCACCGCCGCGCACGTGCCGCGGTAGTATTTGGTAATGAAAAAGTCAAAGTTGCCGTTGGAGGAGTGTATGTCCTGGCCGCTTGTAGGGTCGAAGTCCGCGTCGTGCGACGTGAAGGCGCCACAGGCCACCACGCTGCCATCGGCGGCGATGTCAACGTCCTGAATGCCGTCGCTGCCATCTGCTCCGCCGAACACGTCGGTAAACAGGTACTCGCCGTCGGTGGTCATCCAGGTCAGAAACGCGTCGCGCCCGCCCGAAGCGGTCTTCTCATCCACGCCACCGGTGAAATCGAAATCGACCGTTCCGGAGTAGTTGCCGCCGACGACCAACAGGCCGGTGTCGTCCACGTCGATGCCGAAGCCGCCTTCGATGCCAGGCCCGCCAAACGTGCGCGTCCAGCGGTAAGCGCCGTCGGGGCCGCGTTTCGTCACAAATACGTCGCCGGCGCCGCGGTTCTCACGTATGTCGCCGCCCCCGCGGCGGTCGAAGTCCACGGCGAAGGCATAGCCACCCGTAACGTAGACGTTGCCCGCACCGTCCACTGCGAGATCGTACGCCACGTCCAGATCCTCGGCCCCGGCCGTGTGCGTCCACTCGTAATCGCCGTCCTTTGAGAACTTGGTCATGAAAATGTCGCGTTCGCCGGCAGAGACGTGGATGTCTTCGCCGGGGCCTGGCTCGAAGTCGGCGATTCCACGAAACTGACCACAGAGGTAGATGGAGTCATCTGGCGCGGCGGCCACCCGCCACGCAACGTCCTCGCTCGGCCCGCCGATCGTGCGTGTCCAGCGATACTTCCCGTCGGAACGCAGCTTTGTTACGAAGACATCCCGGTACTCGGCGGTGTGTCGATCACGCCCCGGACTTGGATCAAAATCGACAGTCTGCTCAAACCAGCCGACTATGATGAGGTTTTCGTGAGAATCGAGTGTCGTTCCAAATCCGATGTCGCCTGCCTTGCCACCGATCGTCGCGGCACGCCTGTACTCTCCGTCAGGGGCGAGTTCGGTTAGAAAAATATCCGAGAAGCCTCGAGATCGCCGCTTGTCCACTCCGTCCCGACTCGGGTCGAAGTCTACCTTGCCCGTAAACCGCCCAGTGAGAACCACACGGTCTGCCGCGGAGGCCACTGAAAACCCCACGTCGAAGCTGCTGTTTCCCATGCTTCCAGCCCATCGATAAGTTCCGTCCGGCGAATAGCTCACGACAAATATGTCTTCCTCGCCTTTGGATCTCAGCCTCGCACGTGAGCGAGCCGCATCAAAATCGACTTGCCCCTCGAAGGTTCCGACAGCGTAGACATTGCCATTGATATCCCCGGCGACGCCATTACCAAAGTCGAACGTCAGGGAACCGCACGTAACTGTCCAGCCGTATTCGCGGGAGGGCAGGTCTGCGCGCACCATACGAGTGGGGGCAGCACAGGGCACGAGAATGAAGGCCGATAAGACAGTCGTCGAGCGAAACATCATCACTATACTCCACACTCTTTGCTTCCCCAAACGGCAAATCATATCGCAGACTTGCCACTGGTTCCCTCGAAGTTGACGAGGTCGTCGGCGCTGGTGGTCAGCCGAAGTCTGACGCGCCCGGCAATCCCCGCACGGGAGGGGCGTCCGCCGTAGTGTTGGAGCCCCTCCCGATGATAGCATTCACGTATTCGCCGCCACTTCAAGCCGGCAATCGCCGTGCCAGCCGTGGCGGTTTACCCGACGCTACTCCTCGTCTGCCGGACACCCGGTCGCGTCGAACTCGCCGACGTCGAACATGACATCCTGGTCGATTGTGATGACCGATCCGCCCACCTGGGTCAGATTGCCATAGAGGGAAAAGTGGCGATGGAGATTGAGGTCCCCAGCAACCAGCAGATCCCCCGTCCCGGCCACCGGGGCCAGCACCTCCATCGTCCCGCCCGTGACCGACCAGTCGCCCGGACCGATTTTGGGTTCGCACACGAGCTTCAGCGTGCCCCCGTAGGTCTCCACCAGGCCTTGGTTCACCAGCGGGAGGGCGAGGATCACGTCCCCGTAAATGGTATTGCCCGGGCCCAGCACCAGCACGACCTGGTCGCCGCCGCTGGTGATCCAGCCAGGCTCAGGGGCGCCGATAGCCCCGCAGCCGCGGGTGACGTACGTCTCATCGCTGTTGCCCGGCGACGGGTTGAACTGAAGGGCGGACTGGTCACCGTCGTCGGCGCCGTTGAGCAGGATCGTCCCGTCCAGCATGATGTCGCCGCCGCCGGAAAGTCGCAGGGTCGCGTTGGGGTTGGCGTCGGATCCTCCGATCGTCAGGACACAGTCCTCCTCGACGGTCAGCCCGTCCCGGGCCGTGACCTCGATCTCGTGAAACTGGTCGCCGCCCCGGGGGGCGATGGTCACCGACGCCCACTTGTTGAACGTCTGGTTGTACAGAATCCGCAGTTCGGCGATGGTGATGGATGCATCGCCATTGGGTTTGACCACCTCGACGTCATCGCCCATGCCGAACTCCCAGCGCACGATGACGATGTCGTCCACGAATGCGCCTTCCCCCGGCCAGCGCAGAGGGTTGGGTTGGGGATCGGCGAACCAATTGCTCGCGTCCTCCCAGTTGTCTGTACCACCGCCCCTGGTCCACGTGAACGTCGTCTGGTCGGCCGACGCGGGCGCCGCCAGCAGGGCGACGACCGGCAGCACGGCCAGCATGACAGTGATGCGTTGCATAAGTGTATCTCCTTCTTCGTCAGTTTCCGTAAGCTGTCGTTTGTTCATGACCGAGGTCGGTCGCGCCGTCACGTCTTCGTCGTGTACAGCGTGACCTCCTCATCATCGTCGTCGGACTCGATCACGAGTTCCGTGCGATTGTTAAAGTTGATGTAGATGTACTTGCAGTTGACAGACTGATCGGCCTCGGCGTCGTCCTCAAGGACGGTCACGTAGCCCTCAATCACGAGCCCGCCGTCGAGTTCGTCCTGGGCCTCGGCATAGACCTGAACGGGATTGTCCACGACCAGCGTGTGGCCGTCGCCAAGCAGCAGACGTCCCACGGAGACCCCGACGTCCGCGTAGACCGTGCTGCGCCGTGACGTATCCTTGATCGTAACGTCATGGTCGTTGGAGTATGGGTTTCCGGGATAGTAGGGCGGCGCCGTTCTGTCCCAGTTGGCGGTCGTCGTCCAGTCGTTGTCGCCGCCTTCGCCGTCCCAGTGGAACTGAACGACCGCGGCGATGGCCGGCGTCGCCAGCAGGACTGCGATGATCAGCATCGCGAGCGGTGTCGTACAGATTCTCTTCATATACTTCATGGTGTTTCTCCTTGGTCAGGTTGGATTAGTCTGACACACATTCTTCCTTGTCCCAGCGATCCGCGTCGAAGACGCGGTCCTGAAGCACGATGACGCTGCCGTCTTCCTCCATGTAGAACCGGCTCTCGATGCCCGTGTTGCGGGGTATGCTGCTCGTGGGACGGCGCACCACGAGCGAGCCAAACTTGTGGATCTGAAGGCGGGCCGACGTCACGAGTCCGGCCCTGACGCGGAGTTCCGATCCCGTCTCGGAATTGCCGCCGTCGACGAACCAGTGACCTGCCCCGGACTTGGGATGGCAGAGCAACTGGATGGTGCCGGGCTCATGATCGGCGCTTGTGTAGATCTTGCCGTTGTTGACGAAGATCACGTCGATCTCGTATGACCCGTACATCCTGCCAAGCGAGCTGAGCACGAGCGTTTCGGACAGATCCCCGGACTGGGCGACCTCGCCCGTGATCAACGCCTTGGTGACGGCCACGAAGTGCAGGACACCTTGGTTACCCGAGAAATCACGTACTGTGAGAGTGCTGCCTTCGCCGACAACGAACTTCGGCGGGTTCGCGCCGGGACTCCCGTCACTGGCGTCGAAGATGATCTCGCCCCAGTGGCCGAAATACCCGCCGCCCGTGACCCACAATTCGGCCTTTTCTTCGAGCCGGATTGTGGGGAGGTTGTTTGTCGACGTGGCGGAGAGTGCCACTCCGTCGCGACCGACCACTTTCAGCACGCGAGGCGTAGTGGCGTTACCCGCGATCGTCAACTCGTCAACGCCCGGGTGGGGAGCGGTGATCGTCAGCCACCCTATTGTGATCGGCGTCGCTGAATCGAGAATGGGGTAGTCGGCCTGTTGGTCGCCGACGTTCGGGATGATCGCCGTATCGTACTGTGTGTTCGGATAGGCCGGGCCGTCGCCCCCCGATGACCAGTTGTTGCTGTCGGTCCAGACGCGGTTCTCTGCGCCATTGGTCCACGTAAACACTTCCGCCGAGGCCACGGGTACCATGACCAGGGCGGCGACAAGCAGATAGCTTAGCTTCATTCTAAGTACTCCTTTGAGATTGCACGGACCGTGCGACCGCTGCAAGGCCGGACTATTCGTCCGTGGTCCTCAGCGTCGCACCGGTCGTGGTAATGGTGGTGCTCATCCTCTTCGAGTTGACCAGGACACCCCTGGCGGTGACGGTCCCCTGTCCGGAGAGCGTCACCGATCCCTCAAAGCGCACGATCCCCAACTCCTCCTCGTCGCTGGTGACGAGGATGCCGTTGTTCAGCACCAGTTCATGGTTGTCGCCGATGAAAAGGTACTCCAGCGTGACGCCGGGCACGTCCACGACCTGCCACGCGGGCGAGTCTTGGTCGATGATCACCCGGTCATTGACGGCCAAGTCGCCCGGATAGTCGCGCTGGACGTCCAGGCAGGACCAGTTGGCCCCGTTGGACCAGCCGCTCCGCTCCGCGGCGCCCGTCCATTCGAACGTCGTGCCCGCCAGGACGGTGGGGGCGTAGCACGGCACGAGCGCGAGCAAGACTGCGAGCGCGACGCGCTGGATGTTGCTAGATTTCATAATGCGTACTCCTTGTGAGAGAGTTTGAGATCACTCGTCCCGACGCCGAGGCGAATGGCCGTGGCGCGGGACGCGGCTCTGGTTACCGGAGCGGAAGTCCGCTTCCGCCCGGTGTACAGGAACTGATAGGGCCGCGGCGGGCCGCGGACGGGCATCAGTCCGGGATCACGGCCGCGGGACGACGGCGGACTGCGGGTCGTGCGTCCGATGCCGCGGGCGAGTGCCCGCGCCCGGCCGTGGGACCGCGGCGCGAGGGCGCTTTTCGCGCCGGCCGGGCTCCTCGCGGTGCGCGAGATTTCCCACCGAGTGTGTGAATTGGCCCACCGATCGTGTCGAGCGCGGCCCGCAGAGCCGGCTCTCAGCCCGTGTTTGCAGTGACTGGAATCCGGCGCCGTGCGTACCGGCGCCCTTTCCGGCATCCCGCTGGCCGGACTCTTCCCAGGTTCGCGCGCCGCGAGGGGCGGTAGGTTAGAGCGGAAAGCCCTCACTGGGCCATACTCCACCTCTCGGTCCGATAGTGAGTATTGTTGGCAATTCCAGTGCCACGTATGGAGAGGCTCGTTCTCGCCCGACCAATAGCGTCTTGACGCAGCCAGGCGAGATGCTGGCGTGCCGGCCTGGCAAGTTGCGGGGTTGCGGGGCGCGCAGGGAAGCCCTGATTTCGGTTGGAAATGGTCAGGAAGGGTGTGCCGACCATAACGCAACTCCGCTGGCGTGGCCCTCAGGCCATGCACACCGGGCGCCGCATCACGTCAACGTCCCTTTGGGGGGTAGCTGCTACCCTCTCTCCGAACACCGTACTGCTCAATGATAGGGGTCCGGAGAAGGAACAGTCAAGTTGCCCTCTTGGGCTCTTCTCACTCCGGACAGGACTCGCTGTTCTCCCCATCGCCAAACCGTCCGGCGCCGGCCGACCGATCAGCCCGGCGGCCGCCTCACCGGCCCCCTGCGCAGGCCGCGGGCGCCGTCGATGCCGTTCCTACGGCTCGCGCCGCTGCGACGCCTTCAGCAGCGCCTCGAAGGCGGACACATAGCGCCCCCCCGCCGCCGGGTCCGCGTAGTGGCGGTCCACCTGTTGATTCTGAATCACCTTGGCGATGCCCGCCGGGTCGTGGCCGAGTTCTTTGCGGCATTGCAGATCCCGCAGGAGCGCTTTCCATCGCATCGGAAACTGCGGCGACAGCGTCGTGGCAATCTTGTTATACAGTGGCAGCGCAGCGTCGAACTCGCCGCTGACGTAGTGGGACTCGGCCAGACCCATGACCGCGCGGGCGTCCACGCCTGCGCCCGAAGGCGCGGCCGCGGCCGACCGGGCGCCGCATTCCAGAAACACCTGCCGCGCCTGGGCCGGCTCGCCCGCCCGGACCAGTGCCTCGCCCAGTTGCAGCTTCAGCGCCCGCAGACCGGCCTCATCCACGTGTGACTGCGGCTGCTGTGCCCAGATGCAGAGTTGCTCCGCGATCCGCCGCGCAAGCTCGGAGCGCATTTCGGCCCCCTCCGCGGCGCCGTCGACCGACTCTTTCTCCAGCGCTTCCGCCAGCGGCGTATAGAGCGACTGAAGCGTCGCGCCGGCGCCCGCCGGGTCGATCGCCACGTAACCGGGCAGCAGCGCCGCCGCGTCGTCGAAGCGGCCGAGCCGCTGCAGCGCCGTCAGCCGCGTGGCCAGCACGGCCCCCATGGGGCGCTTCGCGTCCGGCCATGTCGTCTCGAACTGGGCGAGGATTTCCAGCGCCCGCTGCGGATTGCCGACCATCGGCAGCAGTTGAATTCGCGCCTGCACCAGCGCCGCTTCCGCCATCATGGCGTCGATCTCCCGTACCCGGTCCGGCGCGGCGGTTGACTTCAGTTCCGCGGCGCGGGCATTGAAGTCGCGCAGCAGATCGAGAATCTCCGCCACGCCGCGGCGCATCGAGACCGCGTCAGATCCGTTGGTCTGCGAGGCGTGCAGCAGCGCGGCGCCCAGGCTGCGGGCGCGAAAGCACATCGCCTCCAACGCATGCTCGTGCAGCGGCTCGACCAGCAGATACTGCGCCGCCGCGTCCGCGTACCGACCGGCGTCCTCCAGCGCCAAAGCGTAGAAAAACCGCCAGTAGCGGGCCTCCGGCGACGCGCCATGCCGCGTTACGAGCGCGGCCAGGGCATCAAGGTAGAGTTCGCCGGCCGCCGGATCGCTCTGCGGGGCGGCTCGAAGCTGATAGGCCAGTTGCACCGCCAGCAGTGACGCCCGCAGGGCGTCCGGGAATCGCGGATACTCACGCCCGACGCGGAGAAACTGCCGCGCCGCCTCCACGCTGTCGCCGAGTTGCTGATACGCCACGGCCAGGTTGAACGCGATTTCCGGCTCCAGCGAAGCATGGACGGCCGGACCGCCGGGCGGCATGGATGCGCCGATCTGAAGCACGCGCCGCCTCAGCGCCTCCGGTGTGGCGCCGCCGGGATGCGGCGGGCCGTCGGGGGGGGGCCAGGCGCCGGCCGAGTCTTCCATGCGCCGCGCGTCGCGCAGCAGCCCGGCCATCAGCGCCGCCTTTTCGATGTCGTCGAGCGACGTCAGGTCGGCGTCGGCGCCCATCAGGTCGTACAGCGTCCCGTAGATCTCATCCCGGTGTCCCGCGTGCCCTTCGGCCAGCCGCACCAGTTCCGCGGTCGCCGCTGCCTGTTCCTGCGCCGCGCGCACGGGCTCCTTGTCGGCGCGCGCCTGCGCCGCCGCCGATTTGTGGAGGGCCCGGCGGGCCATGGCGATGACCAGCCGATGACCGAACGATTCCTCGCCGGCCGCGGTCTTGCGTTCGAAGTCGTCGAGCACCTCCGCCGCAGCCCCGCCGCGACCGGCATGGTGCAGCGCTCGCGCCCGCTCCACGACCGCGCGCAACGTGACCCACTCCAGCGATTTCTGCTCGGCGGGGTCGGAAATCTTCTGCACGGCGCGCACGGCCTCGTCGAGATGGCGTTCGGCCGCGTCGTCCAGGCCCATCAACCGTTCCGCCATGCCCGCCAGCAGAAGCGTCTGCGCTTGCAGGTGCGTCTCGTCGTGCGGCTTTTCGAGCAGCCAGGCCTCCTCCTCCAGCCGGTCGAGCACCGATTCGAGCCGCTGATGGCGGAGCGTATCACGCGGCGCCCGCGGCAGGGCGTCGTAGAAGGCGGCCCAGATGATCAGGTAACGGGCCTGCGCGTCCGCCGTCTCGAGACGGTCGATGTAGCCGCTTTCCTCGACCCGTTCGTAGTCGCGCAGATTCATGGCGTCGAGGCGCGCGTACTCTGAGTCGACGTCGGAAACCACCTTCTCCAGCAGCGCCACCGCCCGGCCGGCGCGATCGGCCAGCACGCGCCGGTCGTCCGCATTGCCGCCCAGCAGTATGATCCGCGCGATCGCCGGCGCGGCCTCCTCGTTCAGCAGCGACTGAGCCAGCACGCAACGCCATTCATGCCGGCGCGGGTCGGTATCGCGCATCCGGATGAGCTGTTCCAGCAGGCGGTTGGCTTCGGCCAGTGCCGCCAGCCGTTCGGCCTCGCTGAGTGTGGCATCGGCGTAACGCGACAGTCGCACCTGCCGCTGCAAGAGGATCAGCGATTCCTCGTTGCGCGGCGGAAACTCGTTGAGATGGAGTTCGAGCAGTTCCGTCAGGCCGCGGGCCCGAAGGGCGTTCTGAAACGCGGCTGTGTCGAACCGGTCCTCCTCCGCGGGCCGCTGCTGCGCCACGGCAGTCGCAGCCATCGCGCCGGCCAGTGCCACGCACGTCACGCGAAGCACGCGCCGCCAATCCG
>CAZYLK010000054.1:9356-32662 GCA_964648365.1 uncultured Phycisphaeraceae bacterium
GCCATCGCGCCGGCCAGTGCCACGCACGTCACGCGAAGCACGCGCCGCCAATCCGGTCCGCGGCCGAAGGCGAGCGGCTTAGCGGCCCGTTGAAGAACGTGTGGCACGGCCTTCCAGGCCGTGGTTTCACCGGCTGGAAGCCGGTGGCACACAAGCGTAGAGCCGTTCTTCAACAGCCTGTCACGCATGGAGCAGGATTCCGATCTGTTGGAACTGCCGTCGGGGCATGGCCACCTCCTTACGAGCGCGGTGCGAACCTGCGCGGTTCCGACTGGCGCAGTTCGGAGTGTCCGTTCAATGCCCTCCATGCGCGGCCCCTACTCCTCGCCGAACAGTACGTTCTTGTAATCAACGTGTACGGCGGCGTTCCAGCAGTTGACGACGTGGTCCCAGCGTACCCCCCCCGACGCCATGATCACCACCGGCGTATCGGCATCGAAGCCGGGCCGGTGCTGGATCTCCTGCAGCAGCGCCGCCAGTTCCAGAAAATCAGCCGGCTCCACCGAGATGTTATCGATCTGCAAGTCATATCCTGCCGGATCCGCCGCCGCGGGGTGGACGCGCACCACGATCGGGCTCAGCGGCAGCGGCACCGACGCGGCCGACGTCTGCGGCAACTTGGACGCCAGAACCCCTTCAGGGCGGTCGAACGTCGTGGTCACCACGAAGAAGATCAGCAGCAGGAACGTCATATCGATCATCGGCGTGATGTTCAGCGCCAGCGCGCTTTTCTCCCGCGGCACGCGCTTGCGGCGCGGCCGGAAGTGAACGACCTCAGACTCGCCGGTGGGCGCCGGACGGCCGTTGTCTTGGCTGGCGACGTGGGGCGTCATGGAGCGGCCGACCCTCCCGCGGGGGTGCGCGCCGCGACGTGAATCATCGGAATGCCGTGCCGCGCGACGATCTGCATGACCGATCGGACCTCGGCGTATTTGAGGCGCCGGTCCGCCCGCACCACGACCTTCATGTCCGGCCGCTGAGCCTTGTACGACTCGAGAAGGTCCGACAGCGCCGCCAGCGTGATCGGCGCATTCGGACCCACGCTGTAGAGCACGCCGATGTCCGGATTCAGTTCGTCCGCGCAACGGCAGTTGATGACCACGCGCTCGGGGATCTTGACCGCCCGCGCCTCGCTGTGCGTCGGGTCCGGGAGCATCATGGTAATGTTCTCAGCCGACGCGAACCGGCTGACGAGCATAAAGAAGACCGTCAGCAGGAACACGACGTCGATCATCGGCGTGGCGTTGAACGTCAGCGCCGTGTGGCGATGCCTGCCGCGGATGCCGCTGGTGGATCGCATCAGGCCGACTCCGACTCGCCCACCGTCGCGGGCGAGCGCTCACTGCCGGACGCGGCGCCGCCGGCTTCCGCCTTGGCGCCGGCGCGCGAGGCGGCGCTGTGACCCGCCCCCCCCGGTCGAAACACGCGCAGCAGCCGGTCCGCGCTCAGGGCGCACTCGGCCGTCAACACGTCCACGCGGTTGCGAAACCAGCCCAGGCCCGAGAGCGACACGATGGCGATCACCAGCCCCCAGAACGTCGTCACCAGCGCAATCGACAGGTCTCCCGCGATGCGCCCCGGTTCGGGAATGGCGCCGGCTTCGCGAATCGAACTGAACAGGCGAATCATGCCGTAGACGGTTCCAAACAGGCCGATCATCGGACTGACGTTGCCGATGACGCTGAGGAACTCGATCTTGCGGAACAGCCGGCTGGATCGCTCCTCGATCGACTCTTCCACGGCGCGTTCCATGGCGCCATAGCCGTTCGCGGCCTCCATGAGGCCGGCGTTGATGACGTAGCCGAGCATGCTGGGGTCGTCCGCGCTGCGCCGCACGGCGGCGACGTACTCGCGCCGGTCGATCAGTTCACGAATCTCCCTGGCCACCTGCGGCGCCACGACGGTCGATCGCCGGATGGTGACGGCGTGCTCGACGATCAGCGCGATCGCGACCACGGAAATGCCCAGCAGGATATAGGTGATCCAGCCGCCGGCCACGACGAAGTGATCGAACCAGTTGCTGCCCGTCGCCGCGGGCACGTCGGCTGCGCCGGCGTCGGTCTGACCGGTCGCGGTGGACACCATCATGACGATGACGAGGCCCAGGAGAAGTCCCGATGTGAATATCTGTTTCATCCGCTGTCCTGCCGCAAACTTCCGCCCGCGCGCGGGGCGGGCCTGAACATCATTTCTGCATCGCGCCCAGTCTGCCCAGTGCTTCCTCCGCCGCCGATCGCACGGGCGGCGTCGCGTCGCCGCGCGCCAGGCACTCGTTTAACAACGCCACCGCCTTCTGCGGTCGGCCAAGCCGTTCGTGAACGCGCGCCGTCTCGAGCAGAGCTTCGGCCGCACGGTCGTCGCGAGGATAGTGGACCACCACGCGCATGAACGCCCATCCGGCACGAATGACGTCTTCGTCCGACGCCGCCGTCGCCAGCAGCGCCCGCCCCTTAGTCAGAAGAAGCTCCGGCACCACCCAGTTGTCCGCGTCACGGATCGCCTGATCGAGCCAGCCGAAGGCTTCGGGCGTGGCGTCGGACGACATCACCGCCTCCAGCGCACGCGCCTGAATCGCGTAGGTGCGCTCGGCGCGGATCGCCGCCGGCAACTTCAACCGCGCAATCGTCTCGGCCATCACCGCCGCACGATCATCGCCCAGGCGCGCGACCAGTTCATAACGCACCAGCGTCACGAGCGCCCGCCCGTCGTCGGAGCGCACGCGGTTAACCGCCGTATCCAACTGCATGAGGGCACGGTCGGACTCCGGGCTGCGCTTGTACGGTAAGCCGTCGGGCAGCAGTAACGTGGCCAGGGCCGGCCCCGCGTCGCCGTTCTCCAGAACGCGCAAGAAATGGAAGATCGTTTTGTCGATCCGCTCCGTGCGATCGAAACTGAGAACGAGTCGGGCACGAATCAGATCCGCCCAGAATCCGGAAGCAAGTCGCTCGGCCCGCTCGTAGCGCGCCGATGCTCGGACGTCGTCGCCGTCGAAGGCGTATTGCTCGGCCGTGTTGAAGTCGTCCATCCCGGCCATCTGATCGACGTAGATCCGCCGCGCAAGCCGGACGTCGGCGCGCTGGGCCTTGCCGTCGGCCGCACGAAACGTAACGAAGCCGGCCTCGAAACCGGTGATCTTGGCATTGCGGTATTGGGTCGAGCCGTCGTCAATCTGGTCGGCCGCAGCGCGGGTCGCGGTGACGATCGTCACCAGGGCCAAGACCAGCGCTCGCCGCGCCGGCCTCGAAGGCCGGCGGGCGCGGGCGGCGCAAACGCCGGCCCGGCGCCTCGCCCCATGAAACACCCCGCTGTCCTGTCTGGGCGACCTCATGGGGCGTTAAGCTGGTCCTCGTCCACGTACTTGAACTCACCGCGGTGCTCCCGCGCGATTTTCTCCAGCAATTCCGCGCCTTCGCGGCTGAAGTACGCAATGGTGAAGATGCGCACGTCCCGATCGGCGTTCCACTCCTCCAGCTTGACGAGCAACTGCGGGCTGAAATCACCATCCGTCAGGAAGAAGATCAGGTCAGGTTCGACGTCGAAGGCGCGCCGCATCGCCGGGATCGGATCGGTCCCCCCGCCGGGCACCACCTCGCCGGACTCCAGAAATGCCCGCAGCCCTTCCTTTTGTGACGGAATGGCGCTGACCAGTCTGCGCGGCGGATTCTCGACGGGCTTGCCCTCATTGAAGAAGACCACGTGGAACTTCTGCGATCGGCGCAGCCGGTTGACGGATTCCAACAGTTCCGACCGTACCAGCGCGAACGTATCCGCCATGGACCCGCTGCGATCAACCACGTAGACGATGCGCCGGGCGCCTGCCGCCTTGGCCCCGCCCGCGTTGAAGAACTGCGGACCGGGCGCCGCCGAGCCGGTCAGTCCGTGGCGTGAGAAATCGGCGCCGCCGGTGCCGATCCCGACAATGGGCAACGTTGTAGCCTGCGGCGTCGTCGACTCCGCCACCTGGTCGAATCGTTCCGGTTCGAACGAAGGACTCTCCGAAGTCGACTGGCGGCTCAGATCCTGTGGATCCAGCGGAGGAGCGACCGACATCCGGGCCGCCTTGACCTCCCCCACCAGTTCCGTCAGCGCGACGGGCAGTTCTTCCTCCGGCAGGGGCGCGCCGAGCAACCACGGCGCCTCGAACAGGATAAACAACAACAGTGCGTGGATTCCGATGGAAATGAGCCACACGAGGACGAGTCGGCCCCCGGTGATTTGCGCGCTGAACTCGCGCAGGCGACCGACGCGGGTCGCACCATTCGCCGCTCGGGCAGGCGGCGGCGCAGAAGCTGGTGACGGTGCGGGTGTGGACATCGGTACTCGGGGCGGCGACGACCACTGGCACGCGCGCTCCGTGACCCCCGTATTGGTCAACGGGAAAGCGGCCTCGCCGATTCACCGTGGGTATCGGACGGCCGGAATCGAAACTCCATGCCGCGCCGGAAGAGGCCCCGGCGCGCGCTTTACGGCCGTGCCCCCCTCAGTCATACTGTTGTAAAGTCTAGGAACCGGATAATACCGGGTCAACTTCGCGAAGCGACGCCCCGGCGGCATCGGTTCCAACCTCCCGGGAAACGCCACCATGCCCCGCCTCCCCATGAGCATCTGCTGCCTGATCGTCGCCTGGGCACTCGCCCCCGCCGTCACCGGGGCGAGCCGCCAGGACGCCGCTTCCCGTCAAACGCCAGCCACGGGCGCCAGGACGCCCATCCTGGAACCGCCGCAGGACGACATGGTCGCCCCGGAAGTCGCGGCCGCACGCGTCGATCGGCTCCGCGAGCTGGCCGAGCGGGCGGCCGACGTACAGTCGCGCGTGACCCTGCGGCTGGCGTGCGCCAACCTGATTCTCTCGGCGCAGATCGAACCGCCACTCACCCGGTACCTGCTTCGCATCGCACCGGCCGACGCCGCCGGAGAGTTGGCGCCGTCGTGCGATGCAGCACTTCAGGTTCTGAACGAAGCTGAGGAGCTGATCGACTCATTGACGCCGGCCGAGCGCGAACAGGCCTGGGTCGACGAATCGCGACACGTCCTGAGAACGTTGCGCATCGTCGCCGACGGTGCGCGCGCGCTCGCCCTGGCGGAACAACTCTCCCTGACGGCGCGCGAGCGCGGGGAAGTCCGGGCGATGATCGCGATCCTCATGGAACACGCGGATGAGCACGTGAAGGCAGTGGCGACGCTGCTCGACCTGGGTCTGCGCACGCCCGACGACGACCGTCAGCGCCTCTTGCGGCGACTCCCCATGGCGCTCGAGCCGCCCCTGTCCGCGCAGCTCCCGCACGGGTTCTTCCTCCGCCTGGAGCGCTGCCGACTGGTAGCGGAGCGCGGCGCGCACGCCACGGCCGTTGCAATGCTGCTGCAGCTTGAGGAGCGGAGTCACCAGTGGTTTGACGACGACCGGCAGGAAGTCGCCGCAGGCACCGCCGCGCTCGTTCGCCTGCAAGTACTTGAGGCGTGGAACGCTTCGCTGGACTCTGCCGGCGGGACGGAAAGCGAACGACAGTGGTGCCAGTCACAGGCCGACCAGCTCCGCAGCACCCTCGATCCATCTGACGCCGGCTGGACCGTTCTCCGACTGCGTCGGGTCATTCCGCTCCTCGCCGAGATCCCCGCGGAGGCCGCGTCCGGGCTGCCATGAGCGAAGATCTCGCCGCCTGACAAGCATCCCGTCGGGCAATATTGCCCAACCCTCCCTCCCCACCCAGCGACCCCGGTCGCACAATCGGTGCCGAGCCGTTTGCGTGCATGAGTCAGGCAGGCCGACGGACCGACACTGGCGCTATCGCCAGTGGCAGTCAGACGCAGGCCCAGTGTCTCCGGCCACGGTGGCACGCCTCCTGCACTAAGCGACGATGACCCGAGAGGGTCAGCGCTCCTTGCGGGGCGGCAGGACTCTTCCTGTAGACAGCGCGCTACCCGGCGGAATTGGCGACATCGGAACCCGTGGGGGAGATGGGTTCGAAGTCACCAGCTTCGTCGGGTGGTGTCGCTTTTTGCCCCGCTGCACCCATGCCCCATTACCCGCCGCCAGCGGCCTGGCAGTCCCGCAGTCCGGTCCAAATACGGTTAGTTCTGTACTCACCCACCCGATAAAATACCTATTTTACCTATTCACATGATTCATTCGCGTATCTGGGTCTTCCGGCGCGGATGTTGGGGCGATACTTCAAGGGCAGCGCGCGCTTGGGCCGATAATTTGGGCAGACTGGACGGCTCTGAGAGCCTTGGAGGGAATCGGACATGGGTGACGACGGTATCCTGCCCTCGCGCGAGAGCGAAGCGCTGATCGAGAACGTGCAACAGACGTTCGCCGCGCTGGAAGAGCGCTTTCGCCAGTTGAAGGCGGAAGTTCGACAGGCGATGCAGCTTTCCGCGATCGGCACAGCCACCGCCGTGTGGGCGCATGAACTTAACAACCTGATCACACCGCAGATCAGCTATGCGCAAATGGCGCTGCGGCCGGGCGCTGACGTGGATCTGATTCTCAAGGCCCTGAAAGTCGCACTGGCCAACGGTCAGGCGGCTAAGGCCATGTCGGAGCGTATCCTGGGCCTTTCGGCCCAGCCCACGGGCGTCAGCCCGGAACGGGTGAGCGTGCGCGCGGCCGCCGAAGAAGCCCTCGACTGCCTCGGGCGCGACCCGTCCCGAGACGGCATTCAGGTCGCATTCCAGATTCCCGACGACCTGTTCGTGTGGGCCGACCCGCACTCACTCAAGCAGATTCTCTTCAACCTGCTCCTGAACGCGCGCGAGGCGATGGCGCCGAAGAAGGGCGGCCGGCTGGCGGTCCGGGCGCGGCGACACGGTGGGGCGCGGGCCATCATCGATGTCTCGGATACCGGAGGCGGGATTCACCCCGAACGACTTGCCGAGATCTTCGAGCCATTCGCATCGACGAAGCCGGGGGCGGAAGTCGGCAAAGCGCGGTTCGGCGGCGTGGGGTTGTCGTTGTCCAAACAACTGGTTGAGGAGTCGGGAGGCCGGATCGACGTTCAGTCCCGGCTCGGCGAAGGGACCACGTTCACGATCGAGTTGCCGATTGCCGCACCGGCCGTGAAGGCGGCCGTCTGAACGAAGAACCCGGAGGCACGCCCCGCGGTTCAGGCGTCACTCGCATCCCGGCCGCGTAGCGACCCCGGCCTCGATCCCGATCGTATCTTCGCCATCCAGATTCTGAATCGTCACCGCTACGCCGTCGATCCGGTCGGCCTCCGCCCGCGTTCCTTCCATCTTGATCGCCGTCGCGCTGACCTCATAGCCGTAACTGGCCACGCGAATCTCGACGTAGAGCGTCACGTCATCGCCGTCTGCGACGGCCGAACCCACTGCGGCGTATTGATAGCCGTTTTCGGAACGGCGGACGCGCCCGTCGAGCATCACGACGTCGACGCCAAGATCGCCGGCCAGTTCCGGGTTATCTTCCAGCGTCACGGGTATGCCGTCCTCGTCGATTTCGATGAAGCCGAGAAACCCCTGCTCATCGCCGTTGAAACACCAGCGTCCTTGCAACTCCGGCGCATCGGAGGCGGGCACCGGCAGCCGACCGAACGGCCCTTCGGGAATGCCGCACCCGGCCGTCAGCGGCAGAAGGGTACAGATCGTCAGGATCGTTGAAGCTCTCATCCGGAACCCTTTCGGAATCCTCCGTGCGCACCCGGTTCTCGGCCGGTTACCCATCCTTGACCCACGTTTCCCGCAGGTCGACCGGACGGGACGTGGCCAGATCGTGTGTCAAACGAGTGACGTCGCCACGGATGCGGTCGCCTTCGTCCGACAACGTGCCCTCGAAGTGGTGTACGGTGAAAAAGCCACTGGACTGCTCGGTGTTGGCCTGAATGCGAAACGACATCACGCCAAACGACGTGATCAACAGTTCCACCGTGTCACCTTCGGCCGGCTCGTAGACCTCCCCGCCGGGGATCGTGAAGCTGGTCAGTGCGCCGTTCCCGTCGAACACGGCCCGACGCGTCTGGCCGTCCGACGTGGTCAGAACCCACGTTCCCGCCAGGGAGAAGCGGCTGAACCCCGAGCGTTCAAAGACCGACGTGTCGATCAGCGTCGACGAGTTCGTGACCCCGCAGGAGGCACCGAGCAACGCCAGACTCGCGAACACGATCGCCCACTGCCCGCCGGGCGAGCCGCCGCGTACCAAGAGAGCTCTCATCATTGTGCTCCTGACGGTGGGGCAAGCCGTCACACCGTCCAGCACATCATCCGTCGCGCTCTTTTGGCGGTCAAGACAGCGGGGCGAGGTGCGTGACGGCCGGAGGCTTGAAGGCGCACGGAGAGCGTGGGCATGGGGTGCGCAACGCGGCAAGCGGGCCGGGGGCTCACGTGGCTCGGCCTTCCAGACCGAGCGCAAATCCGTGCAAGGGGTCATCACGGGCAGGATGCCAGGCCCCTGCCCCTGTTGTGAATCGGTTTCCGTCCAGGCAAGCCAGATACTGAGTCGCAATCACGGGCAAGATGCCCGTGCCACGCGCGCCGCCCCGCTCTTCATGCTCCCGGTCGATCTTGCCACGCACCCTGCATGAACAGCGCGCGCACGCCATCCGTGCGGACGCGGTTGATCGCCGCTATCATGCGTGGTTCGGCCGACGTACCACGGCCGCGTACAATCGTGAGTCCAACCGTGCCGCCTGACGATTCAACTTCCGAACCCCACCGTCGCCCACGGTATCCCGGTACGCACCCGCGCCGGTTCGAGCATCGCTACAAGGAACTCGCACCCGATGCCCACCCCACCATGCACGCGCACGTGCGCGCCCAGGGCCGGACCCCAGCCGGCACGCATGTCCCGGTGATGGTGGCGGATGTCCTGGAGGCGCTGAATCCGCAGCCGGGAGAGATCGTGGCAGACTGCACGCTCGGATTCGGCGGACACGCACGCGAGCTGATCCGACACATCGGATCGGCCGGCTGTTTTCTGGGCCTGGACGTCGACAGCGCCCAGCTCGAGCGGACCGCGGCGATGCTGTCGGCACTCGTCGGTGCAGCGCCGGGACTCCCCGGCGATGCCCTGCGAGATCAAGGCGGCGGATACGAGGATTCCGAGGCCGGCGCCACGCGGTCGGCGCCGCCCCGGCTGACGTTCCATCGCAGCCACTTCGCCGGGCTGGGGAAGGTGCTGGCACGCGAAGGGCTCGACGGTTGCGACGTGATTCTGGCCGACCTGGGCTGTTCGAGCATGCAACTGGACGACTGGCGTCGCGGATTCAGTTACAAGCATGATGGGCCGCTGGACATGCGGATGGACGATCGCCTGAAGCGCACGGCCGCCGATCTACTGGCCGGGTTATCCGAGGGGGAGTTGTCGGCGGCGCTCGACCTGCTGGCCGATGAACCGCATCACGTCCGCATCGCCCGCGCCATCGTCGCGCAGCGACGCGCACGGCCGATCACGCGCACCCGGCAACTGGTCAAGCTCATCGAGAGCGCCAAAGCAGATCGCGCCCGACGAACGCCGCAACGGAAGCCGTTGCGCCGAGCGACCAGCGACGAGGAAGCACGCGAGGCAAGGTCATCATCCGGGAGCATTGAGCGCGATGATGCTCTTGTGAAGGACTCGAGCACCGCACGCGAAACGGATGTCGCCGCCGCAGCCAGAACCGCGATGCGCGCACCGCTCGATCTGCACCCCGCCGCGCGCACGTTTCAGGCACTGCGCATGCTCGTCAACGATGAGATCGGCGGGCTGGAGCAGTTCCTCCGCGCCGTTCCCTACTGCCTGCGGCCCGGCGGACGCCTCGCGATCCTCAGTTTTCACAGCGGCGAGCATCGCCGCGTCGAAGCCGCCTTGAGTGAGGGGCTTGCGAGCGGCGTTTATTCAGAGGCATCACCAGCGCCCACGACGCCGACGTACCAGGAAGTCCACGGCAACCCGAGGAGCCGCTCCGCCGAGCTGCGCTGGGCAGTCCGGGCCTGACCCGCCGCGCAGGCGGCGGGGACTGCCTTGACCATACCCGCATGCGCAGCGGTCAACACCGGGTCTCGTCGCTCACGTCGCACTCCTGAATAGTGACCGTGTGATTGCCACGGCTGACGTTCTTCCAGGTCGCCTTGGCGCCGCCCTTGTTGTTGATGTCAACCTCGACGCAATCCGCTTCGTCCAGGCACAGCGTCAGCGTCCCGCCGGGTTCGGCGCCGGAGAGCTTCGCCTTCAGCTTGCCCTTCTTGCAACTGAGCTTGAGCGACTCGTCGCCGCTGCACAGTCCGCCGAGCGTGACGATGAGTTCCTGTATCCGCAAAGGCTGGTCAAACCGCACGCCGTCCTGCTGACTCATGGCGTCGGTCAGGCTGTGCAGACCGATCGCGAAGAAGCCGGCGTCCAGTGAGGCGTTGATGTCCGCGACGGCCTCCCCGCTGAGCTCGATGATGTACTCCTGCGTGCCGACGGCGGTCGCGAACGTGCCGTACTCGGCCCCGGTCTGCAAGTCTTCGTGGATGGCGAGGCCCCGGGGGTCGTTGTGCGGGTAGTGGGCGATCAGTTCATCGCGGGTGGCGGAGACGTCGTAGATGCCAATGGTCTCGGACGGGTCCATGCTGAAGCTCTGGTCCTGCCCAAGGCGCAGCTTGGCCGTGCCGACCGGGCTGCCGCCGAGCGGAGCCAGATCCCAGACGAAGAACGCATTCAGCCCCCGCCCGCTGCCCTCCTCGGGGCTGGCATTCACGGTGCCGGTAAACGTGTTATCGTTCACGGCGCGGTGATACCCTACGTCGTTGTACCACCCCCGGCCGGGGAAGCTCGATTGCAGCGTAACCTCCTGCGCGCTCGCCGCCCCGAGACCCACCGTCGCCACCGCCAGTACCAGACTCGTTGTTCGCAAATTCCGTCGTTTCGTCATGCTCGTGACTCCTGCCCGATTATTCCGGAAAGCCAACCGTGCGACGGGAGGCGCGTCGGCCGGCCCGCGTCCCCTCAGAGCGGACGCCTGCGAGACTACCAATTTTAGCCGCGAAAATGAACCCCGTGGGCTTTTAGGACGTTTGGATCCCCCGATCCTCGTGGCTCGGCGAATGCACGTGAGGCGTCCCGGGAACAGTGTCGCGGCCCTCGTCATACGCCTGCGGAAACCCCGGGTTCGCGCGACAGACCGGGGAACGGACGCCGCCTGATTTGCGGAGGGCGCTGCTACCGGCGGTCGGGATCCCAGCCGGACGCGGACGCCCCACGAGGACGCTTGCGAACCACGGCGGAATCGGCGGCCACGGGGCGGTCTGCCCGCGGCGGCGGGTGCTCCGCGGCGCGGCCACGCAGGCGGGGTCCGGCGGGGTCCGCCCGCACCGTGGCGGACGCTTGCGATCGGGTGGGAAAAGCTGTTCCATGCCGGCATGAGCGAGACACGAATCCCCCCCAGAATCCTGCTGGCCAAGATCGGCCTCGACGGCCACGACCGCGGTGTGAAGGTGCTGGCCCGCGCCTTCCGCGACGAAGGGCTGGAGGTCATCTACACCGGCCTGTGGCAGACCTGCGAGGCCACCATGCACGCGGCCCTGCAAGAGGACGTGGACGTGGTCGGCGTAAGCCTGCTGTCGGCCGCACACATGACGGTGATGCCGGAACTGATCCGCATCCGAGCGGAACTCGGCGTCGAGAACATCCCGCTGGTTCTGGGCGGCATTGTGCCCGAGTCGGACTATCAGGCCATGCGCGACATCGGTGTGGCCGAGGTGTTCAACCCCGGCTCGTCCATCGAGAGCATCGTGACGACGCTGCGACGCCTGACGGCCGAGCGCGCACACACGCCGGCCGCTGACGTTCGTGAGGCTTTCGCATCGGGCGACGTCCGGGCGCTGGCGAGCGTGCTGACCGACATTCAGCGCGGCACGACGCCGGACTGGACGCAGACCGGCAAGGCAACCGTCGTCGGCGTCACCGGCGCGCCCGGCGTCGGCAAGAGCTCGTTCATCGCGCGGCTGGGAAAGGTGCTGCGATCACGCGGGCGGCGCGTGGCCGTGGTGGCAGTCGATCCGACGAGCCCGGTCACGGGGGGGGCGTTGCTCGGCGACCGGCTCCGCATGATGGGCTCACCACCGGACAAGGGCTTTTTTGTGCGAAGCCTGTCCTCCGGCGAATCCAGCGACGGGCTGGGGCCGCACTGCAAGGAGGCGGTGGCCGCGTTGGGAACGTTCGGGTTCGAATTCGTGCTGGTAGAGACCGTCGGGGCCGGCCAGTCCGACGTGGGCATCCGCAAGGTCGCCGATCAGACGCTTTTGGTGCTCATGCCCGAATCCGGCGACGCGATCCAGTTCTCCAAGGCCGGCATCATGGAGATCGCCAACGCCTTCGTCATCAACAAATGCGACCTGCCCGGCGCAGACGCCACGCAGGGCCAGCTCATCAGCGCCGTCGGCGACAGCCGCCCGGTGTGGCGGGCGAGTACGGTGGCGGGCGAGGGGTTTGATGAGGTGGCGGATTGGGTGACGGGGCTGGGGGGCTGATGAATCAATCGACGGCGGCACCATCACTACGACTCGGACAGGTCGGCGAGGTCGGCCGCGGCTTTGAATAGTAGTTTCAACAGCGTCTGCCCCGCGCGTTCGTGAAGCATATCGAGACCGAAGTTGTGATGCGCGGGGATGCAAATGTCGCCATCCGGCCCCGACCAGGGATACTCGACGTTGGCCGGCACCGCGCCGCCTCCGCGGACTGACGGCGCAAGTAGTTCGATCCGTCGAGCCAGCGCCGCAATGGCGCGCACCTCCCATCGGCGGCCGACCTTCTGTCGGGCGGAACGCGCCAGCAATTCCTGAGCGATTGAGGGCAAGGTTTTGGCGATGTAGGCGTGGCTGGACTGCAGGTCTGCCGCAGCCGCGCCGCCGTTACAAAGATAGGCTTTGCACAGCTTCTCGCACGCCATCTGCAAGTAGTGAAGCTCGTGGCAGCGCGGCAGGCTGCCGTCTGTCAGGAGAACTTCGCGGGCGGCGAGGTCGGAGCGCGCCTGACGTGCGTACGCACGCGCCCAGACTTGGTTCGACTCGGGCGCCGTCATGACGCCTGCCGCTGTCGCCGGAAGCGCTGGCCGAGTTGCCAGTCGTGGGGAAGTTGCAGTTGGCCCGCCTCGATCCGCGCGAACTCTTCAGGCGTGACCTCGACGATGACTGACCGGTAGAAAATCCCCGTCGACGCATCCGGCGCAAAGCCGACGGGAATGATCCCTGCCGCAATGGTCCCCTCGTTGACTTCCAGCAGCTTCACCGGTTCCGATTCCTGATCTTCGGCCGCGGGTGAGACCAGCCGGCGAATCTCGACGATCGCCGGGTTGACTTCGATATGGGACTCGGCCAGCCGCCGCGCGACGGCTTCCTTGGATCGATCAATCACTGTCGTACTCATCACGCGTCCCAGGGCTGGATGCAAGCGCCACGCTTGTTCGACGGATTATATCGCGATACAGTCCCAACCTCAACGCCGAGGCGGCGCTCCAGTGGTTGTGGCGGTTGTAGCCTTCGGTAGAGGATCCGCCACCTGGTCGGCGGCCATCCGATAAAGCAGTCGGCGTGGGTGAGCGGAACGGATCCATGCCCAAGCCAGCCGCCATGCACCCCCTGATCTGGTTCCGCTCCGACCTGCGTATCCGCGACAACACCGCGTTGCACCGTGCCTGCGCCAGCGCGACGGACGGCGTCGTGGCGGCGTTTCTGATCTGCCGCGGGCAGTGGCGGCAGCATGACTGGGGAACGGCGAAGGTTGACTTTGTGCTGCGCAGCGCGAACGCACTCGCGGCGGCGCTGCGGGATCGGAACATCCCGCTGGTGGCGGTCGAGGCGGATTCCTTCGACCGAGCGCCGAAGGTGCTCGTACAGATCGCTGAGCGGCACGGATGCGATGCGCTGATCGCCAACGATGAATATGAAGTCAACGAACGCCGGCGCGACGAGGCGGTCAAGATCGCGTTTGCGCGGCGCGGGTGGTCGACGCACATCTTTCATGATCAGACCATCCTCGATGTCAGCGCGATTCGCACGGGCGCTGGCGATTTCTACACGGTGTTCACGCCCTTCAAGCGGAAGTGGTTGGACACGCTGGATCGGCTGGCGACGGACGGCGACGTCGGTCGCGATGGCGACCACGGCGATGGAGTTGGCAGCGGAGGTGACATGCCGGTTGCAACTTACGCGCGGCCGCGACGGCAAAGAACGCCACGCGCGGCCATCGACCGCGCTGCGCCGGCTGGTCAGCCGAGAGACAGCATCGACACCACCACGACCGGCTTTCCGGGCCGCGCCCATGCCGACTTGTGGCCAGCGGGCGAGGACGAGGCGCTTCGGCGGTTGAAGTGGTTCTGTAACAAGAACCTTGGCTCGTACGACACCGAGCGCGACATCCCCGGGCGCGACGCCACCAGCGCGCTGTCGCCCTACCTGGCGGCAGGGGTGATTTCGCCTCGCCAGTGTCTCCATGCAGCCATCGAAGCCAACGACGGCCGCTGGCGCGGCGGCCACATCGGCGTCGAGACGTGGATTAATGAACTGATCTGGCGCGAATTCTACCGACACGTACTCATAGGATTTCCGCACGTTTGCATGAACCTCGCCTTTCGCAAGGAAGCAGATCGAATCTCATGGCGGCATGAGGAGGAGGCGTTTACCGCCTGGGGCGAAGGTCGAACCGGCTTTCCCATCGTCGACGCCGGCATGAGGCAACTCGTAGAAACCGGCTGGATGCACAACCGGCTTCGTATGATCACGGCGATGTTTCTGACCAAGGATCTGTTCATTGACTGGCGCTGGGGCGAGCGGTTCTTCATGCAGCACCTCGTCGACGGCGACTTCGCCAGCAACAATGGCGGCTGGCAGTGGTCCGCCTCCACCGGCACCGACGCCGCCCCCTACTTCCGCGTGTTCAACCCCTATTCCCAGAGCCGCAAGTTCGACCCCGACGGCGCGTTCATCCGGCGCTACGTTTCCGAGCTTGCGGCGCTATCCAATCGCGACATCCACGAACCGCCGGGGGATTCGCGCTTCAGCGGCGGCTATCCGGCTCCCATCCTCGACCGGACGAGGACGCGCGACAGGGTGATGGCGGCTTTCAAGCAGATGACGAAGCGCTGAGCAACACGGCCACGCGGCAACATGCTGTTACCCGCGAGTCGAATCCATACCGAACGCACCCACGGCGGCCGTCCCGCACTCCGGACACCGCGCGTCGATCTGGCCGCGAAGATCGTATCCGCAGCGCTCGCACAGCCCCAACCGGCGACGGCGACGACGCCGGAGCGGTCCGCGCCAGAGGTAAACCGCCGGCCAGAACGCAAACAGGATCGTCGCGAGCCAGAACGGGCCTTCAAGCCTGTAGACCCACCATCGGTGCTTCATCGAGATGGCCGTGTCGGGGCTCTCTCCGAGAATCGGGGTTTTGAACATCGCGAATCCATCGCTCACGCAGCCCACGCCGATCCCGATCCGTGATCCTCTGGCTCGGCCTGTCTGCCACCCGATCCCCTTGCCCACCCAGCTTTCTGCCGCAGGGTGGCCGAACTCGATGACGCAACCGCCGCGCCAGCAGTCCACTACGGCAATCGGCCATCGCTGGGTATGATCTTCCCAGCCGTACCACCCCAGCCCGGTTGGAACCCAGTAGCTGAGCAGGCCCAGAACAAGCGACGACGCTGCGATCGCGGCGCTGACGCAGACGGTGAACTTGATCAGGAGGCGCTTCATGGTGTGCCGGCAACTCTACTCCGTCGGCGCTCGCCGCGACACGGTTCGCGCCCCAGCCGGCCGCCGCATGGTCGCCCATCGGACAAACGTATCACTCGCCCGCGATGAGTTCGTCCGCGACGGCGACCATAATCTTCAACAGCGTCGCGCCGGCCTTTTCATGCAGGAGGGACATCTCGAACGCATGATCGCGTGGAGCCAGGACAACGCCGGTGGCGGCCATCCACGGATAGACGCCGTTCGACGGAACGCGGCGCTTGTCGTCAACCTGCGGGTGCAGTAATTCGATCTGCCGCGAGAGTTTTCGGATCGCGGCCACAACCCATGTATCGCGTTGCAGCTTCTGGGCATCACGGGCAATCACCTGGCGGACGTTCAGCGGCAACGGCCCCGCAATAAACGCGTGACTCGTCTCCAGTACGTCTTGCGGTTGACCCTGAGCGGACAGATGGGCCTTGCAGAGCTTCTCCGCGGCCATTTGGAGAAAATGCAAGTGATGACAGACAGGCAGGCGCTCGTTTCGCAGCAACTGCTCGCGCGCTTCGAGATCGGACCTCGCCTGGCGGGCGTAGGCGCGGGCCCAACTCATGGCTGACCATCCGGAGGCTTCGGATAGGATTCACCAATCCTCCAGCCGTTCGGAAGGCCGAGTTCGCCCGCCTGAATGCGCGCGAACTCCTCGGGGCGAACCTCAACGATCACAGACGGGAAGAAGATGCCGCTGTCGGGATGCGGGCCGAAGTAGACCGGCAGAATTCCGGACATGCTTGTGTCGCTGTTGACCTCAAGCAGCTTGATCGGCTCGGTCGGCAACTGCTCACCGTCCGGCAGGACGAGCCTGACGATGTGTTCGATCGCCGGATCGACGCGGTAGTGAGAATGCGCGAGGCGACGAGCGACCGCATCCCGAGATCGATCCAGGGTTGTCGTGCTCACGGCGTCGTCTCCCTGCCACAGCCGTCGTCGCCGCCCGCGAAGCGCCGGCTTCGCCTGCACCGCCGATCCTGCCCTGCGATTCTAGCGGATGACTACTATCGCCGCCACGTTGGACAAGCCGAACCGCACAAGGATAGATGTCCGCCGCGCCGGCCGCGTCGTTCCCCGCCCGCGCCGTCACCGCCTCTCAGCTGGCCCGGCCGGCAGCGACTCCGTCTTCTGCTCGCCGCCTTCCATATAAGTCCGCTGCTGCGGTTTCAGTCTGCCGCGTCCCGCCTTGACCACGCTGTCGTACAGGTCGCGGTCGGTCGTGCTCTCCACGTGCGCGTCCGAAAACGCAATGACGCCCAGCCCGTCTTTCCAGACCCACGCGAACACGTGGGTTTCCGGCTCAAATACATCGATCCGCCACGGCTCGACGTGCGCGATGGCCTCACCACGAAGGACGAACCGCTCGGGATCGGCGCCGCGAAATTCGGCGAACTGGGCATCCGCCCTCTGCGTGTATTCGCCGAAGAGGCGCCGGGCCTCGCTGACGATCGGAAAGAGTTTCGCCCGCGCCTCGTTGCGGATCGCAGCATATTTCGGGCCGTCACCGTCGTCCGGGTCGGCTGCGACGACGTGTCGGGCTTCCTGCATGGCCACAACCCGTGCTGACGGCGCGGATGACGATCCGGCATCGTGGCGGCAGCAACGGCTCGTGGTGGTACACGCCGAAGGCAGAACGCAGAGCAAGAGCGCGGCGGCGATCACACGGAAACGCATCGGAACCTCCCTGGTAGCCCGCCACACCCGCACCGAAGCAACTGCCCTCACCCGAGGGCCGCGATAGAGCAAGATCACGGGAGCGGGCGCATATTGTAACAAAATGCTCCGCAAATGTGCGCACGTCCAAGGGGCCGTGGACTGGGACCGACGGCAGTGACGGAACGTGGCGCGAACGGACGGGGAATGTGTTGCGTTCTTCCTTGTTTCCCCGACGCCCTCACTCCCCGACTCCTTCACCCCCCCTCCCGTCGTCGCCGTCGCCCACTACCGCGCTATTCGGAACCCGGAAAACTGCCAGCGGGCGGGCGGGGGGAAGAAGTTGCGATAGGTCGGACGAATGTGAGTGCGCGACGTGGCACAGGAGCCACCGCGGAGGATGAGTTGGTTGCACATGAACTTGCCGTTGTACTCGCCCAGCGCGCCGTCGGCCGGCTTGTAACCGGGATAACCGACATACGGGCTGGCGGTCCATTCCCACACGTCGCCAAACATCTGCTGGATCGTGTCGGTCGCGGGGCGCTGGGCTGCCGAGTCATCCGCGCCGGCGCGACGCGCCTCGGCGTCGCCCGCGGCGCTGTGGGCGGGCAGCTCGGCGGCGCCGGCGCCGATCGAGACGGCCGGGTCGGGGCGCCAACCGCAGGGCGCCGGGTGGAACCGACCGGTCTCGGCCAGATTGCCTTCGATGGGCAGCAAACCGGCCGCCGTTTCCCACTCGGCCTCGGTCGGCAGCCGCACCCCCGCCCAGCGTGTATAGGCGTGCGCCTCGAAAAAGCTCACGTGGCACACCGGCTCGGCCGGGTTGACCCGCTGCGGGCCGGCCAGCGTAAACAGCCACCATTCGCCGTCGCGGTTCTCCCAGTACAGCGGGGCCTTCCACCCTTCGGCCTGAACGGTCGCCCAGCCGTCCGACAGCCACAGGCTGGAGCGCTGATAACCGCCGTCCTGAAGAAACTCGAGAAACTCGCCGTTGGTGACCAGCCGCGTCGACACGCAGAACGACGGGACGAAGACCTGGTGCCGCGGCCGCTCGTTGTCATAGCTGTATCCGCTGCCGTCGTGACCGATGGAGCGCAGCCCCTCCTCGAAGACCACCCAGTCGAGCGGAGGCGCCTGGCCGCGCTGCTCCGCCCGCGCCCGGTAGACCGGCCGCAGCGGATTGCACGAGAAAACGTGCTTGATGTCCGTGAGCATCAGCTCCTGATGCTGCTGCTCATGATGCAGCCCCAGTTCAATAATCGCGGCGGCGGAGTCGGGCAGATCGCCGGACCTGGAGAGCAGTTCGCACACCTGCTCGTCCACCTGCTGCCGATACGCATAGACCTCACGCACGGTGGGTCGCGAGAGCAGGCCGCGCTGCGGCCGGGGAAACTGCGCCCCGACCGCGTTGTAGTAAGAATTGAACAGGTACTCGAACTGCGGATGGGCAGGGCGATAGTCCGGCACGTTGCGCTTCAGGACGAAGGTCTCGAAGAACCACGTCGTATGCGCCAGATGCCAGCGGGTCGGACTGACGTCGGGCATGGACTGAATGACGTAGTCCTCGGTCTCCAGCGGCTCGCACAGCGCTGTGCTGAAGGCGCGAACGGCAGAATACCGATGGAGCAGCGTCGCGGCGCCGGGCGGGCGCTCCATCGCCTGATCGGCTGTCGCGGTCGGCGCCAGGGTACCTGTCGTCATGGGAGACCTCCCTTGCTGCAAGGGCCGATGACCACTGCCTCGACGGGTGGCAGCCGTCGCAAAACGGCCTGATCTGAGCGGGCCGACGGCGCCGGCGAAACGACGCCCGCGTCCTGCCCATGCTCAGCGCCCCGGCGCTTCCGCCACGCGCAGCAGCAGCACGGCAAAGTACCGTCGCGGATCCGTCCAGGCACGCTCCAGCCCGAAGCCGGCGTCGCGGGCGAAGCGGGTGAACCCCTCGATCGTATACTTGTGCGAATACTCCGTCACGATGAACTCGCCCGGCTCGAACGTGAATTTCTCGCCCGCCACCTGTCGCTTCTGCGCGACGAGGGATACCAGTCGGATTTCGACACGGTTTGCCACCGGGTCGTACACCGCCCGGTGCTCGAAGAGGTCCGGGTCGAAATCAGCGCCGACCGCTCGATTGATCACCGACAGGATATTCAAGCTGAACGCAGCGGTCACGCCGGCCGCGTCGTTGTACGCCCGCTCGATCACGGCCACGTCTTTCTGCAGGTCGATGCCGATCAGCAGCGCCCCGCCCACGCCGAGCATCCGGGCGATGCGACGCAAGAAGGCAGCCGCGGCCGACGATTCGAAGTTGCCCAGGGTCGAACCCGGAAAGAACGCGCAGGTCGAACGCGTCTCGCGTGACGGGGCCGGCAGCGACATCGGGCGGGTAAAGTCCGCCACCAGCGGCTGGACGTCCAGATGCGGATAGTCCGCCGCCAGGGCCGCGGCGCTGCGGATCAGATGCGCACGCGACACGTCGATCGGCACGTATCCGGCAGGGCGGTCCAGCGCATCCAGCAGCAGCCGCGTCTTCGTGCTGGAACCCGAGCCGAACTCGATCACGCGGCAGTCACGACCCAGCGCCTCGGCGATGTCGTCGCCGTGCGTCCGCAGGATCTCCATCTCGGTCCGTGTGGGGTAATACTCGGGCAATTCGCAGATGCGATCAAACAGGCGGGCGCCGCGCTCATCGTAAAGCAGGCGGCACGGCAGACGCCGGGGCCGCTGCGACAGGCCTTGAAGTACATCTCGGCGCGCATCTTCAGCCGCGATGCGCTGCTCGCGGACGGTCATATTCGGGGCGTCCGGACACTCGGCGGTCGAGGGCGGCGTCGGCATGGGCAGTCCTTGTGTGAGGCGGCGTTTCCGGCATCACTTCCGGATGATCCGCGGTCGCGATTGATGCGCAAGAACCAGTATCCTGCACCAGGCAGCGACGATTCGACGGGACGAAGAAGCCGGCGCACCGGCCAGGGCGCCCGACTGACAACGTGTCAGGTCCGCCGCAACGCAACGAACACGCGGGCGCGACCTGTACGGTCGCGCTTCCTGCGTCCGGAGCGACGCGCCGCGCATTCGCGGCGCGAATCAGACCCTTTGTTATAGGCACCGTACCCGCCACGGCCACTCATCGCAACCGCTCAGCGATTCGACCGGATGCTCAGGTGATGCTCTGGTAGAATCGAGCCGTGGTGCGGGCGCGTGACGTGGCGCGGGCGGTTGACGTGGCACGGGCGGTTGACGTGGCGCGAGCGGGTGACGTGGCGCGAGCGCGTGACGTGGCGCGGGCGGGTGGCGTGGCGCGGGGGGGTGGCGTGGCGCGGGGGGGTGACGTGGCGCGGGCGGGTGGCACGGTCTCGTCTTCGAGGCCGTGGTGAGCGAAGCGGTGTGGCAGCGCTCGGGAACGTCGCGCTCCAGCATACCACGCTCCGCCTTCCGTCCGCCTCCGGCGGATGCCACGCGACTCACGCTCGGCGAACGCCTACCTTCAGCCGACCAGCGTGTCGCGTACCCGGATGCTCACGGCATTCCCTGTCTCGCCCGTCCGGCGCCGGATAAGCTGACGCAAAGAAGCCGTCGGCGTGCTGGATCATCCATGTCCGAATCACAACCCAGTTCGACCTCGTGGCTGGTCCGCGTTGCGGCGTTTCTCGGGTTGCAGCGTCGCATCACCGGCCTGCTGGCGGTGGTGGCGCTGGTCGGCCTGGGCCAGAAGATGGGCGAGCGGTTCCTGCCCCTCTACCTGCTGGCGCTGGGCGGCGGAGCGATCAGCGTCGGCCTGTTTCAGGCGCTGAACAATCTGCTGGGGGCGCTCTACGCCTATCCCGGCGGTTACCTGTCGGACCGGATCGGTGTTCGCCGGTCGCTGGTCATTTTCAACCTTGTCGCCCTCGCCGGCTTCCTGATCGTCGCGGCCGTGCCCGCCTGGCCCGCCGTGTTCGTCGGCGCGATTCTATTCCTGTCGTGGAACGCGGTGTCGTTGCCCGCGATGATGAACCTCGTCGCCCTGTCGCTGCCGCCGTCCAAGCGCACGATGGGCGTCACCGTTCACTCTTTGACCAAGCGGATTCCCATCGCGCTCGGACCGCTGCTGGGCGGCGTATGCATCGCCTGGTGGGGTGAAGAGCGGGGCGTACGATTCGCCTTTGCAGCGGCGGCCGCAGCGGCCTTCGCGGCGCTGGTCACGCTGCTTCGACTGATCGACCGGGGCGTCGATGCCGCCGCGACGACTCCGCCCGGCCCGCGGACGCATCATCCGCTCCGCCTGCTGCGGGCCATGCACCCGGAGCTGCGCGCGCTGCTGCTGTCCGATACGTTCATCCGATTCTGCGAACACATGCAACATGCCTTCGTGGTGGTCTGGTGCATGAAGATCATCGAACGACCGGTCTCGGCGGTCGAGTTCGGCATCCTCTCCAGCGTGGAGGTCGCGGCCGCCCTGCTGCTCTACCTGCCGGTCGCCCATCTGGCCGACCGGTTCAACAAGCGTCCGTTCGTGCTGGCCACGTTCGTGATGTTCACGCTCTTCCCCGTCGTGCTTCTGCTGTCCCGGTCGTTCTGGCCGCTGGTGGGGGCGTTCGCGTTGCGCGGTTTGAAGGAGTTCGGCGAGCCGACGCGCAAGGCGCTGATCGTTGATCTGTGCCCGCCGGACCGTCGTGCGACCATGTTCGGCTTCTACTATCTCGTGCGAGACTCGATCGTTGCGCTCGCGGCCGCAGGCGGCGCGCTGCTGTGGCAGGTATCGCCCACCGCGAACCTGCTGACGGCCGCCGCTTGCGGCGCGGTCGGAACCCTGCTGTTCGCCTGCCGCGACGGATCAAAGCGACAGCAGCCTGGCCCTGAAACCGCCAGAGACACCAGGAACGATCGGCCCGCCGTCACGCCCGGCCGGGCCGTGCGCAAGCCGCACTTTGATCGACCAAACGGCGGGTGACCGGCGCACGCGACGCTACCCCGTACGGCAGACACCACCGTCGCATGCCTCTCCGAGTTCGCAGTCGTCCCAATTACACAACTTAGTCCAACTCAAACCCGCCCAGACCAGAGAGAAGCTCTCGATGCAGTTCCGAGGGGACTTCATAATACGACCAATCATCACCATCCACAACTGCTATCCAACGAGGCGTGGTGAAAACCACAATTCGCCATGGACTCCCGTCAGCAATAACCGTGAGTTCGCCGTGTACCAGCCCCTTGAGATCCGCCTTCACTCTGTGTGAGGCTGCAAGTGCTCGCGAGAGTATCGACCGCACCGCGCCGAAATCCAAGTCTGTCTCTCTACGATCCGACCGGTCATACCCAATTGCCGTGGCCCGATCTACAAGCCTACTCACGGAGTCTCGGCGCACGCATAAGAACCCCGCTGTCACGACTCCGGCAATTGCTACCACTAACAAACATCGCAGTCGCACGTTCGCCACCTCTTGACTACGGCCCGTTCACACGATGAGCCCGCGCCCACACTCCGGGCAGGCCGTAGGCGGTGTAGAAGGTGCGTTCGAGGACTCGGCCTTCCGAGGCCGTCGCGGACACGACGTTCCAGTTGGCGTCCTGGTTGACCACCATGTAGCCGTCCTCACTCCGCATCGCCACGACCTCGTCGCCCGCCGACGGCGGTGGGTGTACTGCGTTCCCGCCGGACGAACCGCGCCGCCCGGACGAACACCGCCCGGGCAGCAGGCCGGTCACGCGGGCCATTGTACCCTTAGTCTCCGCAGGTCGTGCGGCGTAACGCGCCATTCGGTTTTTTTCTGAAACTCCGACGCCGGGGCAGCGGGCCGGGAAAAACGGCGGCTGCGGGACGTTGCGGACGCACCGGTAGCGGCGCGGAGCGGTGACGAAACCCCGTCCTGAGAGCCGAGGCTCCGGGCTGAAAGCCGGGGCTCTGGCCTGAAGGCCGGGGCTCTGGGAACCGCATGGCTGCGCCGGGACGCGCCGACGCACCTGTGGGCCCAAATCACCGT
>CAZYLK010000055.1:0-32497 GCA_964648365.1 uncultured Phycisphaeraceae bacterium
CCCATCGCCGATCAGCGGCTGGGCGAGGCGGGGTGCTCGACCGGGGCGCTGGCGAAGTATCCCTCGCCGGACACGTGGGACGACGTGGTCGAGTATGACGCGGCGCAGTGGCCGTCACGGGCGGTGGCGCGGCACTACCGCCTGGTGCCGACGGTGTGCTTCAACTGTGAGAGTGCCTGCGGGCTGCTGGCGTACGTCGATAAAGAGTCCAATTCGATTCGCAAGCTCGAAGGCAATCCGCTGCATCCGGGCAGCCGGGGTCGAAACTGCGCCAAGGGTCCGGCAACGATCAATCAGGTCAACGATCCTGATCGCATACTCTATCCCATGAAGCGCGCCGGCGCTCGTGGCGAAGGCAAGTGGACGCGGGTCACGTGGGACGAGGTGCTGGCGGATGTCGGCGGGCGGATCCGCAAGGCTTTGCAGGAGAAGCGCAACAACGAGGTCGTCTATCACGTCGGCCGGCCGGGGGCAGAGGGCTTCATGGACCGCGTCCTGCGGGCGTGGGGCGTGGATGGACACAACAGTCACACGAATATCTGCTCGGCCGGGGCGCGATTGGGTTATGCGATCTGGAGCGGCTATGACCGCCCGTCGCCGGACTATGCCAACGCCCGGTTCATCCTGGCGCTCAACGCCCACTTCGAGAGTGGCCACTACTTCAACCCGCACGCCCAGCGCATTCGCGAGGGGATGTCGAAGGGGGCGAAGCTCGCGGTCGTCGACCCGCGCCTCTCCAATACAGCGTCAGCGGCGGACTACTGGCTGCCGACGATTCCCGGCACGGAGGCGGCGCTGCTGCTGGCGATCGCCAACGTCATCCTCAACGACGAACTGTACGACAAGGCGTTCATCGAGCGCTGGGTCAACTGGCGGGAATCGCTGGCGGCGATGCGTCCGGGGGGGGGCGACGATGTCACGGTCGACGACTTCCTCGATGCGCTGATGCAGCAATACGCGGACTTCACGCCGGAGTTCGCGGAGAAGGAGTGCGGCATTCCGGCCGGCACGATCATCGAGATCGCCCAGGCCATCGGCGCGGCCGGGTCGCGGTTCACCTCGCACACCTGGCGCGGCGCCGCCTCTGCCCATCTGGGCGGGTGGCAGGTGTCGCGATGCCTGTTTCTGCTGCACGTGCTCACCGGCAGCGTCGGAACGGAGGGCGGTTGCAGCCCGTCGGCGTGGAACAAGTACAAAGCGCACCTCATCAACCCGCCGCCGCCGACGAACCAGTGGAACGAGATGCACTGGCCGCGGGAATACCCGTTAACGCATTACGAACTCAGCCAGCTCCTGCCCTATTTTCTGAAGGAAGGACGCGGCAGGCTCGACGTCTACTTCACGCGTGTGTTCAACCCGGTGTGGACTTATCCGGACGGGTTTTCGTGGATCGAAGCATTGTCCGACGAGTCCATGATTGGGCTGCACATCGCGCTCACGCCGACGTGGAACGAAACGGCGTTTTTCGCCGACTATGTATTGCCGATGGGCCACGGCCCCGAGCGGCATGATCTGACCACCTACGAAACACACAACGGCACCTGGATCGCCTTCCGCCAGCCGGTGCTGCGGCAGTCGATGACAGCGGACGGCAGTAGCGTGCGCGATTCGCGCGACGCCAACCCCGGCGAGGTGTGGGAAGAGGACGAGTTCTGGATCGCGCTGACGTGGGCGATCGACCCGGACGGCGCGATGGGCATCCGCAAATACTTCGAGAGCCAGGAACAACCGGGCGAAATGCTCACGGTGGATGAGTATTACCGTTACATCTTCGACCACGTGCCGGGCCTCAAGGAGCGGGCGTCGAAGGAGGGGCTGACGCCGATCGACTGGATGCGCAAGCACGGGGCGTTCGAGGTCAGCAGGAAGGACTATGACAAGCACGAAAAGCCGGTGGGCAAGGCGGCGCTCGACGGGTCACAGGTGGACGGCGCGACCGGCGTGGTGAAAAAGAACGGCGTGGCCGTGGGCGTGAAGATCGGCGACGGCGTCGTCCACGGATTCCCTACCCCCAGCCGCAAGCTGGAGTTCTACAACGCGACGCTCGCCGAATGGGGCTGGCCGGAATATGTGATGCCGGGTTACATCAAGACCCACATCCGCGGCGGCGACGATGCGCAGAAGTCCATCAACGCCGGCAACGACCACCTCGACTTCTGCCTGCTGCCCACGTTCCGCCTGCCGACGCTGATCCACACGCGCAGCGGCTCGGCCAAGTGGCTCAACGAGATTTCGCAGCGCAACCCGGTCTGGCTGCACACGTCGGACGCCAAGCGCTTCGGCATCCGCAACGGCGATCTGGTTCGCGTGACGACCGAGATCGGTCACTTCGTCGATCGCGTCTGGGTCACCGAAGGCGTGCGGCCGGGGGTCGTCGCATGCTCGCATCACCTGGGCCGCTGGCGTCGCCGGCAGGATCCGGACAACTCGCGATGGAGCGGTTCGCTGGTCGAGATGGACGCAGGCTCGCCCGGCAAGTGGCGGATGCGCACGCTGCAAGGCCCGCAGCCGTTCGACAGCAATGACGCCGACAGCCGCAGAATCTGGTGGCGCGAAGGCGGTGTTGCGCAAAACCTGACGCACGCGGTTCATCCCGACCCGATCAGCGGCATGCACTGCTGGCACCAGCGGGCGAAAGTCGAGGCAGCGCACCCCGGCGATCAATGCGGCGACGTGTTCGTCGATACCGAGAAGTCGATGGATGTCTACCGCCGCTGGCTGGAATTGACGCGAGCCGACCGCGCCCCGGCCGGGCTCCGCAGACCGCTGTGGTTCAACCGGCCGCTGCGGCCGAAGGATGAGGCGTACAGAGTGTGAACCGCAGATGAACGCGGATAAACGCGGATGAATGCGGATGAATGCGGATTTGTAAAGCGTTGGAAGTCGTGCGCCGTTGCCACGGGCGGCACGCGGCGCGACGTGGCGCGGGTGGCACGGCGCAGCGCGGGTGGCGACGGAGTGCGGGCGGCGCGACGCAGCGCGGGTGGCACGGTCTCGTCTTCGAGGCCGTGTTCTTCCGACCGGAGCATGCTGTGAATATTCGCCTCGTCCAACACCAGAGCCGCGTGCACACGCCACGGACGCAGCAGGACGACAACGCTCGTCACAGGAATGCAACGATGCCTGACGAGATCGACTGGGAACTGACGACCTGGGAAGGCAACCGCCGCCTGCAGCGCAAGCGATTCCGGGCGCTGCCGCTCTACGAGAAGTTCATGATCATCGAGCAGATGAATGAGGTCGCCGACCTCTTCGCCGCCCGTCGGCGGGCGCGGATGGGCCTCGCCCGGCGGCGGTCGGCCGAGCCGGGTGTGTCGCCGCCTCCTGCTCTGCCCGATCCGTGATGCCCTGACATTTCCTGTTCGCGTCTACACCTGTCCGTCCAGGGAGACCGACCTTGCCCCGCACTGCACTTCTGATCACCAGCGAGCTCAGCGTATGGCGGACCAGGCCCTCGTTCGCGCACTGACACTCGGCCGTCGACAAGCTCGATCGGCTCACGCGCCGTGAGGTGAATCGCGTACGGTCCGCACCGTTGGGACAAACCGGCCGACTGTGAAGCGCTGCGCAATAGAAAACGCCGGACCCGAAGGCCCGGCGCTAAAGGTGTCAGCGTACGTTATGACGGATCAGGCCGCCCGAGCGTCGTGGCGAAGCGTGCGAATCGACGTCACGGTCCCTCGTCTTCCTTACCTTCGATTTTCTGGCGGGTGACGTCCGGGTCTTCGATGCGGAAGCCGGCTTCCTCCAGCTTGCCAGCGAACTCGCGCATCGTCTTGATGATGGAGTCCCACTGCTCCTGGATCTCGCGTAACTGTCGCTCCGTTCCCGCGTTTGCGGTGCCGCCGCCGCGCGCCCCGCGCAGGGTGACCGCCGGTCCGGCCTGCGCATCTTCCTGAATCTTCCGCCGCTCCTGATCGAGGCGATACAACTCACGGCGTCCCGCGTTGACGTAGTAGTTCCACAGGCGGATCAACTCGTCGTCGGCGTCCTGCCCGCCCAGCACGCCCGCGACCTCCATGATGGGGCCGTACCGCTTGGCGGCGCTCAACGCACGGTAGTAGTCCGCCTTGCGCACGGTTTCGAGGTCGGTGTTTTCATCTTTGAGGATGTCCCGGACTTCCTGGATGTACCCTTCCGCAATCACCTTGCCCGCCCGCGCGAAGACGAGCACGTCGCTGAGCGGCTCGTCGTTGACCTTGTACTGCGTGTCCTCGTGCGCCTTCAAGACTTCGAGGCTCGCCCGTGCGTACGCCGAGACGTTGCGCTTGCTGGCCCGGCCGGAGCTGATGAAGCCCTTCTTGGCATCGTCGTACTTACCTTCCCGCAGCAGCATGACCGCTTCCAGCAGGCGGACCTGTTCCTTCTTGACTTCCGGCAGGTTGCGGAACTGGGCAGGCTCGGCCAGCGCCTCGATGCGACGCTTCACGTCCGCGGGATCGTCCGACTCCAGCAGCCGGGCGATCTTGACGATGTCGCGGTCCGCGCCGGCCATGACGTTCACGAGGTTGATGCCGGCGAGGTTGGTCAGTCCCTCGTAGGTCGTTTCTACGAGCGCCTCCTCGACGTTGGCCAGGTGGAACTTCACCGGAACGCCGGTGGCGGCGATGATGCCCTCGACCGGGTCTTCCGTGAAGCGGCCGCTGAGCCTGCGCCCGTCGGTGAGTTCGGCGATCTGCGAGCCGTCCTGAGCGGTCTCGATCCGCGCGATGTCGGTAAAATCAAAGGAAATCGGCCCTGCCACGCTGTCGAATTTCACCTTGCCCCGGACCTCCTTCATCTTGAGGAAGGCGGCCTTGGAATCCAGAATCACGACTTCGCCGCGGACCGGACGCAACATACGCTCGGTCGTGCGGAAGCCGAGCGTCTTGACTTCCATGAAGTCGTGCTTGGTCGGGTCGCCGCCGAGCGGGTTGAAGGAGAAGTTCGCGCCCGCGTCGATCGCCGAAATGCGACTGCCGCCTTCGAGGATCAGCTCCGTCCCCATCGCGTCCGACAGAACGTACGCCAACGAGTCCATGGGCACATTGAACGTGCCGATAGCAGACTCCCACGTCAGTTCCGGCGTGGAAATCTTCCCGTGAATGATGTCGCCGTTGGGATAGAAGACCACGTCCCGCTCTTTGAGGCGGCGATACTCCGGCAGGTCGATGCGGCCGTTCTCGTTGGACAGGACGCTCATGAAGGGCTTCAGGTCCGAACCCGCCGGGATGCGCCCAAGATCGAACGCCGCGCGGACAAATTGCTCGCTCAGCGCCGCGGGAACGAGGCCGGTCTGCACGCCGCGACCGTCCTGCGGAGCGAAGCCAAGGGTCAATGTACCCGCCACGAAGCCGTCGATCGTGACCTCCGGCCCGCCGCTGTTGCCCGGGTTTGCCGGCACGTCGGTGAAGATCATCCGCAGCCGACCGGCCGGTGTCCGCGGCAGGTCGGTGATGAATCCTGTCCGGATCGTCACTTCTGGATGCTTGTCGCCCGACGTGCGCTGACTGTCTCCGCCGGGGAAGCCGACGCCCCAGAGCGGCAAGCGCAGCTTCAGCCGATGCTCCGGCAGGAAGCGCAGGAAGTTGGGCGTCTGGAGCTTCTCGCCGTCGTCGTCGAAGGTCTGAATGATGGCCTGGTCGGCCGACTCGTTCTGGTAGATGACTTCGCCCTTCCACACCTTCTCGTCGTCCGTCCCGGAGTCGGTGACGACTTTCCAGGTGATGCGGCCGTACTGCGACTGAATCCGCAGCCGTTCGCCGGGCGGCGCCTTGTGCGCCGGATCGACGACGTGGTTGTTCGTGACGGCCAGGCCGGTTCCGTTGATGAAATAGCCGGAGCCGGAACCCAGCAGCGTGTCGCTCTGCGATTGCTGCGAGGCATACGTCTCCACCATCACGGCGGACTTCTTGACCCGCTCCAACACCTCCGGCTTCATCTGCTGCGTCTGTGCCGAAGCCATCCGCGGCGCGATCAGCGCCACGACGGCCGCGACGATCAGTCCGCGTCCTGTCGCATGGTTCATCATTGTTTCAGCCCCGCAAGAAAGACCCGACCGCGATCGGTCGGCGGTGACAAGGAACTCCGTACGCCGTGCCGGCGCCCCGTCCGGCGCCGCGCCACACCCTGAATATCGGCTCAAGGTGCTAGTATTCTAGCACACCCGGCCGCCGACGCAATACCCTCTCCGATAATTCCCGCCGGCGACAGAATCTTACGGCCACCGTACGCCCAGGCAACGGTCACGCTCGTGGGGGACGCCGGCGCCACGACGCCTCAACCGGACGCAACAGGCACGAACCGCCGACCAGGAGCGCTCGGACGTGTTGCGATGCTAACAAAACACGAATATCATCCCGGCGACCGGGCCGCAGTCCGGTCGGTCCGCGGCCGTCGCCGGAGCTGATCCGATCCGCTGCACACCCGTCGCCAACCCGCCGAACCCCTTCGAGAGCCGCCATGCGGAGTGGCTGGGTCCGCCGCCCCTGGCCCGGCTGGAGGTCTACCACGACGACACGAAGTCGATCCTGTCCCGCAACGACAGCCCCGATCTGCCCTTCCGCTGGTCGGTCAACCCCTACCGCGGCTGCCAGCACGCCTGCGCCTACTGCTATGCCCGGCCCAACCACGAGTACCTCGGCTTCGGCGCCGGCACGGACTTCGACACCAAAATCGTGGTCAAGGAGGACGCCCCGGATCTGCTCCGAAAAGCCCTCTTTTCCCGGCGCTGGAAGCGGGAGCTGATCTGCTTTTCCGGCGTCACGGATTGCTATCAACCGCTGGAGGCGACCTACGAGATTACCCGGCGATGCCTGGAGGTCTGCGTCGAGGCCCGCAACCCGGTCGGCATCATCACGAAGGGGTTTCTCGTCGTTCGCGACATCGACCTGCTGGCCGAGCTGACCCGGCGGGCATCCGCACGGGTGTACCTGAGCATCCCGTTTGCGGACCCGGTCGCGGCCGCCGCCATCGAGCCGGTCGCGCCGCCGCCGCAGCGACGGTTCGAGGCCCTCGCGCGGCTCCACGCGGCCGGGATTGCGACCGGCGTGATGGTCGCGCCCATCATCCCGGGCCTGAACGATCGCGATGTGCCGGAGATTCTGCGCCGCGCGGCCGAAGCGGGCGCCGTCACCGCGTCCTACACGGCTCTGCGCCTGTCCGGCAACGTCGCGCCCGTCTTCCTGGATCGGTTGAAAGCGAACCTGCCCCTGGCGGCAAAGCGGGTCGAAGCCCTGCTGCGTGCGATGCGTGGCGGCGAGTTGACCGACGACCGCTTCGGCCACCGCATGCGCGGCCACGGCGCCCACTGGCAGGCGATCGAGTCGCTGTTCGAAGTCCACGCCCGACGCTGCGGCCTGAACGACCCGAAGCGGGTCGAGCAGATGTATGCCCGGGAGCCGGCGCCGCCGCGGTCGGATGAGCAATTGGCACTGTTCTGACGGAAGATGCGGCCTCACAGCTCACGCCCGGCGCCGGCCCGCAGCCCGCGATGGCTGGAAGGGTGGTGTGCCGTCGGTGCCATTTGCCGCTACCATGAGGGAGCCCCGGCGCGGAAACGCCGCGGGAAGAAAGACTCGATGGAGCAGACGGTGGCGAAGCGCTCGAAGGCAGAGACGGCGACGGAACAGCAGACGACCTCCGGCGGCGAGATCGGTACGCCTGGAATCTGGCTGACCAACCCGACGGCCTACCAGAAGAAGCTGTCGGACCTGCTCGGCGACCGCGACCCGCTGGAGGTCATGGCGGAGACGCCGGCTTTTCTGGCCAACCTGGTCAGCGCCCATTCGCCGGAGGTCATGCGCACCCGCCCCTTCGAGAACAAGTGGACGCCCAACGAGATCATCGGGCACCTGACCGATACCGAGATCGTCTTCGCATTTCGTATCCGGGCCATCCTGTGCGAGGACAATCCGGTGATCCAGGGCATGGATCAGGAGCTCTGGGTCGAGCGTCAACGGCACAACGACCGCCAGCCGGTGGAACTGGCGTCCATGTTTCAGGCCCTGCGGCAAGGCAATCTGGTGCTGTGGCGACAGATGAAGCCGGCGGATCTGAAACGCACCGGCCGCCACTCCGAACGCGGCGCCGAGGCGCTGTCCACCATGCTGCGGATGGAAGCCGGCCACGACATCTCGCACATCGATCAGATCACGCGATACCTGAAAGCGATCACCGGGGCGTAGGCGCACCGGCGCGCGGGCGCCGTTTCCGTGACGGCAGGGGCACTCCGGTGAAGTGGCGGGTTGTTGAGAAGACGCGTGGCGCGTCGCGCTACCGGGGACACACGCGGGGATCGGGCTCACCCCGATCGGAGCGCCCGTGCCTGGCACGAGTGTTCCGAGCACGCCGATCCTACACGCTGTTGAAATAGACGCCGTGGCGCAGCCAGCTTGCGACGACGACGGTACTCGCGATCCCCAGGCTCCAACCGACCAGCGCCGCGCTGCGGATGCCACCGAAGGAGTGCGCCCGCAGTGGACTGAATCGTATGAGCCCCACCGTCGCCGCGGCCGCAAGATGCAGGCTCAGCCCGACCACGTTCGGCACGTGACCGATGCCCTCAACAAGTTGATTCCAGTCGAACAGGAACCATCCGGCTCCCGGGAGGACTCCGAGAATGCCCAGCAGGGTCCACTTCGCACGCCCCTTCAACTCCTGCGCGTGCGTCACGTGACATTGCACGCCCAGGTAGAGCGCGGCCGTCCACGCCCAGATGCAAGTCACCATCAACGTGCCGCTCAAGATCACAAGCGCCCAGCGCACCGCGTCGCTGCCGATCAACGCGAGCACGTAGCCGAGGTCGCCTGGTGGACCGGGATTCACCGAGTTCCAGAAGGCATACGGGATTCCATCCATGAGTACGGGATAGGCCACGACGAGCAGCGGTAGCGCGATCCAGGTGCTTTGCCTGAAGCCGGAGGCAACGCTAAGCAGCAGCAGGCCGCTGACCGTCGTCGAGATGACGCCTCCGGAGGATACAACAACGTCCCGCCAAGGCTCTGCGTCTTCGGCAGACGGGACGATGGCGTACCCCATCCCATCAAGTGCAATGTAGAAGCCGTCGAAGCGTCCTCCGACCGCCAGCGAAGTCATGCCGTGGCCGATGACTTCGTGAATCGTGACACCCAGTAGCATGCCGAAGTACCCGAAGGGCAGCAGGACGCCAAGTGTCGCGGAAATGCGTCCCCAGGGGACACACTCCACCCCCTGTCCTTCACTCGAATCCGACGACGAGAGTTGTTGACTCATCGATGGCGTTCCTGGCGCTCCCAAGTCGCTGAGAACGGGGCCGGAAGGGACAGAATGATGCACCGGTTCGTGCGTGCCGGCAAATCTCAATGGCTCGCAACACGCCGCCGCGGCCCTATGGCGCCAACTCCGCCAGAAGCTGCTCGGCGATCGTCAGAAGCTGGTCGGCGTAGGCCGGGTTGTGGACGCCCAGACTGCCGTCCGTCTCCACGAAGCGGTAGTTGAATCGGGCGGTCTCCAGGGTGGCGCGATCGGCGTCGGAGTCGAGCGAGGCGGGGTCGATGTACCGCTCGCTGCTGGAACGGAAGTACGGGGCAAGGATTTCGAGCCTTGCTTCGACCGATGTCTGGCGCGCGGCCCGAAGGGCGTCGGCGTCGTCGGCTGCGTGACAGGGGAGGCAGCCGGCGTAGATCTCGTCCGCGGGGTGCGCGGCCGCGGTGGCGGCGTCGAACGGATTGAACGTGTGGCCGATCGCCGCGGGGGGGGCGTGGTTGGGATCATCGACCGACAGCGATACGACGTGACAGCGGGCGCAGGAGCGCTGCGAATCGGCGATCGACGTGTGTGAATGTTCGACGGCGAGCGGTCCGCCGTCGGCGTCGCGGGCGCCGGTGCCCAGCAGCATGTCAAGCTGCGGGTTGTGCGGGTCGTCGCCGAACGCAACTTCGCCGCGCTGCGTGTGGCACTCGGTGCAAAGCGACGCGATCGGTACGCGAAGCTGGGCTGGCTCCCGCGTGCCGCCGTGCGGCGCGTGACAGGTGTTGCACGTGACGCCGAACTCGGCGGTGGCGATGGATGGACGGGCAGCGCCGTTGCGGAGGGCGTCGCGATAGTCGGCCGAGTGACACGTCAGGCAGTCGTCCGTCCCCCGGCCGTCGGCGCGCACGGCCTCCAGCGCCCGCGCGTGCTGCGACTCCCTCCACTGCTCGAATACGGGATGATGATAATCGGTGTGGCACCGGCCGCAGTCCGACGGATCGGTCGAAACGCTCGGCAGCAGGCTTCGATCGAGCGGGTCGGACGCATGTTCCAGCGCCGGGCCGTGACAGCTCTCGCATTGCACGCCCGCGAGCCGCGCCGTGGACGCGAAGTCCACGAAGCCGCCCCGCTTGCCGAACCCGACCGTGTGGCAGGGCAGGCACTCCGCGTTCTGATCCTGGCCAACGTCGACCAGCGCATCGAAGGCTCGCGCATGGGCCGTGGCCACCCAGTCGGCATGATCCGGCGAATGGCACACGCGGCAGGTATCCGCGCCGGCGAAGCGGGTGTTCATCCGCGGGACGTTGTCGTTCGTGTTACCGGGCGGCGGTGGCGGCGGGGGGGGGACGCAGCCGGTCAGTGCGACGAGACAGGCGGCGGGCAGGAGGACGCGAGCCGCCTTCGGCACTGCGTGCCGCCGAGGGAGTGAGGACGTGAGGACGCGAGGGAGTAAGGGAGTAAGGGAGTAAGGGAGTAAGGGAAGATGGGCGTCGGACACGTCGAGCGACCATGCGGCGCTCGCGGGCGATGGCGATGCGCCTCGGCGCGGGAAGGCGCATCCCGACGTTGCGCTTCCGCGCGGGCTAAAGCCCGCGGCTCGCCCGTCGTCATATGACGGAGGGCGTCGGCGCGGATCGTCTATGCCGATATCAGCGTGTGTAACGCACATCATAAGCCAAATCCCATCCCGAAAACGCTCCGCCTCTGACTCTTCCCTTACTCCCTGTCTCCCTCACTCCCTTACTCCCTTCTTCACTTCACGTGGCACGTCAGGCACAGCGCGCTGCGGCGGTTGCTCATGATCAGCAGGTGATCGGTCGCGCCGTGGGGATCGTGACAGGAGACGCACTCGAGCCGGCCGTCGGGCAGGCGGATGCCGCTCTTTTCGACCGCGACAAGCGGGCGGTACTGCCGCGGATCGGCGGGATAGGGGATGCCGATCGGATGATCGCGCCCCATAAATTGATCCGCTGATTCGAAGCCGTCCCGCTCGAACGAAAGCATCGCGTGGGCTGTGCCAATCGTTGAAGTTGCCACGGTTCCGTCGTGACAACCCAGGCAGACGAGGCTGGTCGGGCCGGGCGTGAAGCGATCCGTCTCGAACGTGCTGCGCTGGCCTTCCATGCGGTAGAGTTCCAGCACCGCTTCGCGCGCGGCCTGGAACGAGTCATCTCCGGTAGAATCCCCGGACGCGTGGGCAGGGTCCGGATCGATGCCGGGGGGGGCGTCGGCGCCCGCCGGCGCGGTTTGCGACGGGGACGTCGCGCCCTGCCCGGCGGCGCGCGGCCCGGCCGCAGGGCGCACCGCCTGAACGTGCGGCACGTGGCAGGCCGAGCATGCATCGACCGAACGGCCCGATCGCTGAGAGAAGTCGTGCGGCCCGCCGATCACCCGAGACAAAGCTGCGGCGACGGATGGATGCGCAGGGTGGGCGGAGGGCTCGGCGTCCTCGGGCAACGACGCACCGGGGGTAGGCGGCGCGGCTGCGACGGGCGCCTCCGGGGCAACCTGCCGAGTCGGCCGGTGCGCCTCGACGGCGACCAGCGCCTCGGCGGAACCCGGTGCGAAGCCGCGCGCCGCGGGCAGCACGGGACTCGGTCCTGACGCAAGCCCCACCGCGGCGACCATCATGGATAGAAAGTACGTGCTCATATCAGTTCTGACCTGTACAACGACGCCTGTGTCAAAGAGCCGCCGGAACTTCTTCAATTCGTTATTCGCTATTCGACATTCGCTATTCATTCGCCGTATCCCAGCCGCACGTGCGTCACGCCGTGGCAGACGAGCGTACACTCTCCCGCGTACTTGCCGGTATCGATGAACTCCGGCGTCTGACGGCCGCCGACCGGTCGGGCGACAGACAGGTCGAAGTTGATCAGGTTCGAGTGGTTGCGGGCGGTGCCCTGCGTGCGGCTGACGCCGTGGGCGTCGTGACAGGCGGCACACGACGCCTGGCCTCGCACCACGTGGACGTTATGGAACGGGAAACTCTCATCGCCCAGGATGCTCTGCCGGTCGTGACATCGGTAGCACAGGGCATACGCCTGAGGACTCTCGCGGGAAAAGTCGTCGGTGGAGTAATTGTCGATCAGCAGCGGCTCGTAGACGGAACCGTGTGGGCCGGCCGCCCCCCCCCGGCCTCCGGGCAGGCCAGCCGCCAGAGGACCGCCGTCCGCCACACTGTCCGAGTTGTGGCAATCCGTGCAGCGGATGATCGAACCGACCCGCAGCGGCGGGATCAGGCTGACCACGTCGCTGTTGCGGCGGGCGTCGGCCACGGGGTGGAACGACGGATTGCCCGGCTGGAATTCGAGCCGCGTGTTCGTCTGCGTAATCTGCCGCTGCACCACGTCCACCCGCGGACGGTTGATGCCGTCGGCGTGGCACTTGAAGCAGATCTCATACTCGTAGGTCGATCGGTCGATGCTCTGCCCGAAGCGGTTGACGCCGGACACCAGCCGCGTCGTGGCGTCAACCCGGCCGTCGAGCGTGCCGCTGCGGACGCTGATCGCGTTGTCGTTGACCGCGTGCGGGTTGTGGCAGTCCGCACACTCCACGTGCGGCCGCATCGTGCGCGGATCCTCGTCCGGCTCGTGTGTGCGAAACGCGAACGACGTGTGGCCGCTGCGTTTGCGCAGTTCGGTAACGATGTTCGTGTTCGCCACGCCGCCGTCGTGACAGCTCAGGCAGTTGTCGGACGGCCGCGCGAAGCGCAGCAGCCGCTCAGGGTGGTCGGCCGAGTGGATCTTGTGGCAACTCGTGCAGCCGTTGTCGGCCACCGTCGCGTGCGGCAGCCGCTCGCGCGGGTCGACGGCCCGCCCGGAGATCGGCGCGTTGCTCAGGGCGTGGGCGCTGGCGTGCCAGCCGTCCATGTCGTGGCAGGTCAGGCAGATGGCCGAGCGTACGTCGGCAATCCGCAGAAAATCGCCCAGGCGATTGTTGTGCGGATCGTGGCAGGTGGTGCAGTGCATCTCGCCATGCCGGCCGAGCGGCAATTCGCGCGAGACCGTCTGCGGATCCTTAAGCTGCCGATCCCGGTTGCTCAGCGCCCGGTCGAAGCGGAATCCGATCGGGTGATCGTCGGACAGATCGCGCGTCAGATCGCTGTCGCCGGGCGGGATGGTCCGCCTCGACATGACGATCGGTTCGCTCGCCGGCCGCGAGGCCACCAGCCCCAGCGCCATGGCGCCGTCGTGACAGGAGAGGCACATTTTGGACACGCCCGACGGCTGATCGATGCGTGCGTCGGTCGTCGAGGATTCGTAGATGCGGTAGTGGCTGGGGCTGGTCTGCCGGTTCCACAGCGCCCGCTGGCCGGTGGCATGGTGCGGCGCGTGGCAGAAGATGCAGATCTGCTCCTCCTCGATGGCATGAATGTCGCCCGGACCGAACGCACTGAGATCATGCGGCGATCCAACGATGGTGTCCTGCGCTCGCGCGGCGGTGGCCGCGAGGATGATCGCTATTGCGATCATCAGGGAGTGAGGGAGTAAGGGAGTGAGGGAGTGAGGGAAGAGGCGGGGGGGGGCGTCTCCCGTGGTTCTCGCGTCCATAATCGGTGTGCGATGCTGCGGCTCGTCCCGCGGACCGCCCGGTTCAAGCCTGGCAGCGTGGGAGCGCGATGCTGTGACGGGTGCGGAATCCAATTCGGCGGCTCCGCGCGGGCTGAAGCCCGCGGCTCGCTTGAGTCTCGCGGAACGTTGATACCCCGCGGCTCGGTGGAATCTCGTCGCGCGTTGATGTCTCGCGGCTCGGTAGGACATCGCGCCCGCGGGCGTAACTGGCAGCGCACAAGCAGATGTCGGTGCAACGGTAAAGCTGGCAGGCGCGGCGTCACGATGTACCAAGTCTTCCCTCACTCCCTTACTCCCTCACTCCCTGATTCCCTTCCGCCGACGAGCTGAAACACCTGCACACGCCGATTGTACGTATCCGCAACCCAGAGGCGATCCTGGCGGTCGATGCACAGGCCGGCCGGCAGCCAGAAGTCGCCGGGGGCGGAGCCTTCGCGGCCCAGCGACAGGAGCAGCCGGCCGTCGGGGGTGAATGCCTGCACGTTCTCGAAGTGCGCGTCGCTGATCCACAGGTTGCCCGCGGCGTCGAAGGCGACTCCCTTGGGCAGGGCGAAATCGCCGGCCGCGTCGCCCTTGCGGCCGAAGGCGCCGATCAGCGCACCGTCCGCAGCAAAACGCTGGACGCGGAAGTTGAGCGCGTCGGTCACGGCGATCGACCCGTCGGCGGCGACAGCGATCTGGGCCGGGTAATTGAACTCGCCGGTGGCCGCGCCGCGCTGGCCGAACTGGAACGCGAGGCGTCCGTCGCGCTCGAAGACGAACACGGCATGGGCCGCGGCATCGACGACATACCAGCAATCGCTGGTCGGGTTGAAGGCGACGCCGGAGGGGCGCTGGAGCAGGTTCGTTCCGAATGAGCGGAGGGCGCCATGGTCATGCGCGCTGCCGTCCCGCTCGCCGCCGCCGCGCTCGCCGCCGTCCCGCCCGCCGCCAGCCCCGCCAGCGCCGCCCGCCACTTCCACCAGGTAGATGCGCGCCTGACGCGCATCGGCGATCGCCAGCGTGGCGCCCGCCCAGGCGACGCCGACCGGGCAGCGCGGCGGCAGAGGCGTCTGCGGCGTCTGGGGTTCCGCATCCGAAACGCGAGCCGCGGGCTTCAGCCCGCGCGGAGTTACCTGCGCGGCTGTCTCCTCGGCGCCCGGAGCGCCAACCATCGCGTCAGCGTCATAGTCATCCAACCGCGTATACGCCCGTCGCTGAAGGTCAAACAGATGAACGCATCCGGCGTTCGTGTCGGCGACTGCGATCCTCATGCCCGACGCATCGACGGCGACCGCGTGGGGCGTGACGAGCCGGTCGGGCTCGGATTCGCCGTACAGCAGTGCGTTCCAACCCTGCTTGAACCCGCCGCGCGAGCCAACGTCGGCGCTCGACGTGAGTTCGCCCAGGTAGCGCACCCGCGCCGCGTCGGGGGGGGGCGGCCAGACGATTCCGGTGGACTCGGAAAGGAAGGCGGGCCTCCGCGGCGCGGCGCAGCCGACGGTTGAGATGGCAAGAAGCAACGTGAGTAGCGCCGGCCCGACCGCTGATCTGCTTGAGAACCGGCGACAACGGTCGCGGGGTTTGTTGCGGGTGTGGGTGCATGGCGTCGTTGATTGAGGCGCGTTCGCACTCATCGCATCGGTCGAATAACGGGTACTGCTCAAGAGCAGTGGCACCCTTGGCAACCGGTGACCGTGCACTGCGCCGGTGAGGTGACCAGCCGCTGCACTGCTCAAGAGCAGTGGCACCCGGGCACGCATGCGAACCCGCCGGGGAGCGTTCGACCCGCCTCCTCCGCCCTTACGACGAAATCCGCGGCAGGTTTGTCTACCTCGCGCGGGCATATCGCTCCTCCCGCTGCGACGATCCCGCCGTACCGCGCCGCGCCGATCGCGCCGATGCCAGCAGATCGCCCAGGCTGCGGCGTACGCTGAGCCATACGCCGATGCCTTCCTCGCGGCTGTCGTCGAGCGTGAGCAGATCGTATTCGACGGTCAGATCAACGCCCAGCCGGCCGCGCACCAGGTGCAGGCCGCACTCGACGTCGACGCCGTGCGTCGTTCCGTCGAGCGAGTCGTCCTCCCAGCGATACGTCGTCGCCACCGACGCCGACAGATACTCGTTAAGCTGCATCCGATCCGTCAGATCGACGTTGAGCCACCACGTCCGCCGCCGGTCGTACTCGCCGGTGAAGCGATATCGCGACAGCTCGCCTGCCAGATCCAGCGTGTGAATGTGATCCTGAAACAGCGCCGCCCGGCCGGTGAGGTGAAACGCCTCGAACGGGTCGTTCGTGTCATTGAAATGCTCGTACTCGCCGCCGACCGACCAGCGCGGCCGTTCGTAGCGGACGCCGAGGCGGTGGCGGTCGGTGTTGTCCTCGTACACCGGAACGCCACGCGACCCGCTGGCGAACTCGCGGCGAAGTTCCCACGAGTAGTAGGGCACCAGGCCGAACGAGAAGGCATGTTCGATGTACAAATCGGTGCGGTAGGAATCGACGCGCGAACCCGTAGGCACGACGTAGCGATAGTCGAACAGCACCACGTCGTCGGGCCCGATCCGTCCGGTCGGGATGCGGCGGATCTGGATACGCCGGCCGATGGGCACCACGAGGTAGTCCAGCCCAGGCGCGTAGATCCGCCGCCGGTCGATGTCGTACGCGACGATGGTCGGCGCGACAATGTCCGGCTGGCGCAGGAAGACCGGGCGCGAGGTGTCCAGCGTGTGCCCTTCGCCGCGGATCACGCCGCCGCGGGCGTCGCCGAGCGTGCGCTGCCACGACGGCGTGAAGGCGCCGTTGACCGAGAACTCGCCCCAAGGCGTGGGCCGGCGGAACGAGACGTCGATCCCGCCGCCCGCCTCGTTGATCTCCAGATCTTCGTCAACGTGCTCCCGCAGCCAGTAGCCGTCCAGCGTGACCCGCCACTGATCGTCGGGCCGGTAGAGCGCCTGTACGTCGAACTTGTGCCGCGTCAGGTCGACGGCGTCCTCGTCGCTGCGCCAGTAGGAGTAGCGGTACGACGTTTGCAACTCGTCGGTGTGCTTGAGCGTCAGCCGCGGCGTGAACTCGAACTCGTCACGGGCCAGGTCTCCGTCTTCGGCGTTGTAGCGCAGAAACGTGTCGAGCCTATAGCGGTGGTCCGGACCGAACTCGATGTCGTGCTCAACGCGAACCTCGTCCCGCCGGGTGCGAAACGTCTCCACCCCGCCCTGGTACTCGGCGTCCTGCCGCTCGTGGTCGAACGAGAGGCGCAGGTGATGATGATCGGTGAAGTCGATCCGCGTGTCGGCGAAGAAGCGGCGTGTGTCGAGATGCTCGTCGTCTTCCTCGACGTTGTTGCCCGAGCGGTCCACATCGCTGAGCGAGAAGCCCAGTTCCGCCACCCATCGGTCGCCGGTCAGGAAGACGGTCGCGCCGGACTCGGTCGTTTCCTCCAGCAACGACGGCATGAACTGTCGCGGGATGCGGTCGCGGGCCTGACGGGCATACGCCGAGACGGATACCGGCTTGGAGCGCAGCAGGTCGAGGGAGATGTCGTACTCGATCAGATCGCCGGAGTCGTTGTCGTGCTCGACGCGGCCGTCGAAGTTCTCGCGGAACCGCTCCTGCGACAGGCCCAGCGTCAGCGAGGCGCTCCATGTCAGCAGTTCCGGGTCGTAGACGTGCCCGTCAAGCGACAGGCCGAGCGATTCCTCGAAGCGGAGCGTCGTGTTGCGCTGCGTCGTCGAACGCCCCCCTCCAGAGGAGCTGACGCGGCGGTTTTCCCAGCTCGATTCGAAGTCGAGCCAGAAGTCGCTGCGACCAAGATGGAAGACGTCTCGATCCGCCGGAGGCGGGGCCGCGTCGCCCGCGCGGGGCGGCGCCGCGTCTTCGACCGGCGCGGCCGGAGGCTCGTCGGCAGGGGCGGCCGGCGATGCGAGCAGGACCGCGGCAAGCATTGCGGAGATTGTCGCCGGCGCATAGCGCTGCATAGCGGATCCCGTCAGGGAGTCACGGCCCCTCAACGTCAAGTTGGCGGAAAACCTACCAGCAGCCACGACGCTGTACCAGCCGCCGGTGCGAACTTCTTCAACGAATGCGGCGCGCGGCGCGTGTTGCCAAGCCGGCGGGGTCTGATATGGTCTTTGCTTGGCGGCTCGCACCGACGATGGCGTCCGAGGGACGCGCGCCGGGCGGGCGGTGTCGGATGGTGGCGATCCATCCGACCGTGAACGCGAAGGGCCGTTCGCTGCGATTCAGCCGCGGTGGCCGGAGGCTCGTGGTGAGCAGTCGCTTCAGACGAGGTGGGTCCGGAATCGCCCTGTCGATCGCCGGCGGCGCCGTTGCAGCAGCGGTGCTGGCGCTGATGGGTGGATGCGACCTGACACCCGCGCCGCCTCCGCCGAGCGTGGTGGGTATCTCGAACTCCACCGACCCGACAAACGGCGGCGCACCGTACGTCGGTTCCGACGCCTGCGCGTCCTGTCATGCCGAGACGGCCGCGTGGCAACAGCTTCACGCGCACGCCCATGCCTTGAAACCCATCAACGGCGGACCGCCGGACTATCCGGATGAGGCCGATCGCGCCGCCGTTCCCCGGCCGCCGCAGGGGTTCGATTGGGACGATACTTCGTACGTCATCGGCGGGTATCTGCGCCGGGCGCTGTACGTGGACGACGAGGGCTTCGTCCTGACCAACGGTGTGACAGGCGTCGACACGCAATGGAACCTGGACTATCCCCCCGCAGCCACGCACGCCGGTTTCGCGCCGTACGAGCCCGGCGCGATCGAGCCGCCGCCGTACGGATATGACTGCTTCCGCTGCCACACCACCGGTCCGGCACCGCTGGATCCGGGTAATCCTGTTTTTCAGGATGGCCGCCCGGGTTTGCAGGGAACCTGGCACGAGGCGGGCGTGCAGTGCGAGGCGTGTCACGGGCCGGGCGGCGGGCACGTCAGCCGAGCGGACGGCCGAACCGTGATCGACCTGTCGGCGATCTACGTCAACAACAGCGCCGACGCCTGCGGCACGTGCCACACTCAGGGCGATCCGGACGTCATTGACGTTCTCGACGGATACATCGTCTCAGGCCAGGAGCGGACGGAACTGGCGGCCAGCGGCGGACACGCCCAGTTCGGCTGCACGATCTGTCACGATCCGCATCGCTCCGTGACTTACGACCACGCCGCCGCCATCCGCAACGACTGCACCGCCTGTCACCGGTCGGCCAGTATGGCTCTGCACGACGGGTTCGTCTTCATCCGCGGCGACTACGTCGAGGAACTCACCTGCGTAAGCTGTCACATGCCGTTCGCCACGCGCAACGCGGCCGCCGCCGGGCCCGAGACCGTCGGCGAGGTCGGGCGCATGGGCGACGTTCGCACGCACATCTTCCGCATCGACGCGCTGCCGCAGAATTATACCGCCATGCTGACCGGGGACGGCACGGCCGTACGGACCGACAGCGCAGGCCGGGCGGCTGTCACGGTCGATTCCGTCTGCCTGCGCTGCCACAACGGACTGGGCAACGCATTCAGTCTGGAACTGATCGCGGCGGCGTCGGTGGCGGACGATATGCATCGACCGAGAAGATAATAGCGAATGGCGAATAGCGAATAACGAATTAAGAGAATCTCAGACGTCGAATGCGAAATGGCGAGTGGCGACTTGAGAGAAGAACGAAACTGATGAATGTCGAACGACGACTGACAACGGCCGCAGTCATGTCGGGTATTGGTTCTGGGTGTGCTACTGGTGTGGTATCCTATGCTGTGCTTGTTTCTTAATTCGTTATTTGCTATTCGCCATTCGCTATTCCCATCCAGGGGTCTCGCCAGGTGATCGACGCTCGTCCCGACGCTGATTCGACCCCGAAGGACGCGCTCCGCACCGCCCGTTCGCGCGCCGGGCGCGTGTCGGTGTGGTACAACGTGATCACGCTGGTCGGGCTGCTCACCGTGGCCGTCTCGGTGCTGCTGCTGGTGACGTTCGCGATGTTCTCGCTGAGCATGCCGGCGCACAATCCGTACGTAGACGTCATCGGCTACATGGTGCTGCCGGGAATGCTGACGGTCGGGCTGATCATCTGCCCGCTCGGCATGGCGCTGAAGGCGCTGCGCATCCGGCGCCGCTATCGCGAGGAAAAGCTCACGTTGCGGCTGCCGAAGCTGGATCTGAATGACCCGCGCGTGCGGCGCTTCGGGTTCGCCTTCACGGCCGTCACGCTGTTTGTCATTCTGCCGCTGATGGGACTGTCCAGCTATCACGGTTACCACTACACGGAGTCCACGAATTTCTGCGGCGAAGTCTGTCACGTCGTAATGGAGCCGCAGTTCGTCGCCTATCAGCACTCGCCCCACGCCCGCGTCACCTGCGCCGAATGTCACATCGGGGAAGGCGCCGGCTGGTTCGTCAAGTCCAAGCTGTCCGGCACGCGGCAGGTGATCAAGGTGATGAACAACACCTTCCCGCGCCCGGTGCCGCCCGCGATCACGGAACTGCGACCGGCCCGCGATACGTGCGAGCAATGCCACTGGCCTGAGAAGTTCTTCGGACAGCAGCTTAAGACGATCGTTCACTTTGCTCCCGACGAGCAGAACACGCGCCGCGAAATCCGCGTGCTGCTCAAGACGGGCGGGGGGCACCGCGATCAGGGGCGCGTCGAAGGGATTCACGCCCACATGGCGCTCGAAGGCCGCGTGGAGTACATCGCCACCGACGAAGAGCTGCAGCACGTCCCCTGGATCCGGTACGTCACGGATTCCGGCGAGGAGCTGATCTATCGCAGCGACGGCCTGACCGCGGACGATCCGCCGCCGGAGGGGACGCGGCGCATGGTGGACTGCATGGATTGCCACAACCGCGCCGCCCACCTGATCATGCCGCCCTATTCAGCCGTCGACCATTACATGGAGATGGGGCATATCGACGCGACGCTTCCGTACATCAAGCGGGTGGCGCTCGACGCCCTCGTGACGCCCTACCTGAGCACGGATGAGGCGATGGCCGGCATCGAGAAGGCGATCCGGGGGTTTTACGCCACGCATCCCGAGTCGTCCCCCCGCGGCGACGCAATCAACCAGGCCATCGAGACCGTCAAGACCATCTACCGTCGCAGCTTTTTCCCCGAGATGCACGTTGACTGGCGGACCTACCCGAATAACGTCGGCCACATGTTCTCGCCCGGCTGCATGAGGTGCCACGACGGCCGGCACGTCAACCAGCACGGCGACGCGATCAGTTCCGATTGCGAAAGCTGTCATACGTTTTTCAATGCGCTGAATGAGCCGGAGCGGGCCGTGCAGGAAGGGCAGTTCATCCACTCGATGGACCTCAGCCAACATGCCGGTCTCCGCTGCGACCAATGTCATACCGGCGGCCCGTTGCCGCTGTGCGCGGATTGTCACAAGTCGGGAACCTGGCTGGACGAACGCGGCAAGGAGATGTTCAGGCCCAGTGTGCCGTGACGGCCCGGTGATTCCGAATGGCGCAGATGATCGCCGAGCGCATCATCAGACGAGCGCAACCGTGAAACGTATCCTGCGTCATCGTAGTCAACTGCCGGCGGCGAGCCTGATCGCCGTCCTGTGCCTCGGCTGCGCCTCGACGCCGCGGCAACGGCCCGGACAGACGCCGTTCTACGTGTCGGGCGCGGAAGGTCTGCCTCTGGCGGTCGTCCATGGCGATCTGATAGCCTGGCTGAACCCGGCGGAGGATCGTACGCCCTGGCTGGAGCGCGTCTTGTACGGCGAGCCACAAGCCGCACGCCCGCTGCTGCGTAATCCTCAGGGTATGGCCACGCACGGCGACCGCCTCTACGTTTGTGATCAGGGCATTCCCGACGTCATGGTGATCGACCTCCGCGTGCAGACCGTCAGGCCGTTTTGTGCCCTGGCGGATCGCCCGCCTTGCCCGGTGGCGGCGGCCGTGGACGACGCGGGCCGCGTTTATGTTGCCGACCCGACTCGGGGGGCCGTTCTTGCCTACTCGCCGGAGGGACGCTTGGACGAAACGCTTGTTCCTCCCCACCGCATCGAACCGCCCGCAACTGCCGCCGAGCCGTTTCGTCCCGTCGCGCTGGCGTTTGACCGCGGCACGCTGTTCATCGGCGATTCCGGCGCAGGGCGGATCGTAGCGTTTCACGTCGCGGAGCAAGCCTGGAGCGCGTTTCCACCCCCGCCGTCGAGCGCGTGGCCGTTGCTGTCTCCCACCGGGATCGCCGTGGCGGCTGATGGCAATCTGCTCGTCGCGGACTCGATGATCGGCGTGATCCACCGATTCGATCCCAGCGGAACCTGGCTCGGCGTCATTGGCGCCCCCGGCCGGGGACCGGGGCAGTTCGTGCGGCTCAAGCAGCTTGTCGTCACGCCGGGCGGGTGGATCGCCGCCGTCGACGCCGCCCGGCAGTCCGTCGTGATCTTCGACGCACGGGGCGACCACCTCGGTGAAATCGGCGCGGTCGATGCAGACGGGACACGATGGACGCTACCGGCCGGCGTGGCATCGCTGGCGTTCACCAGCGCCCCGGAACCGACAGAAGGCACACCGGGCGGCGCGTCGACGCGTGAATTGCTGATCGTGTCGGACGCGATGGGAGGAACGTCGCTGACCGTGATCGAATTGACCACGCACGCGCGACCGTCCCGCGTGGCTCGGCCATCGGATGCGGGGGCATGAGCGCGAATCGCCTTGGATTCAACCCGCCGCCCGCACAGGCGGACGACGAGACGCGATCCTCTCGCGCCCGTCGGCGGGCCATGCGCCCGCATCGGAACGCAGCGGCGACGTCCGTGCTGATCGCGTCGCTCGCTGGTGGATCGATTCTGGCGATGGCCGTGCTGCCCGCAGCGCGTTCATCCGCGCCGGCGCTGCCGAGCGGGCATCCCACTCAGGAAGATCCGAAGCCCGGCGCCAGTCCACACTGGCGCCCGGACGGCTGCCCGTCCTGTCACGAAGCCGGCCGCTCCGAACGCGCGATCGGCATAGAAGATGTCGACGTCCTTTGCCTGCGTTGCCATGACGGCGTCCACGCGTCGCGCGAGGCGCACCCGATCGGCCGGCCGGCCGTGACGGAGCAGGTTTCCACGCCGCTGGGATGGCCGACGCGTAACGGGCTGCTCTCCTGCCTGACGTGTCACGACGTCGTGCGCGGCTGTCGCAGCGCCGCAACCCGCCCGGACTGGAACCCTGCTTTTGTTCGCGGCTGGACGCCGGCAGGCAGTGCGGCCTATTGCATCCGATGCCACGACGCAACCGCGCAGGCCCGGCACAACCCGCACCATCCACCGGGGGGGGGCGGGGCCGATGCCTGCCTGTTCTGTCACACGTCCGCGATGCCTGCCGACCGGCTCGAGAGAACCGGCGAGCCGTCGCTGCGCTCGGACGAAGTGAGCCTGTGCGGCGCGTGCCACGTCTCGCACGTGGAGATCTTCCATCCCGGTCACATGGGCACGGCGGTGGCGGGGCCGTATCTTGCAGCCCTGCAAGCCTTCGAGGCCCACCTCGCCGGCGACGCCGCCAGGTCCACCGTCGACGGTCGGGCAGCGCTGCCGCTCGGCGACGGCGGACGCATCGTCTGCTCGACCTGCCACAATCCGCACGCGCGCGGCGTCTTCGATGAGGCCAGCGTCCTGGCGATCGGCGCCCTGCCGCGCGGCTCGGACGTTTCCGGTGTGGCACTTCGGTGGCCGTCCGCTATGTTGTGTCGGGCCTGTCACGCAAGATAGGGTCGCAGTGGAGTTGATGAGCCGGATGCCACGGTCGGTGCCATACTCTTATCCACGGGCGTTCAGCGGCTGCGCGACAGCGATCCTCGCCTGCACGCTCATGGCGGGGGCGGTCAGCGGGGCCGATCCGGACAATTGTCTGTGGTGCCACCAGTATCGCGGGCTGGCTCGCTACGACGCCGAGCGCGACCAGGTCCACGTCTTCCACGTCGATCCGCACTACGTGGATCACTTCCAGGGTCCACACGCGCGGCTCGCGTGTACGGACTGCCACAACCGTGCCGAGGTCGGCGTCATTCCGCATCAGCCGGTGACGGCCGTCAACTGTACGAAAACATGCCACCTGGCCGATCCGAAGGGGCTTGAGCGGCGTTTCTCGCACGAGGGCGCGGCGGCGGCGCTGGCCGGCGGCGCGCACGATCCGGCGCGCCTCGGCGACCTGCGGTTCGCCGATGGTCCGCTGCTTCAACCGGGTCAGTCACAGTGTCTCTACTGCCACGACGAGCCGGTCTTCCGCGACGGCGCCGATCCCCTTGGCGAGTGGATCAAGACCCATGCCAGCACGGAAGCGCGCTGCAACGCCTGCCACGCCGACCAGATCGGCGTCGACGTGGACTACTATCTCCGGCACGTCGGCGCCCGGCTGAAGCCGGCGCGCTCGACGCTGGAGCTGGCGCAAGTCTGCGCCGTGTGTCACTCGGATGCGCAGATACTCGCCGAACACCGCCTGCCCGACTCAGTCGCCAGTTACATGCGCAGCTTTCATGGCAAGGCGGCGCTGCTTGGCGACGAGACCACGGCGAACTGCCTTTCGTGTCACGTGCGCTCGGGCGAGACGGTCCACTCGATTCTGCCTCATGCTCATCCGCAGTCGGCAGTACACGAAACGCGGCTCGCGGACCGCTGCCGTACCACGGATTGCCACCCCGGCGCGGCCGTCAGCATCGGCGACGCCTCCGTTCACCTCGACATCCCTACGTCGGTCGGCTCGATCGAGTACATCCTCGTGGCCGCGTTTGTGCTGTTAACGCTGGCGACCTTCGGTCCGTCCGCGGTGATCGCGCTGCTGGAACTGGCTCAGATGGTGATCGGCCGGCACGAGCCTCAGGACCGCCGGATGCGCGACCTGACGCTGGCGGTGATGCGCCACCCCGACGGGCCCCGCCGGCTGGTTCGCTTTTCCGTCGCTCAGCGGCTTCAACACTGGGCGCTGGCGATTCTGTTCACCATCTTGGTCGTGACCGGCTTCCCGCTGAAGTTCGCCGACACCGGCTGGGCGCGTTGGACGATCGAACAACTCGGCGGTTTGGGTGTTGCGCGGCAGTTGCACCACGGGTGCGGCCTGCTGCTGATGATCGGGCTGGTGGCGCATGTCGTGTCGATCGTCGTGATGGTTGCCCACCGCGCGCGTCGCCCCGACGCCGACGGCCGCCGCGTCGGGTTCCTGACCGCTTGGTTTGCCCTGCCCATGTGGATCACGATGGACGACGCCCGCAAGGCGGGGCAACTCTTCGCCTATCTGTTGGGACTCCGCAGCGAGCGGCCTGCGTTCGGACGGTTCAGCATCAAGGAGAAGTTCGAGTACGTCGGCGTGTTCTGGGGTACGGTGCTGCTGGGCATCACCGGTCTGCTTCTCTGGGGCGAGCAGGCGGCGTCGCAATTCCTCGGCGGACGGATCATGAACCTCGCCGGCATCGCCCATACCTACGAGGCGTTCCTGGCGCTCATCCACGTCGGCATCCTGCACGTGTACAACGTCATCCTCGCGCCGCATGTCTTCCCGCTGTCGCCCGCCACGCTGACGGGCGCGACGCCGGTGGATGAACTGGCGGAAGGCCACGCCGACTTCGTCCGCGACGCCGCCGCCGAACTTGGGATCCAGCCGGGAGGTGCCTCATGAGTGCTGCCCATAACGGCGCCGGCGCCGCCGGCGCGCCGCGCCGCCCGGGACGGGTTCGACGCCTCGTCCTCGGCGTCCTGAAGCGAATCTACGCGGCCGTGCTGATCGTCGTGATCGCGGGCGTAACGGTGATGGCGTTCCGTTACCTCTTCCGCTCGATGCTCGCGCCCGCGAAAGCGCCGGAGCGCATCACGCAGCTTCCCACGCGGCTGGATGTGGCGACGCTGACGACGCAGCGGTCGGACTGGGCCGGTCTGGAACTCGGCGCCGCCGCCCGGACCCCGCTGTCGCACTATCACAGGATGGAAGGGTGGATCCAACCGGACCGCGTCAACAACTGCGCGACTTCCGGTTGCCACAACCCGCTTCCGCACGCGGCCGTGAAGGAAAACCGCGCGTTCCTGAACATGCACGCGACCGTTTTGCACTGCGGCGTCTGCCACTTCCGCTCGGACGATCAGCGCCTGCCGCTGGTGTGGTATGAGCTGGAACGAGGAGACGTCGTCGAATCGCCGGCGCTGCTGGCGGCGCTGAACTTGATCGAGAGCGTTCCGCCGGGGGGGGCGATGGCGCCGGCTCAGCGGCAGACGCTCGTAGACCTGGTCGACCGCGCGGCCCGGCAGTCGGGCGGCGATGCAGAACTGGTCGGACTGGCCCGAAGGTTTTCCATCGTCCGGCTCGAGAGTGAGCAGTTTCCTCAACTGGTCGCCGCGGCCGCCGCCCTGCTCCCGCGCCACCTGCGTTCCGAGTACGGCGCCAAGCTGGCGATCCGGGATGCGTCGACGGGCGCGCCGATCCTTGCTCACCCCGGCACCGAGCGCGGCGTCGAGGAGTTTCAGCAATGGTTGAGCGCCGGTTCGCTCACGCCGCAACTTCGGCAGGAGTGGGCCGAGAAGCACCACCCGCTTCGCCGCGCTACGCCGCGCTCGTGTACCGAGTGTCACCGGCCGCAGGGCGGGCTGGTGGACTTTGCCGCGCTGGGGTTCCCGCCGTCGCGCGTCCGTAACCTGACCGAAGCACGCCTCTTTGAGGCCATCGAGCGCATCGCCGGCGGGCAGCCGCTCTACCTGCCCGGCTTCGTCCTGCCCGACTCCGAGGGTAGCGATGAGCCGTAACCCGACCCATGCACCATCCCGCGAGCCGCGGGCTTCAGCCCGCGCGGAGGCTCCGTATGGCAGGATCTGCTTAGACCGCGCACGCGGCACGCGTCGCGGTGTACGACGACTGCGGAGCCTGTGCATCGCCGCAGTCATCACACTCGCGGCCCACTTGAGCGAAGCCCAACTGCGCGTCACCGTGGAATCCACCCAGTATTACACGCTGGGCGACCCCGTTCCCATGCTGATGCCCAGCGGCGTTTCCGCAGCCCCGGACGGCAGCCTCTTCGTCGCCGACGGCGTAAACCACCGTGTCATTCACTTCACCCGGGACGGCGCGGCCGCCGACATCCTGACCGGCGACGATGCGGCGCCGTTCGATCGGCCTATGGCGGTCCACGCCGCGAATGACGGCCGGCTCTTCATCGCCGACACCGGCAACGTCCGGATCGCCATCCGGGCCGCCGACGGGCGCTGGCTGCCCGCGGTCGATCTGGCCGCGTCTCTTCCTGCCCCCCCCCCGGACGTGACGGGCCTGGCGCTCGACGCCGACGGCAGCACGCTGTGGTTCGCCGACAACGACGGACATCGCATCGGCCGCTTCGATACGCAGGGCGGCGGCCTGTCCACCCTCGGCGGGCAGGGTGAGTCGCTCGGCCAGTTCCATTATCCATTCAAGCTCGCCATCACGCCCGGCGGCGACATCCTCGTCAGCGAGGCGATCAACGCCCGCGTGCAGGTCGTCACCGGCCGGGGCGTGCCCGTCGGCTCCATCGGCGCCTATGGGATCGAGCCCGGCCACTTTCATCGCCCCAAGGGCGTCGCCGCAGACCGCGACGGCCGCGTGTGGATCGCCGACGGAACAACCGGCGCCATCCAGGTCTTCGATGACGCCGGCAAACTGCTCGGCGTTGTTCGCGACCGCAATGATCGAATGCTCAACTTCGCCAATCCGGCCGACCTCGCGTTCGACGGCGACGGCCGGCTGTACGTGGTCGAACTCGGCGCCTCGCGCATCGCCCGGTTGACGTTCCGCATCGAAGCGACGCTTCCCGGCCAGCCGGCCGTGCGGATCGAGGCCTCGCGTGCTCAGCGCCAACCGAAGAACTGCACCGCCTGTCACGTCGAGTGGATGGAGCCGTTCAACTCGGGCGGCGGGACGGCGTTGATGGCCGCGCCGGAGTCGCCCGCCTCGAATCCGCTGGTCTCGCAGACCCAGTCCTGCCTGAACTGCCACGACGGTTCGACCGTGGATTCGCGCCGGTTCGTCTGGCGCGATCACGGACACCGCACCGGCGTCGCCCCCCCCCCCGGGATGGTCGTGCCGGACGATCTGCCGCTGGTGAACGGGCAGCTCGCCTGCCGGACCTGCCATTCCGCCCATACGCGCGCCGGCGCGGGCCAGGACTTCCGGACGGCCGTCTTCCTGCGCGTGGAACAGTCCCCGGGGGAGCTGTGCATCAAGTGTCATTCCGAGGGCTACGACGACGCCACCGGTCGCCATCATCCGCTGACCGGCATGACGTCGGAATTGCCGCGCCTGCTGCTCGACGCCGGCGCACAGCCCGGCGTCGACGCGTCGAACGTCACCTGTCTGACCTGTCACGTCGCCCACGGATCACGCGACGACACACTGCTGGTCACGGGCGCCTCGACCAACGCGCTGTGCCTCGCCTGCCACTCGCAGACCCACGCCGAGTTGTTCGGCGCAGACGACGATCGCACGCACGGCGGCCATCCAATCGATGCGATCCTCTCCGCAGCCCAGCGCGACGCGGTTACGGCGATCGGCGCTCGCGTCGAACCCGACGGCGGCATGCTCTGCCTGTCGTGCCATCGCACGCACCACGCCGCCACGCCGCGGAACATCCTCGCCGACACGCTCGAGGGCGGCGCGCTCTGCCTGCGCTGTCACGACGGCCAAGCGGCCGTGTTCGGCACGGCGCACGATCTGACCATCAGCGCGGTCGAGGAGCGGAATCTTCGGGGCGTCACTGCGGCCGAGGGGGGAACGTGCAGCGCCTGCCACGGGATGCACGAACCGGCCCGCGCGGCCCATGTCGGCATCGGCGACCCGAACGGAAACTGTCTCACGTGTCATCGCGCCGGCCAGTGCGGCGAGCTTGCCGGCGGCGACCCGCTCAGCCACCCGGTGACCGTCGAAGACGATCTCCTCCGGCGGTTGCGAACCGCGCTCGGCGTGGCCGGCACGACGGCGTCTTCTCGCCGCGAAGACGCATCGACGCTCACGTGCATCGACTGCCACGATCCGCACGGGTCGGAGGCGGGCCACTTCCTCCGCGCATCGGCCGACGTGTTGTGTTCAACGTGCCACGTGGAACAGGCGCGCCTGGCGGGCGGCCCGCACGACTTTCCGCCCGCGTTGAGCGACGGCGCCCCCGATCCCGACGATGCAACCCGTGTGGACGGCGACGTCTCCGATCCGTCGGTTCCGCGAAACGCTCGGGGCCGCTCTGTGGCCGAGGCTGGCCGGTGCGGATTCTGCCACGCGATCCATCAGGCCGGCGGACCGGCGCTGTGGGCCGTCAGCGAAACGCCGCCGGCTGAGGCCGACGATCTGTGCCTCGCCTGCCATGCCGGCGCACACGCGGAATCCGCCATCGTCGCCGGCCGCGCGCCGGCGCTGCTCCACCCGCGTTCGGCGCCGTCGGATGGCAGCGTCACGGCGTCCGCCGGGCTGCCGCTGTTTAATGCCGCCGGTAGTCGCGCCGCCGATGGCTCGATCGCCTGCGCAACCTGCCACGATCCCCATGCAAACGTCCACACCAGCCCGAATCTGCTCCGCGGCGTCCAGGCAGGTCAGGAACCGATCGCACTGTGCGCCTCGTGCCATCAACAGGCCGAGCGCATCACAGGCTCGATGCACGATGCGCAGGTGATGGCCGCGTATTCGCGTGCGCTGGGCGCACCCGGCCCGGCGACCTGCGGGCCGTGCCACGCCGTACACGAGGTGGAGGGGCAGCCCGCGGCGGTCGTCTCAGCCGCGCCCCTGTCCGAAGATCTGTCGGCGCAGTGTACGGTGTGTCATGCCGGGGGGGGGTCGGAACTCGGTCCCCGTCGAATCGTGCAGCATCCGGCCATCGCCATGAGAAATCTCGCACCGCCGGGCGACCCGCGATTCATGCCGCTCGTCGACGACCAGGGCCGCCTCGGCGCCGCCGGACGCATCACCTGCCAGACGTGCCACGTCCACCACGGCCGCGCCGAGCTGTCATTACCGGAAAAAAACCTCGCGCCGCGGCCGCGGCCGGCGCTGGACGATGCTTCAGATGTGAATTACCTGTCAGCAACCAGGCCGATGATCCGCCCCTACGTCGGCCCCAATCTGTGCAGCACTTGTCACGGCGCAGACGGACTGACCCGGTTTCTTTTCTACCACGACCCTGCCCGCCGCAAGCCGGCGATCGACGCGGCGACGCGGTGAGTCGGGTGTGCGGGGCGCCTGCACGAATGGCTCGGCCGGCGCGTGCGCGGATCGCCGCTCAACGGTCCTTGCGACCGAGCTGCTCCTTGAGCAGCCGGGCCAGCATCTGCCGCGACGCCTCGTCGAGCGATTCGGTGGCGGCCTCGAACTTGTCGATGCGCCGCTGCTCTTCGTAGAAATTCTGAATGTCCGGCAGCAGGCGGGTCGCATCCTTGATCAGCCCGCGCAGCTCCCCGATCGAGTGAATGTCCACCAGGTTCGCGCGGCGGGCCAGGTCGGCGTTCAGGCGGCGCAGGTCACTGACCCAGTCCTCGAAGTTGTTCTCCATCGCCAGGTAGTGCTCGGCGTCGGAGATCAAAAAGGCGCGGATCACGTCGCGGTCCACCGTCTCCAGCGGCTTGCCCTTTTCGAGCCGCTTGACGGTCTCCCACGCCTTGTCGGCCCACATGTCCTGCTGCATCTCGCGGACGGTTGCGTCGAGCCGGTCGAGATGGCGGGAGAGGGCCTCGAAGTCGTCGGGGCAGGCGTTTTCAAAGGCCCGCTCGGTCGCTTCACCGAAGGCGGCGATGGCGTCGCTGAGTTGAGTGGTGTCGCACACGGTCATGTTGTACCTCCGGCCAGAATTCCGACCGCGGAAGGCGCGCCGCCACGGCGGGCCGTCCCCGGCGGCAAAAAGCTCACGCACATCGTGCATCGTCACGCATTCCGGCGGCCTTGAGCCGGCCGCCAAATCTCGCCGGCCGTAGCCGGACACGTGGTGCGGGAGTATGATCAACCGGCACGGGTTGGCGTTTATCGGTCTTGGGCGTATGGACCACCGATCATGGGACTTGCGGTCACGATCGTCAGCGGCCCTCGACTGTCGGGCAAGAGCGCCGTCATCCGCGCGATGATCGACCGGCTCTGGCGGCACCCGCCCCACTACATCCGGCTGGTCCGCATCGGCTCGGACAAGCAGCCGCCGAAACAGCCCGTCAAACTCCCGCCCGACCTCGGCGTCGCCAGCGCCCGCTGGCTGCGCTACGACGACGACCGGATCTACCACGTCCTGCCCGAAGCGCTGACGACCATCCACCGGGAAGACCGGTACGGGTCGGTCGTGATCGAGTCGGACGCCGACCCGGCCGTGCGGCACGCCTATCCCTACGACCATCGCATCTTCGTCATGCCCGTCCCGAACCGGGTGTCGGACGTCTTTCGCACCCCCGAGGAGGCCGCCGCGGCCATGCAGGAGGTGCTCAAAGACACCACCACCTTCGCAGCCGAGATGTTCGGCCTGTGGGACGACGCCGCGCCGGCGGATGGCAAGGAGGGGGGCGAACGCCTGGACCTGACCGCCACCCAGTGGCGCGGTTTTCTCTATTCGCCGCTGGGCGAGGAACTCACGACGCGCATCCAGCTTCAGCCGCCTTACCACGGCCTGGTCGAAGCGGACGTGGTGGTGGTGAACACGGCGATCGGTTCAGCCCCGGTTCAGGGCAATCGGTGCATCGACCGCGCCGCTTTGCTCTTAAGTCACATGAGGAAACTCGCCGGCCGCGGCGGCGAACTGTTCGTCTGCAACCTGTACGACGAGTCGGACGCCGTCGCGAAACGGCTGCTCAAGGCCCTGCGGCCGATGTGCCGGGGGGGGAAGTGAGGCGGAAGGCACGGAGGCACGGAGGCACGAGGGCACGAAGGGAAGAGTGCGACGAAGCCACGAGGCGACGAAGGGAGAACGAGGCACAAAGGCACGGGCGCGCTCAGCACCCCGGCATTCATGCGCATTCATGCCGGGGTTTCCTCGGCGGTGGGGTGACCACAACGACCCCCGATCCGCAATGGCAGCGCTCCCGTCCGCCGCATGGCGATGGCGCGGTTATTCCCGGATGCCCGCGCCGCCTTCGGTCAGTTGCCGGATGCGACGGGCGATGCCATCGTCGTCCGGATACCTGGCCGCACCTTCGCGCAGCGTGCTCAGCGCCTCCTCCGACCGGCCGACGGCGTGAAGCGCGATGGCCAGACTGACGTACGAGTGCGCCTCGCGGTCCAGTTCCAGCGCCATGCGGCAGTGCGTCACGGCATCGTCCGGGCGACCGGTCCGACTCAACAGCGCCGCATAATCCCGGTGGATGTCGCCGAGTTGATCGTCCGACGGCGCCAATTGGAGCGCGAGCAGATAGGACTCCTCCGCCTCGGCAAAGCGCCCGACCTCAAACAACCCGTTGGCCAGGAATCGACGATAGTCGGGATCGCGCGGCGCCTCCAGCACAGCCTTCTGCAGTTCGCGTATGGCGTCCGGTCGCCGACCCTCCAGCCTGCGATAGAGCAGCGAAAGCTGGTAGCGGATGACGGCGCGCTGGGCGTCATACGACTCAAGCCTGAGCGCATTGCGAAACAGGGCCTCAGCCTCCTCGGCATAGGCCCGGGCGTCCACGCTGATCAGCGATACGCCGAGATTCTGATTGGCCACCGGCGAGTCCGGAGCGTATCGGTACACATGCCGCCACAGCGACACCGAGGTCCGCCAGACGTCGATCTGCCGGACGGTCACGGCCGAGAAGGCCGCGGCGGCGACGACGACGATTCCGCCTGCGAGGG
>CAZYLK010000056.1:0-32079 GCA_964648365.1 uncultured Phycisphaeraceae bacterium
TGGCCGCCCCGGCGCCGCCCAGGAGAATAATAGCAAGGCCGATGGTCAGTGCGCGTTTCATAGATCCGCCTCCGGCCGGAAGGAAGTGACGGAGTGAGGGAATGAGGGAGTAAGGGAAGAAACGACGCGTAGAGTGGTGCTGCCCCTTAGCTGTAACACGGTTTCCGCTCCGGTCCTGGGGCCTGGCTCGCGTTTTCTGGCGGGCATTCGGCCCGGTACTCCGCGCGGGCTAAAGCCCGCGGCTCGCCCATGGCACGTCGCAGTGCCCATGACGCCTGCAACATGCCATCCCTATGCCGTCCCCTCTTCCCTGACTCCCTCATTCCCTTACTCCCTCACTCCCTTCCGCGGGGCGTCAGCCTTCCAGCACCGTATCCAGGTACGGCTGCTGCACGCCGTTGGCCTTGCAGACATCAAGAACCCGAACAACATTCGCGTAGGCGGTTCCTTTGTCGCCGCGGACGGTCACCTTCTGCTCGGGATTGACGGCGACGGCCTCCTTGACGATCGCGGCCACGTCTTCTATGGCCATCTGCCGTCCGCCGACGAAAACGGCGCCTTCCGCGTCCACATTGACGATCAGTTCGCGCAGCGACACGCTGATCGGCTCAGACGAGCTGGCGACCGGCAGCGCGATGTGCATCTCGCGCTCCGTCTGGTGAAACGTGGTCGCCACGAGAAAAAAGATCAGCAGCAGAAAGACCATGTCCACCAGCGGTGTGATCTCGATGGCGACGCCGGATTTCTGATCGTTTGTCTTGACAAGCATTGGATGGGAATCCTCGTTTGCTGCTCGCTTCCACGCGCTGATGAGGGGGCTGCAAGGTCAACCGTTGGGACTGGACGAACCGCATCCCACGAATCCGAGAAGCCCCCATAAGCCGCTATGCGCCGGCAGAGACGGCACTCTCCCTGGTCGGTTCGGCGGCGCTGGTCCCTACGGCGGTCGCCTCGCCGGAGTCGTCAGGGTCAACGGCTTCCAGCGGCGCTTCCTTCGACGAAGAGGACGTGCCCCGGTCTGAAGGCGGCATGATGAGCTTCTTGCCATTGTCAGACGGGATTGTCCTTTCCCGCAGCACGCCGGGCGCCGCCCGGGGCGCCGCAAACTCTTCTACGAAATCCACGCTCATCTGGTCCATCACCAGCACGAGTGCATCGATACGCGCGCTGATGTAGTGGTAGGCCATCAGCGCGGGAATCGCCAGCAGCAGTCCCGCGGCCGTGGTGATCATCGCCTCATAGATTCCGGTAGCGAGCAACTCTGTCTTGCCCAGCGCATCGCCGGAAGTAGCGACCGTCTGAAACGCATTGATCATGCCCAGGATGGTGCCCAGCAAGCCCATCAACGGCGCCACCGCGGCAATAACCGAAAGCAGCCGAAGGTACTTTCGCAGCTTGAGCACCTCGCGCTCGCCCGCGTCCTGGATGTTCTTCTCCACCAGCGAAAGGTCCATGCCCAGTTTCTTGATCCCGGCCAGGAAGATCGACGCCACCGGGCTGCCGTCACCTTTGCAGTAGTCGATCGCCTTCTCCCGCCCGTCACGCAGGGCGCCGCTGACGCCGGCCTGAAAGCCCGGCGGAATAACGACCGATCGCCGCAGGCTGAACAGCCGTTCTACGAAAACCGCCAGCGCAATCAGCGACGCGCCGATGATAGGAATCATCATCACGCCGCCCTTCTGAATGAAGTCGAAGACGGACTGGACTTGCACCTCGGCAGACGGCACAGCCGCCCCCGGATCGGCCCCGGCCTGACCCAGCACCAGCGTCGCGAGTTGGGTTGCTATCTCATGCACGATTGATCTCCCCATCTGAGAGTACAGTCAGTTCGTCAGTGGCCGCGCCGAAAACCGGGAGATGGCTCCTGGAACCACCCGCCTCCTCACGCTCGCGGCTCGGATCGCCACCGCCGGCCGCCCCATCTCAACAATCTCCGCGCGCTCTGCGTCCTCCGCGGTGAGTCCCCGCCGCCGGATAGATCACTGCCGCCCCGGCACCGGCGCGGCGTTCGTCGCCGCCGCCAGACGCTTGGACGCCAGGTCGGCCCACTGCGTCTTCTGATATTTTTCCGCCACGGCTGAGAACTGCTCGCGCGCCTTTTCCGGCTGATTGAGCTTCTCGAAACACCGCCCGGCTTCATAGAGCGCCGCCGCGCTCCACTCGGGGTACCCGTAGAGGATGTCCACCTTCAACAACTCGCGGACCGCCTCGTCATACTTTTTTTCCGCGAACAGGCACTGGCCGATCTGGAACTGCGCCCGCGCCGCGGTCGGACCCTGGTGCCGCTCGACGACCGCCACGTACGCCTTGATCGCCTCTTGGTAGCGGCTCTGGTTTTCGCGCGCCCAGCCGACGCCGAACCGTGCCTGATACCAGTGCTCGCCCTCAGCGAACCGATCGAGGTAGGTCGAGAACACCTGCTCGCTCTTCTGCCACCGCTGCAGCGTCGCCAGACACTCGCCCAGCCGCAGCAGCGCCGGCCCGAAGGCTCCATCCTGCGGGAATCGCTCCGCCACCAGCGTCAGATGCTGCGTGGCCTTGTCGAAGTGTCCCGCCTTGAACCACGATTCGCCGCAGAAGAAACTGGCGGACGCCACCAGTTCGCTCTTGGGATAGCTTTGGGCGAAGTCGTTGAGCACGGCCGCCGCCCTGTCGAACTTTTCCAACTCAAACAGGCTCACGCCCAGCCGGTAGCTCGCCAGCTCGCGTACGTCCGCGGGAACCTCAACCTCTTTGCTCTGCATGTACTGCCAGACCTGGTCCAGCACTTCGACGGCCTTTTCATAGTTCTTCTGCGCGGCCTCCAACTCCGCCAGTTCCAGCATCGCGTGGACGTTGGGCTTGCCGGTTTCGCTGATCGTCAGCAGTTCGCGATACGCCTTTGAGGCGTCGTCGACGCGACCCAGGCTCTTCAGGCACCAGGCCTTCTCATATCCGACGGCCGCCAGCACGTCGGGTTGAAGCTGATTGTCGAACGCGCTCTCCACGCGATTGATCGTGACCAGGGCATCTTCGCAGCGATCCTGCCGCGACTGGGCAATCGCCAGGTTCGCCGCCGACATCGCCGCCCGCGAGCCGGAGCCATACTGATCGAGATATTGAACAAATGTCTTTTCGGCCGAGCGGTAGTCCTCAGCCGCCATCTGCGCCTGGCCCTTCTGATAAAGCGCCTCGCCCTTAAGCCCCTCGTCCTCGGACGCCCGCGACACCTGCGAGAACCGCTTGGCGGACTCTTCGAAGTCGCCGCGCTTCATCGCGATCGCCGCCAGATGATTGAGCGCGTGCGGCCCGAAGCGAGAGTCTTTGTCCTCGCTGAGCAGTTGATCGAACGCCTTCGCCGCGTCGTCGAGCCGATCCAGAGCCACCAGGCACTGCCCGCTCTCGAAGATCGCCTGCGATCGATGGGCGCTCTTGTCGAACCGCTTGAGCAGCGTCTCGTAGTCGCGCAGCGCCTCGTCATAGCGCTCCTGCCGCTGCCGCGCCAGCCCGCGCTTGAGCAAGGCGTCATCCGCCGACGGAGCATCCAGCCCCTTCGCCAGATACTTCGACAGTTCCTCCTCCGCCTGCTTCCACTCGCCGCGTTGGAAATGTATGTCGCCCACGGTCAACACGCCGGTGCGGAAAACACCATCCTTTTCGCCCTTATCATCAAGGTTGGCCAGCAGCGGCGTCGCCTCGTCATACCTCCCCAGCCGATAGAGCGAGGTGCCCAGCCGGAACTTCACCTTCTCCACCAGCGGATCCTGCGGGAAGACACTGAGGAACCGCTGATAGGTTTCCACGGCCGGTTCGTAGCGGGCGGACAGAAAGTCGTTCTCGCCCATCAAGAAAGCCACGGCCGGCGCCAGGGTGTGGGCGGGATAATCCTTCAGGAACAGCCTGCAATACTTCAAGCTGTCATCATAGTGCTCGCGCTGATGCTCGCCCGCCGCCAGCAGATGCAGCGCGTCGGCCGCCATGGCGTGCTGTGGATACTTCGCCCGAAACTCCGTCAACGCCAGCACCGCCGCCTCATGGTCTTCCGCCCGAACCAGCGCCACCGACCGGTCATACATCATCTCCGCCAGCAGTTCGCTGTCTCCGTGCTTGTTGATCGCCTGCTTGAGGCGCTTGGCCGCGTCCTGATAGTCGCCCGAGCGCAGCTTGCACTTGGCCATCCAATAAGCAGCGTCGTCCGCCAGCGCCGGGTCATCGCCTTTGAGCGAGCTGAATGACTCGTACGCCTTGTCATAGTTGCCCAGGTCGAACCAGGCTCGCCCGCGCTGAAGCTGCGCCGACGCAGCCAGCGGGCTGTCGCCGAAGTCGCGCAGCAGTCGATCCAGATACCCCCCAGCCTCCTTGGGATTCCCCTGCTGCTGCAACAGCAGGGCAAGTCCGTGCAGCGCCTCGGCGGTATACTCCGACGCCTTCTGCTTGATCACGCGCTGGTAGCGCTCGGCCGCCCGGTCCAGATCGCCCGCCTGATGCCGGCACTGCGCCGCCAACAGCGCCGCCCGCGGCGCGAACGGCCCCTTGGCGTTGCCGTCCGCGATCGACTCGAACCGATCCGCCGCCTGGGCATATTGCCCCGTCGCCATCTGACCCAGGCCCCAGAAGAACTCCGTCCGCTCCCGCAGCGGGCTGGTCGGCCAGCGGGACACAACGATCTGGCAGCGCGCCACCGACTCTTCAAACTTGCCCGCCAGATAGAGCGCCTCCGCCGCCCCGGCCGCAGCGTCATCCGCAAGATCGTGCGTGCCGTATCGCGTCACCGTCGATTCGAACGCCTCCGCCGCCGGCTCATAGCGCTGCAGCGCCATGTAACACTGCCCCACGATCGTGCCGACCTCGGCGCCGTACGTGAAGCCTTTCACGCTCCGCAGCGGACCCAACTGCTGCACCGCGTCGTCATAGCGCTTGAGCCGGAACAGCGATACGCCCAGCCCATACCGCGCCATCGGCGCCTTCTCATGGTTACCGTGTTCCGTAAGAAACTTGCGATACTCTTCCGCGGCCAGTTCATACAGCCCGCGGTTGAGCAGCCCGTTGCCGCTGAGGTAGTCGCGCAGGGCAGGGTCCGGCGCAGACTCCTGTGCGACCGCCCGACCCGCACCCGCGGCGCCCAGAGCGACGAACAACGCAACGATGACCAGGGCCTCCGCCCGGATGTGACAGGACGCGCGCATGGCAATGACCTCCGACTTCTTGCGGACTCTTCCGAGGAACGCGGGCGGCGGGGGCGCCCACGCAGACCCGATCTTGCGGGCGGCGATGGCGGGTGCACTCGAAGCGAAGCGTCGCGCCTCGCGGCCAGGGCACCGCGCTACTTGGACGGATTGAATACTCAAGACTGCCGACTCCATTCGGCGACAGATAGTCTCGGCCCGGCCGGGTAATTTAAGGCCCGACCCCAATCCCACGGCTCAGGACGCGGTCAGCAGCAGTCCGCCCGAAGCGGCACGAGCGATCTATCCTCGCTCGTGCCGCCGGGCAGCCGGCCTGTCTTCGATCAACGGCTGCGGCGCAACTCCCGCGACTGTTCGCGCAACTGCTCGACCGCCGCTTCGAGTTCGTCGGCCGCGACGTCCAGCGCGTCGGCCGCCTGCTCCATGGCGCTCGATTGGACCTCGAACTTCGTCGCGTCGGACGTCAGCCGCCGGATCTGCTCCGCCAGCGACCGCGCCGCGGACTCGCTGTCCGCCTCAGTGCGACGCTCGAGATCCTCGGCCTCGCGCTGCATCGCCTCTGCCTGCTTCTGCAGCGACTTCGCCTCCCGCTCCATGTCGCGGGACTGCGCGCTGAACTCGCGCATCTGCTCTTCCGCCCGCGCCACCACCTCGTTGATGCGATCAACGTCCGTCGTATTCATCGCCTCGTGAACGCGCGTCACGATGTCCGCCACCCGCGCATTCGCGGAGGCGATGCGCGTGTCCACTCGGGAGTGAATCCGGTCCAGCAACTCCGCCTGAGCCGCGGCGGCGGCCTCAAGTTCCCGCGCCACTTCGTGCTCATGCTCGGCGTGGTCATGATCGTGGTCGTGCTCGTGCTCGTGAAGCGCATGTTCGTGCGCTTCCTCGGCGTGCCGCCGCCACTGCGTCTCCTGCTCGCGACGAACGTTCTGCTCAATGGCCTGCTCGACGTGCTCTTTCCACTGGTCCGCGTTCCAGCTCGTCGTCGCATCGGCGCCCGTCCCGCTCCAGCTTCGCGCCGTCGAACGCGGCGCGCCGCCGCGCGACTGCGGGTCGATCATCTGCACGAACGCCCGGAAGATCGCCTGCTCGTGGCTCTTGGCATGGACCGTGATGTGATCGTCGCTCGGCGACACCAGGATGGGCACGTCCGAGCGAACCATCAACTCCGAAAGATCTTCGAGCTTGCCCTTCGAGACCCTGTAGTCTTCGCTCGCCTCTTCCGAGTTGATCATGTCCACGAACGCGCCAAAGACGCAATGCTCCGGCTCGGTCGCCTGCACCGTGATGGAACCGCGGCCGGGACTGACCAGAATCGGCACGTCATCGCGAACCATCAGCTTGGAGAGGGCTTCGAGCTTCCCCGCGGGCAGCTTGTACTCGCGGCTGATAGTCTCGCCGCGCGGCAGGATCGGGGCCATGCGGCCGGAACCCGCAGCGCCACCGGCGCGCGGCGGCTGCGGCGGAGCCGGCGGAGCCGGCGGTGTTGCACGGCGGGACGCTGAGGGCGGCGTCGGCATTCTTGGAGGAGCCGGCTCGCGCGGGGGCTCCACGCCACGCACGCCTGCCCAGCCGCCCGACGACGGCGCCTCGCCACGCGGGCGGACGTCTCCCAGCCGGTCCAACTGTTCCGACAGCCGCTCCAACTGGCGTTCCAGGCGGCTCATGCGCGCTTCGAGATCGTCATCCCCATCGCCGCGATCCCCGAGAGGAACCGGCGCCACCGCGATGCCGGCCAGCGGCGGCACGGCCATCACGTCCGCCCGCGGCGCAGCGCCCCAGGCCACCTTCGGCTGGGTCACGCCGGTCGCCACCATCGGCCGCGGCACCACGACTTCAAACCGCGGCACGACCGGCGTCGCATCGAGCAACTCCTGCGGCTTCGGCGCCTTCAGCGGCTTGACCACCGCCGGCGCTTCGCCCGGCTCGCAGGGCGCTTTCACGTCACATGGCGCTTTCACCGCGCACGGCGTCTTGGCATCCGCCTTGTCCTTCGCATCCTTCGGCGGGCACGATTCCGCCGGGGCGACCGTCCAGCCCGCGAACGCGAGCAGGAACGCCATCGAGATGCCGGCGATCGAGAGTTTCGGTCTGACACGTTCCGTCATGACCATCGTGATTCTCCTTGCTAGTCGTTTGGCCTTCGCAGTCATCACGCCGACGCCCACAACGGGCGCGGCCGGGGAGGGATCGCTGATGTACTGCTTGGTCGTCAGCAGCGCTTCGGCATAGGCACGGCGACCCTCCGGCATCAGCCAGGTTACCCACGCGTCGCAGCACAATTCAGCTTCTTCGTCCAATCGTCGACGCACCCACCACAACAGCGGGTGCCACCAGTACAACACGCCCGCGATCTGCTGCGCCCAGTAGACCCAGTGGTCCTTGCGTTTCAGGTGGGCGAGTTCGTGGCATAGTATTGCCTCGCGCCCGGCCGCATCGAGTTGCGTCCACAATTCCGCCGGGATCACCAGTCTCGTCTGCCGGCCGAACCACACCATCGGCGTCGTGCGATCATCGACCACGCATACGGCGGGCGCCCGTCGCAGCCCCATGCGCCCCGCGATCGTCTCGACCAGACGCACGAGGTCGCGCGGCGCCGGTCGCGCCATCGACAGCCGCCGCCGGAACGCGACGATACGAATCGCAAGCGACAATGCGATCACCGCCAGCCCGCCGAACCAGATGCCCGACGGGATTCGAGGCAACGCCAGAAGTCGCTCCCACGTGTCGACCGCAGCCGACCGCCAGGCCGCCCACCGGGCGGATTCCGCCTGGCCCGGATCACGGATCGACGCCGCGGGCGCGACAACATCCGGCCTGATCACCGGCCGGTGGTCTCGCCAGTCCCCGCTTGACGCCGGCGCTGCCGAGGCGAGCCGCTCCGGCGCCGCCTGCAACCTCGACACGTCGGGTTCATCGCGAAGCGCCAACGCGGCTGCAGGAACGCTCACGCGCTCCGGGCGCGACCAGAGCCGCGCATCCAGCACGTCGTGTCCGTGGATGGGGACATCCGCAACGTCGTAACCGACTTCAACGTCCGACGTGACCAGGGCCGTGCGCGGGCGGGCCGGCGCTCCATGAGTGTGCGGCCTTCCATCGGACCGGCGATCGCTCACAGCCGGAGGCGACGGTTCGCCGGGCACTGCGGCCCGCGCGGCGCGGTCACCCGGCCCGGGCGTCACCGGCGCAACCGGAACCGACGCCCACGGATTCGCACCCGCGTCATCCCGTCGCGCCGCATTGGCCGCATCCCTTCGATCGCTTCGCCGATCGCGCACCGGCGTCTCTGCCGGCGGCGAAGTAAACGACAGCGACAGCGAGCGCCTCCACAGCGGATTCTCAATCACGTCCGCGCCCGCGGGCGGATCGGGGGTATTCAAAATGGACGGCTGAACCGAGGAGTCACCGGCACCGTCGGGTCGCATCGACGCCGGTTGCTCAACGCGGGCAGCCGCCCCAGAAGGAGTGTTCAGAAGAGTACGATCGAAGGCCGCCGGATCAGCAACCGGTTCCATCCGCACCAGCGCACCCGGCGCGGGCGGCGCCGCGGGAGAAGCAGGCTGAGTCAGCGGCGTTCCGGCTGTCGCATCACGTCGCGGCGATCCATCGACCGCCGCCCCGTCACGCACTGACGCCTCGTCCCTGGCGAGCGCACCGAAGCTCGATGCGTCCGGTAGTGCATCCGCGCGAACCGGCGTCAGGATTGCCGGAGCGCTCAACGCCGGCATCGCCGGCCGCGGAATCATCGGCGGGACGATGAACCGCAGAAGCACAATGACCCACAACGCATGACGCGTCGTGGGCCGACAAGGCACCCAGCGGATGATCGCCGCGACGATCAGGACGAGAGGAATCACCGAAAGAGCGTTGCGCCAGAGCAGATCGGCTGTCTGAGTCGCCCACCACGCCATATCGGCCTTCTCCCATCCGATAGATTCGGATCCCGAGACGAACTATTCCCTCGCCGCGCCATGTGGCACCGGTCTGCAACCGGTGTCCCGGTCCGTGTGGCACCGGTTTTCAACCGGTGTCCGGGTCCGCGTGGCACCGGTTTTCAACCGGTGTCCGGGTCCGTGTGGCACCGGTTTTCAACCGGTGTCTTCCACCGCCTCAGGAGCGACCGCGCTTCTGACCCGACTCCTTCGCATCCAAACGCTCGATGATCGCCTGTAGTTCATCCAGATCATCGCGTGAGAGTCGCTCATCACGCACAAGCTGCAACACCAGCGGCCCGGCCGAACCGTCGTAGAGCTGATCGAGCAGCGCGCGAAGCCGCGACCGGCTGACGCGCTCCCGCGTCGTCCGCGCCCGGAAGACGTGCGCCAGCCCCGACTTGTCACTGACTACGTGCCCTTTCTGCTCGAGCCGGGTCAAAAACGTCTGCACCGTCGTATAGGCCCACTTGCGCCCCTGCTCCTGCAATCGCGAGAGTACGTCGCGCACCGTCCCCGGCCCGCCGCTCCACAGCGCCTTCAGCACGTCCAGCTCCGCTGAACCCAGATCAACCTCACGTTGCGTCATGTTCAATCAGTCATTCCGCGTCTGGCCGTCTGCCGCCGGCCTGCAACCGGCGACTCCCGTGTCGCACCGGTTTCCAACCGGTGTCCCCGGTGTGGCAACTGTGGCACCGGTTTGCAACCGGTGTCTCCGGTGTGGCACCGGTTTGTAACCGGTGTCTTCCCACAGGCACCTCCCCACACCTCTTACACGGCCGGGGCAGATCAGGCGGCACATCTCACCGCCAACGCCCCTCCTACATGCGTCGGAGAAACTCTACTACACCGGTCGGAGGCTGTCAACTCAAAAGTACGATCGAACGAATTTTCGACAACATCAGACAGGCCGCGCCGATCGGGCCGCGCTTGCCGGCGCGTCCGCGACCCGCCATGCAGACCCTCAGTCCGGACGACCGACGGCGCTCCACACGCCGCTCTACCTAGCGACAGGGAATGGAAATGCGAAAGGCCGCGCCGCCGTACGTCGCGTGCTGGCGCGCCGCCAGCTCGACCCGACCGCCCAGCAGCGACACCCACTTGCGGGCCAGCGCCAAGCCCAGACCCAACCCGCCCGTGGCCCCCGCGTCGCGGGCACGCCCCTGACGGAAGGGACGATAGATGTACCGAACGTCCTCAGCGGCGATGCCGGGACCGTTGTCGATGACGCTGATACAGACGTGGCCGTTGACGCGCTCAAGCTGCACGCGGATCTCCGGCGCGTCACCGTTTCGGGCGTGACGGACCGCGTTCGAGATCAGCACGCCTGAAACGCACATCAAGAGGTCGAGATCCGTCTCGATGCTCTGATCCGATGGCAGCCGGTCTTCCACCAGCAGTTTCACGCGATCTTCCGCGCAGGAGGGCGCATAGTCGCGCTCCAGGCGCTCGACGATGTCGGCGCCGCTGACGCGGGCCGCCTTGCGATGCACCGCCCGATGCTCCAGCCGTGCATATTCCAAGACGCCATTGACCAGGTCGCCCAGCCGCTTCGACTCGCGGTTGAGGGTGTCGAGGTATTCCTGCCGCGAGGCCTCCGGCACCAGCCCCGCCGCCAGCATGTCGGTGTACAGCCGGAATGTCGTCAGCGGCGTCCGCAGTTCATGTGCGACGGCATAGGCGAACTGCACGCGCCGCGTCGTGAATACGACCAGCGTACGCACGCCGATCCCCAGCGCCGCCAGCGCCGCCACGGCCGCGGCCCAGGCGATCAGCAGCGTCGAGCGTCCCGACGCCGTGGTGGTCGGCAGCCGTTCCAGCGGCGGCAGCGTCAACCGGGCCGGAATGCGGCTCAGCCGTGTGCGCGGATCCTCGTTGCTTTCGGTGTACACAGGGGTAAGCGTCGCACCGGGGTAGAACGCTTCGTAGTTGTTCAGGATCTCACCTGAGAAGCGGTCCCAATCCACCACGAAGCCCTGGAACTCTTTGTGATCGTGAACGGAGACGCGATCCTCAACCTTAGCGGACCTGACGAAGGCCAGCAGCGGTTTCGTTACCCGCACAGGCGAAACCCAGATCGGCACGAGCGCGGACGTCTCGACCTTGATGTCCTCCAGTTGCAGTTCCTCCGTCTCACCCGCCAGACAGGCAAACGTGTGCTCCTCGCGCGGCTGCGCGAGTTCGAGAATGCCGGCGTCTTCCACGTCACACTCGAGCGGGAGTCGGTATTGCCGCCGCTGCGATTCCTCCGTGACCACCTCGTCCGACGGCTGGTCGCGGCGCGGCGCCATCGCGCGGGCCAGCTCCAATCGAGTATCGACGTCCTCGAGCGGAAGGCGCGATTCCAGGTAGACGAGCACCGACTGGACGTGCTCCCGCTGCACCTCGTTCAGAAACGGGGGGTTCGCCGGGAATGCAATCCAACTGTCCTCGGGCAATTGCGGGGAAGACCATCGCTCCCGGCCGAGGTCACCGGTGCGTACGACCCGGAAGTACGCCTCGACCCAGCGCGGCGGCGCATCCTTGTAAAGCGGCGACGTCAGCCAGACGCCCTCCGCCGCGGCGCCGGTCTTGTTGAGCGCGTCCGGCGCGGGGTAGAAGGGCACATAGTGGTTGTACGGCCGGGCGCTTTCAACTTCGAGTTGAAGGCTGACCACCTCGTTCATCTGCCGCACGGCCGGCCCCAGCCGCGCCTCCTCGGCGTCCTCGATCGCCTTGGCCGCTTCGAGCTTTTCCAGCCGCGCCGCCGTCTGAGTCGCCGCCGCCATCCCGCCCAGCACGAGCGCGCAGATCACCAGGTATCCCAGGATCGCAAGGCGCGTCACATTCTTGGCAGCATACATCATGCGCTCACCGCCTGGCGGAAGGGAGTGAGGAAGTGCGGGAACAAGGGAGTAAGGGAGTGAGGGAACGAGGGAGTGAGGGAGTGAGGGAACGAGGGAGTGAGGGAATGACATATCAAGGGGCATGCTTGCAGGGGACGTCGGTCCAGCCGAACCCCGACCGGACGAGACGGGCCGCCCGTCCGAACCCCGACCGTAAGGGAGGGGCCACGCGACGATACACGGCTATCGCGCCTCGGAACACGCGTCACGGTGCAGTCGCTCCCTGATCCGCCTGCGGCACACCACACGGCCGCAAACGCGCGCAACGCCGGCGCCCCGATGCCACGCCCGTCGTACACGCGCCCCACTCTTCTCTTCCCTGACTCCCTCACTCCCTCACTCCCTCACTCCCTTCCTCCACGACAATCTCCGTACCCAGCATGTATCCTCTCCCGCGAACGGTCACGATCCACTCGGGCGACGCCTCGCCGGACACGCCGCGCAGCTTGTTCCGCAGCCGGGTGATATGCATGTCGATCGCCCGCGTCTCGATCTGACCGTCGCGGATGCCCCAGATCGCGGCGAGCAGTTCCTCGCGCGACACCGCCCGGTCACGATGCGAGGCCAGCCGCTCCAGCACGCCGGCTTCCATCTCCGATAGCGCCACGTTCTCCGCATCCGGCCGCCGAACCTCGCGCCGGGAACAGTCTGCCACGGTGTCGCCGTTGCGGACGTGGACCAGCGGCGCCGGACGCTCCGGCGTGCGCCTCAGCACCGCCTCAACGCGGGCGAGCAATTCACGCGCCGAGAAGGGTTTCACGACGTAGTCATCCGCGCCGTCCTTAAGCCCGCGGACGCGATCGTCCTCCGACCCGCGGGCGGTCAGCACGATGATCGGCAGCGCCGGGTGCGTTTGCCGCAGCGCCCGCAGCACGTCCAGCCCGTCCAGCTTGGGCAGCATCAGGTCGAGCAGGACAAGCGATACGTCGGCCCCCCGCGCGAGCTTCAGCCCCTCGGCGCCGTCCGCCGCCTCGACCACGTCGAACCCGGCGATGTCGAGCGCGTCTTTCACCCCGCGCCGGATCGGCGCTTCATCTTCGACAACAACGACGGTTCGGCGGCTGGGCATGATCGACACACGTTCTCCGCGCCTCGGCGGCCCATTCCGCCGTGGCGCACGAGTGGCACGCTTCTATTGTATTCTCGTCTCGGCTCCGCGACCGGTTCAAGTCGATTCGCGGCCGCGGACGTAATGGCGATGTAACATCACGGCGATCCGGGCGGCCGGAGACCCGTGTCCTGCAGGATCCGCCGGGCGTTGCGTTTCAACATCGGGAGCGTAGCCCGCTTCATGGCGCTGCCCGCCAGTTCGCGACGATAGTCCTCGTCGGTCCAGTCCAGCAGCTCGCGCAGGTCCACCATCGGCGACGGCGGCCGAACCGCAAAGTCCGGCTCTCGCGTGGCAGCCGCCCCCTGGTTGTGCGGGCAGACCTCCTGGCAGACATCGCAACCGAACAGCCACTCGCCCGTCTGCCCACCGAACTCGGCGGGAATGTCCCCGCGATGTTCGATCGTCAGGTACGAAATACATCGCGAGGCGTCCATCTGATAAGCCGCGGGAAACGCCGCGGTCGGACAGGCGTCGAGACATCGCGTGCAGGTGCCGCAGTGGTCCATCGCGGGCGGGTCCGGCTCGATCTCGAGCGTGGTGACGATCGCCCCGAGAAAAAAGTAGCTGCCCAGTTGCGGATCCAGCACGAGCGTGTTCTTGCCGATCCATCCCACCCCGGCCGCGGCCGCGAACTCGCGCTCCAGCAGCGGTGCGGTATCGACGCACACGCGAGTGCGTTGGTCGCCAACCCCTGCCGCCTCCGCGTCACGGCGCAGCGCATCCGCGACCCGGTACAACTTGGCGCGAACGACGCGATGATAGTCGCGCCCCCACGCATAACGGGCTACCCGGCCGCGCGTCCCCGCCCTACCGGCGCCCGGCGACGCCGACCCGCCGCTTGCCCCAACCGCGGCGATGTTCGGCTGATGGTAGGATAGCGCCGTCACCACCACGCTCCGCGCTCCGGGCAGAAGCATGGTGGGGTCGGTCCGCTGCTCGGCATAGCGGTGCAGGTAGGCCATCGAACCGGCCCGACCCGCCTCGAGCCACGCGCGAAGGTAATCCCGCCGCTCGATCGCGGCCGCAGCCGCCACGCCGACGCGATCGAAGCCCACCGCGGCGCCCAGCGCCTTGACCCGTTGATTCCAGTCGACGGCTTTCACGCGCAAAGCATAGGCTCACCGATGGTTGGGGGAAAAGTTGCCGATATGGGTTTGACGCCGTCCCCACGGCTCCGTAGCCTTGCCCGTTTGCCCCTTCCGCGGGGCGATTCGCGCGACACGGATTGGTCGAGAGCCCGATAAATGTTCAACTACGACTGGTTTCACGGCTCCCCCTTCGAGGAACAGCGGGCGGAGGCGCGGCAGCGCTGCGCCAAGGCCCATTATCCGGATCTCGACCCCGACGCCCTGGAAGAGGATGAGGAATTTGCCAAATTCCGGGACGAGCTGGAGGTCCGTGCGCTCATCTACCTGCGCGACGGCTTCAGCTACGAAATCAAGCACCTCGCCGACGTCGCCAGCCGCAGCCACCTGACGTTCGAGTGCGAACCGGTGGACGATCAGTACAAAGTCGGTGCCTTCATCGTCACGGTGCCGTTCGATGAAGTCGTCCGCGTCGAAGTCTTCGCCGTCCACCCGACGGAGAAGCCGAGCGACCTTCCGCAGATTACCGGTTTCCGCAGCCATCCCGAGCGGGGCACGGAGCGCGTGCCCGAACCGGTGCATCCGCACGAATAGCCGGCGGCCCGCCGGCGTCCAACCGCGTCAGCCAACCGCCCCAGGCCGCGCGACACTTCCATGCGTTCCGCAGGCGCCGCGCCACGCGCGCCCCCCACTCCGACAACTACGGTTGTAATTTCTTGTCCGGGATGAGTGCCCGCGCGTGACGAATACGTCTCTAGAGGGACTGAAAAGGGGCGTACAGACGCCGTGCGCGCGAAGGAAGTGGAGGAAGCGGCGAATATCAGGAAGAATCAGCGCGAAAATCGCTGTAAACGGAAACCGCACCAACGTCATCTATATATAACGATGTGGACCGGCGCGGGTTCATCCGATCGCGACCGCAGCGTCGGCGAAGGTTTCCTTGAAGATGCCACGTGGTCGTCCATCGACCCTCGACGATTTCGCCGCGCACGCCGCGGCTGACATCCTTGACGAGCGCGACTGAACGGCCGATCCCGTTTCGGCCGCCCAACCCGCGCAAAACCCAGCCGCCCGGCCCTGGCAACGGCCGTCGCGCGCCTTGCGTCCGCAAACAAAGGAGAAGGTGGAGATGAACGGTGCAGCCTCAAAGGTCTGGCGCGGATGTTGTGCATTCGCACTCGCCCTCGCGTTGTGTCCGGCTACGGCGCCGACCCTTGCGCAGGAATTCGTAGTCGAGGAACTCCGATCGCTCGGGGGGGGCAACGCGATACCCCTGTGCATTAACGCGTCCGGCGTGGTAGCCGGTCAGTCGGACACCAGCCGGGGCGAGACCCGCGCCGTTCGCTGGCTCGGCGGCGCGGTCGAAGATCTGGGCGCCGGCGATTCGAGCACCGCCGCGGGGATCAACGATGCGAGTGTCATCGTCGGATTTGTGCAGGACACGAATAAGCCGTTTCAGTGGATCAATGGCGTCGTGAGTGAACTGCCGCTGCTGCAGGGCCACCTCGGCGGCGCCGCCAGCGGCATCAACGCGGGCGGCACGGCGGTGGGGGTCTCCGTCGGAATCGGGGGCGGCGCACCAGTCGCCTGGGCCAACGGCAATGTCTCCGCGCTGCCTGGCCTGGAGGGATTCGACTACACCGCGGCGCAGGCCGTCAACACGTCGGGGCGAATCATCGGGTACGCGATCAACTTCAACGACGGATCCGCCCGCGGAACCGTCTGGACCAACGGCAACATCGCCGACATCGGCCGGCCGCTGGGGTTCACGGATACTGTGGCCTGGGACGTGAATGACGCCGGCGTCGTCGCCGTTGTTGCCGAGAACGAAGCCGGAAGCGCCGCCTTCACCTGGAATGACGGCCGGTTCACCGCGCTTGCTGATCTGCCCGGCGCAGAAGCGTACAGCCTGCAAGTCTCGATCAACAACAATGGCTGGACGGTCGGCGAGGCCGTGATGCAGAACGGTCGGTCACGCGCCGTGTTGTGGCGCGATGGCGTCGCGGTGGACGTCAATGACCTGATCCAGCCCGGTTCAGGGTGGGTACTGACGGCCGCATACGATATATCGGACACTGGCACCATCGTCGGCATCGGAGAACTCGACGGGTCGGACGCCGCCTTCCTGCTCCGCCCTGCGCCCGAGCCGGATGCCGACACGGACCTGGACGGCGTCCCCGACGTTCAGGACAACTGCCCGAAGATCCCCAATCCCGACCAGGCAGACGCCGACGGCGACGCGCTGGGCGACGTCTGCGACAACTGTGCCGCGGACAAAAACCCCGACCAGACGGACAGCGACGGCGACACGTTCGGCGACGCCTGCGACAACTGCCCGAAGGACGCCAACGCCGATCAGGCGGATGCAGACGATGACGGCACGGGCGACCTGTGCGACGCCTGCCCGGACGGCGACGACGGCGCCGACGCGGACGGCGATACGGTCAGCGACTGCAACGACATCTGCCCCGGCCAGGACGACCTGCTCGACACCGACGGCGACGAGACGCCCGATTGCCGCGACGACTGCCCCGCCAACCCCGACAAGGTCGCACCCGACCTGTGCGGCTGCGATCCCGGCGAGTGCGAGATCCCCGACGGCGAGGGGTGTACATTTGATACCGACATCGACGGCGTGCCGGACTGCGTGGACCTCTGCCCCGCCGACAGGAACAAGTTCGAGCCGGGAGACTGCGGCTGCGGCAAACTCGACCTGGACGCTGACCTCGACGAGGTTCCCGACTGCGACGACAACTGCACGGACCTGGCGAACGCGGACCAGGCGGACTCGGACGGCGACGACGTCGGCGACGCGTGCGACAACTGCCTGAACCGTTCCAACCGGGACCAGTCCGACAGCGACGGCGACGGCGCGGGTGACGCCTGTGACACGTGCCCGAACGACCCGCAGAAGACAGAGCCTGGCTCGTGCGGCTGCGGCCGCGTCGAGACGGACACAGACAATGACGGCACGCCCGACTGTCGCGACAGTTGCCCCGATGACTCGGCGAAGATCGCGATCGGGGCCTGCGGATGCGGGTTCCCCGACGACGACGGCGACGAAGACGGTGTCGCGGATTGCAGGGACAACTGCCCCGAAGTGGCCAATGCCGGTCAGGACGACGAAGACGGCGACGGCGTCGGCGACGCGTGCCAGGAACCGGCGACCGGGAACCCCAATCCGGGCGACAACAACGCCGCCGGCACGATCTGCGGCGCCGGGCTGGCGACGATGCTCCCGCTGATGCTGCTGATGCTGATGGCCGCGCCGCGGAGGCGCGGCTTGCGCGGCTGATCCGCCGCAGAGTCGTTCCTTCTTACACAGACGCAGCGCGGCCAGGCCCGACGGCCCGGCCGCGCTGCTTTTTTCTTCATCTGTCGCGGTTTCACCGGCCGCGCGCCGCCGGCGCCACCGCCGAGCGGGGGCTGCGCGGCGCCAATGGCGGGCCTACGCCGGAACCGCTCGAACGACAGTCGGCGCGGTGCGGGGCACAATCTCCCAGGCCACGTTCGGATCTTCCGAAATGTGCTCTTCGCCGAAGCGGACGAGGCGGGCGCTGTTGAAGATTACGATGGCGGTCGAGAACGTGTGCAACATGGCGCCCATGATCGCCGTGATGATGCCGGCGATGGTCAGGGCCTGCCCGACGATCACGAACAGCACGCCGAAGATAAGGTTCTGCCAGATGACCCGCGTGGTCGAACGCGACAACCGCAGAAGGAACGGCAGGCGGCTCAGGTCGTTGTTCATCAGGGCGATCGACGCCGAATTGATGGCCACGTCGCTGCCGGCGGCGCCCATCGCGACGCTCAAGTCGCCGGCGGCCAGGGCCGGGGCGTCATTGACGCCGTCGCCGACCACCAGCACGCGGTGACCGCGCTGCTTCATATCCTCGACCAGGCGCAGCTTCTGGGCCGGCAGCACCTCAGCGTGGACCTCGGAGCAGCCCATCTCGGCCGCCACGCGGCGGGCCACGGAAGCCTTATCCCCGGTGACCATCGCGAGGTTGCGCACCCCCAGCGTGCGAAGCTGGTCGATCGCCTCGCGGGCCTCGGGGCGGGTGCGGTCTTCAAGGCCGACCCAGCCCAGGCACTCGTCGTTGCGGGTGACGTATAACATGCTGATGCCTTCGGTTTCGGCGTAGTCCGGATCCTTCAGGATGCTCATGTCGGCGCCGCGCTCGGCCAGCCAGGCGCTGCGCCCGACCATGATCTTGTCGTCGCCGACCTTCGCCACGACGCCACGTCCGGCGACCTCCTCGAAATGCGAGGGCTTGTCGAACACCAGCTTGGCCTGCCGCGCGACGTTGACGACGGCGAGGGCCACGGGGTGGCGGCTCATCTGTTCGGCGGCGGCCGCGGCGGTCAGCAGGTCGGCCCCATCCACGCCCTGGGCGGGCTTGAGCTGCGTCACGGAGAGTTCACCGGTTGTGAGCGTGCCGGTCTTGTCGAGCACGACGGCCGTGACGTTGCGGGCCGCCTCCAGGTGAATGACGTTCTTGATGAGCACGCCCAGCCGGGCGGCGCAGCTCAGCGCGGCCACCATCGCGGTGGGCGTGGCGAGGATCAGCGCGCACGGACACGCGATGATCAGCATGGTGATGGCCTTGTGGATGCCTTCGGTCTTGTCCTCCGAGAAAAACCACACGACGGCCGCCAACATACAGATGGTCGGCGTATACCAGCCGGCGTAGCGGTCGATCAGCCGCATCAGCGGGATCTTGGTCCGCTCGGCCTCGATGATCAGGTTCTGCACCCGGCCCAGCGTCGTATCGGCGCCGGCCTTGGTGACTCGGATGTCCAGCGCGCCGGTCAGGTTGCTGGTGCCGCTGAACACCTCTTCGTCGATCGCCTTTTCCACCGGGAGCGACTCGCCGGTGATGTTGGCCTGGTTCACGGTGGATTGGCCCGAGACGACGATGCCGTCGGCCGGAATGTTGTCGCCCGGGCGGACGCGGATCATGTCGCCGGGGCTGAGTTCCTTGGCGCTGACTTCCGTCTCCACGCCGTCCGGCCCGATGCGGTTGGCCTTCTGCGGCGTGAGTTTGAGCAGCGATTCGATGGCCTGTCTGGCCCCGAGCGCAGTTCTCGTCTCGATCAGGTTGGAGATGATCATGAAGAAGGCGATGACGCCCGCCTCCTGGTACTCGCCCAGCGCCATGGCCGCCCCGATGGCCAGCGCCACGAGTTCGTCCATGTGCATCTCGCCCGCCATCAGGTGCGTCAGCGCGTGCCACACCAGCGGAATCCCCAGCAGCAACGCCCCGACGAACGCGATCAGCGAAGAGTACGGGTTCTGCATCTGGCCCGTCTCATCGCGGATGTTGCTGTTCTGGAACAGCAGCTTCTCGACAAAATCGGTCTCGACGAGGAAGGAGCTGATCACCAGCATCCCGCCGAAGAGCGTGGCGATGAGCAGGCGCCGGGCGCGGCTCGTTTCGGACTGCACGTCCTTGAAGTGATCGTGTGGCATGGAGACTCGGCAACCGCTAAAGCAACAACTGAAATCCTAAAGCATCATCACTAGCGCCCATCCCTGCGCGATCCGTCGGCGGGAATGTAGTCCTTCACGAGGGCGATCGTCAACCCGCGCGTCCGGCGGCCCGAACGAGAGGTCCGCGGAAGCACGCCAGACGCGGCGCGGCCGGGGGCGACCGAAAACCGACCACCACCCGCCATCTCACCTCTGTACGAGCCACAAACCACCGGGTTCGCGCGATCTGCCCGATCGGCGCAGGATTGTCCGCTCGGCGCCGACGGCGTGTTCATCACCGCACCGGCGGCCGGAGCGGCGCGCCAACGCGGCCCGATTTGCCCAACAAAAAGCCCGCGGCCGGGTCGGCCGCGGGCGGGTTGGGCTGTCAATCCGGATCGAGCGGGCCTACGGGTTGGCCCGGTTCGTTCCGAAGTTGTTGCCGTAGATCACGTACACGTCGCCGGTGTCGCGACGGCGACCGGCGCCGGCGTCGTCCACCGGGGCGTCCGGACCCTGCGGGAAGTTCAGGTTGATGAAGTCTGCGCGGGTGTTGCCGATGGCGATGTCGTCGAAGCCGTCGTTGTTGATGTCGCCCAGCAGGGCCACATGGTCCGGAGCGGCCTCGTTCGGCCGGCCGGTCACGTACGGACTGTAGAAGACGATGCCCGGCAGTTCCGGCGTACCCACCAGAGCCAGGTCGAACACGCGGTTCTGCAGGTGCGTGCCGCCGAAGATCAGGTACACCAAGCCCTTCCGCAACCGACCGTTGGGATCGGTGGCGATGCGACCCGGAGCGGTGATCAGCAGATCGCCGAAACCGTCCTCGTTGAAGTCGCCGGCCGAGCTGACATCCATACCGGCCCGGTCCAGAGCCTGGCTGCCGTAGAAAATCGTACCGGGCAGGCTCGTCGTGGCCACGTCGTCGATGTCAAAGTCGCCGTCGATGGTGATGCCGCCGAAGATGACGCCGACGTAACCGTTGTCGACCACGGTCGAACAGCAGTTGGCGCCGCCGTCGATCAGGCACTGCAGCACGACGAGGTCTTCACCGTCAATGACCGAGTCGTTGTTGTAGTCGAACGCCTTGCAGTCGTCGCTGGTGAACACTTCGTCACCGAAATTGGACTGGCAGAAGTCGAACGCGGAGAGGTTAAGATCCTCCGGTCCGATGATATTGTCGCCGTTGTAATCGGCGGCGCAGTCCACGCGCGTGACCGGCGCGAAATCCACGTGCGGCGACGAGATGAAGATGTCATCCAGTCGGTCGCCGTTGATGTCCAGTCCGGTCGACTGGGCATGGCCGATGCGGTCGTTGCTGCGCAGCCCGCGGATGCGAACCATCGGCGGCCGCAGCAGGGGATCGTCGGCGTTGGACAAGCGAACGTCGCCGAACACGTTGCGGCCTTCGATGATGTAGACCGCACCGCTGTCCACCGCGCCCGGACGGTTATTAAAGGGCGCGCCGGCCAGGATGTCCTCGATGCCGTCCAGGTTCACGTCGCCGGCCGACTGCCCGTCGCCCAGCCCGTCGGTGACGGCCTCGGCGAAGATGTTGAACGAGTCGCCCGGAATGTCGAGGTGCCGCTCGGCGGGCGGCGAGCAGGCGCCGAAGTTGCCCTGCGGATTCCGGTGCCGCTGCTGATCCAGGTTCGGCAGCGTCGCGGTGGAATCACCATCTTCGGCCTTGTCACGCCACGAGAGGGCGTAGTAGTTGCCGCCGCGGATGATGGCGATGCTGCCCGGATACTCCGTCATCGAAAGCGTGGTGGAATCCGGGTCAGTGATGCTGGCCAGGAACTGCTCGTTGTTCGGGGCCGAGACGATGATTTCGTCCAGCCCGTCCTGGTTCATGTCAGCGATCGACGCGACGTTCTCACCCCACCAGCCGTTGCGGGCGAACTCGTTGGTCACCTGCCGGTGGTTGATGAAGTCGAACAGGCCGGCACACAGGCGGAAACCCGCGATGCGACCGGCGAACTGCGGATCGCCGAAGGTATTCTCGGCGGCCGAATTGTCCACGCGCGGGAAGACGTTGTTGCCGAGGGACGCGCCCTCCTGGCCAACCAGTTCGAGCGTCACCACGGCGTTTTCGAGGCGCACGTCGTTGAACCCGGCCCGGTCGCGATTCGTGCTGCTGACCACGACGGCCATGCCGCCGCCGTAGTAGCCGGTGTCATATCCGGTATCGAGCGGATCGGTGGTGTTGTTGCCCAGATCGTCCGGGAAGCACCCGGCCGCGTCGCCGGTGCGCCGGCGCTCGAAGTTGATCGTCAGCGTCGGGCGCAGCAACTCGTTGCTCGGGTACTCGCTCGATCGGATGCCGGTCGGGTCGGAGAACTCGGAGGTCGGCACCAGAATGAACCGCAACTCGTTGTTGGACCCGAGCAGCGTGTTCTCCAGCAGGTCGCGGACGACGCCGGAGACGTCCACCGTAACGGTGGTGCTCTCGTCGGCCGTAATTTCACCGAGGGCGGCACTGCCCTCGCCGCCGCGGCCGGTGGCAATGTAGTCCACGTCCGGAACCGGGGCATCGCCCTGGACGGAGAAGTTGTTGAAGGTCGTCTGCTCGCTGAAGTTGGTGATCGCCTGGAAGACCTGGGCGCTGCCGCCCTGGTTGAAGATGCGGAGCGAAAGCTGGGCCGTCACATCCGGGATGTTGATGTCGCCCGGATCGGCCTGGATCGCCGCGAACACGTCGAGCAGGTCGGCGAACTTGATCAGCACCCACTGGGTGTCTTCGACGCCGTTGTTGTTGTACGACAGATCGAGGGCGCCGTTGGGGACGTCCGCACTGCCGTTCTCGCAGTTCGCCGTGCAACTGCTGATGACCAGGTCGCTGGTGCCGTCATAGAAGCTGGGCACGACGGGCACCGGATCGGCGCCGTTGAGACTGTACTGGGCGTGACCCTGACGGACGAGGAGGATCAGAGAGTCCGGCTCGTCGGTGCTCAGCGCATCGTCGGCCGCATCGTAGTCCATCGAATCCCACGCCCCGTGAACGTGGGCGAGTCCGAAGATGATCTCGGGACGGCCGTCGCCGTTCATGTCGGGCAGCCTGGCAACATCGGTGATGCCGCGGATCTTCGACTCCGGATTCGGTTCGGCCGTAAGCCCGTTGGGCAGACCCAGGTTGCCGCGAAGCTGCCGGATCGGCGGCGCCTCGAAGATGATGCCGGAGACCTGATCGCTGATGGAGTTGGCGGCGATGGCGCCGCCGAAACGGCGGTCCAACTGGCCGTACGCGAGATAGGCCTCCCCGATGCGACCGAGGTTGCGCGGGTTGCCGAACTGCGCGACCATGACGAAGTCCGCAACGCCGTCAGAATCGAAGTCACCGACGCCGGACACGCTCGAGCCCAGGTGGGCGCCGGGCGTAAAGCCGTAGAAACGGACACCGGACAGCGTGCGTCCGATGTCGGCCAGGTCTACGGCGCCGGCCGCGAGGCTGACGACGCTGATGGTACCCGCCGCGTAGGCGTGTACCGGCGGATTGGTCGAATCCGTAATGGTGGCGCGGATGAAGTAGGGCGTCCCATCGACACGGGGAGGAATCTCGTTCAGATCGACCACGATGTTGAACGGGATGGCCTCGCGCTGCCCCTGCTGAATGGTCTGTTCGCGCAGCACGATGATGCTGTCGTCCGGATTGGCCGGGTCGTCATTGTTGGGGCGATCATCGGTGTCGAGCAGGATGAAGACGTTGGCCGGGCTGTCGGAGTCGTAGGGCGGCGTGTTCTGCGTCGGCACGGCGGGCGTGGGCTGAATGCGAATCTCGAGCACGTCCGTCTCGGCCACGCTCTGATTGAAGGCCGGCTGCACGACGACGACTTGCGGCGGCGTGGTGGGCGGACCCTGGCCCTTCGGCGCGATGGTGATTCTGGCCCGCTGCTGATTGGAGTCGGCAACTTCCGCAAAGACCACGACCGGCGTGTTCACGAAGTCGTTGATCGTTCCGCGGAGATAGTAGTCGCCCTCCGGAATGAGGTCGGTACCGACGGTGTACTGATCGGGGCCGAGGTCGTCATTCTCCTCGATGTTCTCGACGAGCGAAATCTGCTCGTTGGTGTTGGCATTGACGAAGGCGAAGCCGATTCTGGCGGCGTCGTCGCGATCGCTGTCGGTCCAGGTGATCAGGAAGGCCTGCCCCCGACTGACGGTCACGTCGCCGATGGGCGAGGTGATTTCCAGCGTGGGCGGCGTGTTATCGACGACGCCGGGGCCTGTGACGACCTGCGGAGCCGGCGCGACGCCGCAGGCGACCACGCCGATGAACGTCAGCGTCAGGACGGAGAGGGCCAGCACCAGGAACATCGCGACCCGGGCGCGATACGATACGTCTCTCATAAGCAAGCTCCAGCTAGCAGTCGTTCTCTTCCATGGGCAGACAACGGAAAACCGCCTTGCGAGCGGCCCGGCGATCGGACCAGCGGTCCGATCTGGTCGTTTCCGTGCCCGGCGCCGAACCTCCGCCCCGAGGGGCGGCGCAGCGCCTCGATGCTCCAACCCGTTCGATCGGCAACGCGACTCGCAACCTGACGAAGGCGTCCCGAACGGCATGAATGGATGAAGTCCGCATGCTCTCCCGCGCCGGGAGCCGACGACCGGCCGCAGTCGGGCTTACGCGCACCGCGCGGCGGCGACAGCATCCGTCGCGGGGCAGTGTAGGGGTCGCCCAGATGTCCCGTCAACCGGGGTAGCGGCGGTTCCTGGCTGAGATTTTCCTGACGCGAGTGCATCAGCCCGGCAGGGACGCCGGCGCCCCGCTGCGCGGCCGTGCCTACTGGCAGTTCGTCTGAGCCTGCAAGGGGCAGCGCGGCGGGTCGACGACCTGGACGATCTGCGGCCCGATCCGGCCCGGCAGCTCGATCTTCGCCTTCTTGTCGTTCAGGAGAAAAATCGCGCAGCACTGCTCGTCCACGGGCGCGCCGATGATCCGCAGGAGTACGCTCTCGTCGATCCGGGCGTCCGGGATCGTCACGCGCCGGCGCACCTTGACCCGCATGAGGCCGATCGCGTCGTCGATCCGACAGCGCGCCTTGAGCTTCTTGATCCGCTCGCAATCCACCGGGGGCAGCTCGCACGGAGGCGGGATGCACTCGATCCGCGGCGCCGGGGACGACACCTGCGGCGGCTCGGTCGCGTCGGCGCTGCGGAAATTCCACTCAACATTATCGGCCGCAGCCGCGAACGCCCTGGCGGAGCCCGGGCTCGAGCCGGAGTGCAGGGTTATCGACAGCACGAGAATAAGCAGAACGGCGCGCTTCATTTGGTAGTCCTCCGCTGGAACGGTCGGCGCGAGAGTCAAGTTGAACTTGCGGCCCGGCCGGGCGACCGACCCGCACCCCCATCACGGCCATCGGCGCCACCCGGGATTCTACCCGTTTCGCCCCATTTTTACAATGCGATCTTTGCGCGGCTGCCGCAGGTAACATCGCGGCAGGAGGCCCGCGGCGCGCACGCAGGCCGGACGCAGCGGTCGCCGCCGACGCCCGGGTCAGCGGGCCGTGTGAGCCAGCCGCGCATAGAGGACCAACTGGACCGCCTGCTCCTCGCTGAAGGCGTCGAGATTCACGGCCAGGTCGTAGCGGGTCGGCTCGGTCGCGCGGCCGCCAAAATAGCGGGCGATGAGCTTCATCCGGGCGGCTTCCAGCTCGTGCAGTTCTTCGCGGGCGGAGTCTCGATCCAGGCCCTGATCGCGGGCGTGCGCGTCGACGCAGCCTTCCACCGAGCGAAACAGCTTGACACGGAAGCCGTGGTCTCTGGGAAGAATCAGGTCCGTCGCGCGACCGAGGAACACGGCCGGTCCGCGGCGCGAAATGGCGAGAACCGTTGTCACAAGCCGGTGGAAGTAATCATGGTCGCGAAATTCCGCCTGGGCCAGCGCCCGACCGACCTCTTCAAGCCAGGACAGGTCGCGTTCATCGATCGACTCGTACAGCCGCCGGCGCGTGTCGTCGTCGCCGGCCATTTCCTGCAGAATCGCCTTGTCGAAGAAGGGCCAGCCCAGCGATTCGGCCACCCGGGCCGCGACCCGGTCGCCGCCGGAACCGAACTGATAGGACACGGACACAAACTCTCGGACTACGGCCGCAGGCTCAGACGGGGCGTCGAGATGCTGACTGCGGGCCAGTTCCCAGGTCCGCATCTGCTTTTCGACGAGACGTGCCAGGGCCGGTCGGGATGCGATCGCCATCGTCAGCCTCCTTCCATATTCGCTACCCTCGCCCTGTGAGATCATAGGCCGGCAAAGCTCATGCCGGTCCGGCAGTATGGCACCGCGGCCTCGATGGCCGCGCTTACCGGACGGGTGCTCATCCGGTCGGCGATGAGCCTGCGCCGATCGACGCGGGGCACTATCGGACAGGAGGGCCGCCCGCGTCGATCGGGGCAGATTGGGGAACACAGCGATTTGTTTCGAGCGGTCGTCGGGGTATAATGGGTGATTCCACCGGTGAACGGCTCGTGCGGCGACCCTGCGACAGGCGTCGCGGAGGGGCGAGCGGGGGGTGCCCGTCGAAGCGGGCCTGTCAATAGGAGTGGATTGAAGATGCATCGCGTGAAGGGTCTGGTGGTCGTGTTGGCCGGCGCATTCGCCGCGGGAGGTGTCGGGCCGGTTCGGGCCGACGAGCCGCAGGCGTCTGATGCGCCGACGACGTGGGCGGAATTCTGGGGCGTTAACGAGGATTATCTGGAGAGCGTCCCGATCTACGTAGGAGATTACGACGGGCCGCTGTCGATGGGCGAGGACGGCTGCGTCGAACTCGGCCGTCGTGCCGTGCAGTTCGGCGGCGCCCGGCGCGGCCGGGGCAATTTCGTCGAGATCACCCGAGACAACATCACACTGGACACGTTCGGGCTGTGCCTCTCGTGTACCAACCCCGCATCAGGCGATCTGTGGTATTCGGTGTTCCAACTGATCGGCGACGAGTACGTCCGCGTCACGGACGACGTCATCCGTAACGTCACCTGCAACCCCGGCGATCCGATCTGCCCGCAGAGCACGCGCTTCGGCTTCCCGCTCGAAAACGGCGGCAAGTACCTGCTGGCCGTGACGTGGGACGCACCGCTGCTGAATTACTTCCAGGACGACGACAACTATCCCAAGCCCTTTGCCAAGGGCAACGTCCTGGGCCTGTTCACCTATAACCTCCCGCAGAATACCCACCCGCCACTGCCCAGCCCGATCAATCGCAGCCCGGCCAACGGGGCGCACTGGATGGATGTATGCTTCGATCCCGAGCCTGGCGCATGCTGCAACGTGGATAATGAGTGCCGCATGGCCACCGTGGAAGAGTGCGGCGGTGATACGTTCACCGCCGAAGGCGTCACCTGCGAAGATCTCGGCGAGATGGGCGGCTGCGGGAACTTCCCGACGGGCGCCTGCTGCTTCAGCGATTCGTGCAGCGACGACACGACCGTCTTCGATTGCGACGCCCTGGGCGGTACGTTCCAGGGCCGCGGCTCGACCTGCCGGACCAGTTGTCCGTCGGGCGCCTGCTGCGTCGGCAACCAGTGTCGCGATCTTCCCGAGAGCGGCTGCACCTCAGTCGGCGGCAAATACCGCGGCGACGGCACCGACTGTTCGATGGTCGGCAAGGACAAGCCGCTGCCGGCCTGTGGTGACGGCGCGTGTTGCTACGACGACGGCTGCCTCGACCTGCCCGCCAATTCGTGCGGTCTGATCGGCGGCACCTGGCACGGCGACGGCACGAGCTGCTCCACCATTGATCCGCTCTGCCCGATCACGTGCTGTTCGGACTTCGTGTGCGTCGAGGGCGCCACGCCCGAGCAGTGCCGCGACGATTTCGACGGCCTAGTTCTCGGGTTCGGCATCTCGTGCCGGCCCGATCCCTGCGAGGATCTGGATGGCGCCCAATGCTGCCTGCCGGACGGCCGGTGCATCCCGATGGGCGATAACGAGAACGGCGACGCGCGATTGGCGTGCGAGAGTTTCTTCGGCGGCACGTTCGACCCGGGCGAGTCTTGCGATGATCCCTGCCAGGACGTTTCCTGCTGCATCAACGGCGGGTGCGAAAGCCGGTCCCGCGAGGACTGCCTCGCCAACGGCGGCGTGCCGTACGGCAGCGCGGAAGTCTGCGACGCCCGCTGCGGCGGAGGCGGCCAGGCCTGCTGCCTGTTCGACTCCTGCACCGACACCACGCCCGCGGCCTGCGCGCAGGCCGGCGGCATCTCGATCGACGGCAAGACCTGTGCGGATGAGCCCTGCGAAGGACTGATCTGCGGCAAGCTCAAGAAGGTCAAGGCCAAGTGCAAGGGCAACGGCTCGCTGAAGATCACCGTCGTCGCCAATAAGGGCGAGAATCTCCTCGGCACCCTGCTGACGCTGACGCTGGACGGCGGCAGCCCGGTGACGGTCGCGTTCCAGAAGGCCCGCAAGTTGAAGTCCACGGACTACAAGGGCGTCGAGCCGGGCGACCACGAGGTATGCGTCGACGGCTGCGAGGGCCTCTGCCGCCCCGTGACGTGCGAGTAACGCCCGCACGCGACGGGCATCGCGGACGCTGTGACAACTCCCGCCGCCGCCGGATCGTTCAACCGACCGGCGGCGGCTTTTTTTTGATGTTCGGCCTCGCCGGCCCGTCTTTGCGTTGCGCCCACCGCTCGATATGCTGCCCGCGTATGGCGTCGGACGTCGGCGAACGGACATGGTCGATCGGCAGATTACTCGAATGGACGCGTGAGTACTTCAAGACCCACGAGGTCGAGGACGCCCGCCTCTGCGCCGAGGTGCTGCTGGCCGAAGCGCTGTCCATGAAGCGGATCGACCTCTACGCCCGCTTCGAGGCCGTCCCCGACGCCGACGCAACCCGACGCTTCAAGGAAATGGTCGTGCGGGCCGCGCGGCACGAACCGGTGGCGTACATCGTCGGCGCGAAGGAGTTTTACTCGCTCAGGTTCGACGTCAGCCCCGCCGTGCTCATTCCCCGACCGGAAACCGAACTGCTGGTGGAAGCGGCCATCGAGCGCGCGCGACGGCGCGGCATCGGCGCGGCGTCGATCCTGGAAATGGGCGTGGGCAGCGGTTGCATCATTGTCTCGATCCTGAAGCACCTCGCGGACGCCCGCGGGGTTGCGACGGACGTGTCCGCGGCGGCTCTGGGCATCGCGGCGGCCAATGCCGGGCGGCACGGCGTAAGCGATCGTCTCCGGCTGCTGACGTGCGACCGGCTGCGGCTCCCGCCGGATGCCATCCCTGACGGCGGGTTTGATATGATTGTGTCCAATCCGCCGTATGTCAGCGCGACCGGAATGGCCGCCCTGCCGCGAAACGTCGCGGCACACGAGCCGAGGTCGGCATTGACGGACGAGGCGGATGGGCTGAGTTTCTATCGCGCCCTGGCCGAGGAGGGTCCGCCGCTGCTGAAGCCCGACGGCTGGATGGCGGTGGAAATGGGCGCCGGCCAGGCGGAGGCGGTAATAGACATCATGACGGCCGGCGGCGCGCTCGAGCACGCCGGAACGGATCGCGACCGCGTCCAGAAGCATGAGCGCGTGGCAAGATTCATAAGAAAGACGGCCAGTAGCGAGTGACACGTTGTAGATGGAAGCGAGCGCGGTGGATCGGGGTCCAGCGTGGCGCGGGCGGCGTATCGCTTGCGGGCGCTCGGGCCGAATCGCCCGTCGCTGTTCGTTGTCTGCGGAATTCGGCATGAGCAAGCGCATTCACAATCGTCCCGAGGCCAACCGGTCGACGCCGGCACCGACGCCCCCGCCCCGTGAATCCGGCGACGGCCGCGCCGCCGCCACCGCGACGCCGACCCCGCCGGCCGGAGAACCCGTGCCTCACCGGCGGCGCAGCCTCTACGAGAACGTCATCCGCCAGTTCAACCAGGCGGCCGACCTCATCAATCTCGATCGCGACATCCGGGCCATCCTGTCGCGCACGGAGAACGAGATCGTCGTCAACTTCCCGGTGAAGATGAACGACGGGCACGTCGAGATGTTCACCGGCTACCGCGTGCAGCACAACGACGCGCTCGGTCCGTTCAAGGGCGGCCTGCGCTATCACCCGGCCGTCGACATCGACGAAGTTCGGGCGCTGGCGTCGTGGATGACGTGGAAGTCCGCGCTGGTCGGGATTCCCTTCGGCGGCGCTGAGGGCGGCATCCAGATGGACCCGTCGAAGTACAGTTTTAGCGAGATCGAACGCATCAGCCGGCGCTTCGCCTATGCCCTGGGCAGCAACATCGGCCCCGAGTGGGACATCCCGGCGCCGGACGTGAACACCAACGCTCAGATCATGGCGTGGATCCTCGATACGTACCAATCGACAATCCCGCCGCAGGATCGGCACCGTCACCTGCACGTGATTACCGGCAAACCGGTGGAGGCAGGCGGCAGCGTCGGTCGCGATAAGGCGACCGGCCAGGGCGTGGCGTTTGCGATTCAGAAGTGGGCGGAGTGGCGCGGGCTGGATCTCAAGAAACTGACGTTCATGGTGCAGGGGTTCGGCAACGTCGGCTCGTGGACGGCGCGAATTCTGGTGAAGATGGGGGCGAAGCTGATCGCGGTCGAAGACGTGTCCGGCGGCACGCGCAACCTGGACGGCCTCGACCCGGACGATCTGCTCGCCTATCTGCGCTCGCATACGTCGATCCTGAAGTATCCGCGCGGACAGTTCATCGATCACATCATGTTGATGAAGACGGAGGCGGACATCTTCGTTCCGGCCGCGCTGGAGAATCAGATCACCGCCGAGACGGCGCCGTGGCTGAAGGTCAAGCTGGTCGCCGAGGGCGCCAACGGCCCCACCGACCCGGATGGCGACGCAGTCCTGCAACAGCGCGGCATCGACCTGATCCCCGACATCCTGTGCAACGCGGGCGGCGTGGTGGTCAGCTATTTCGAGTGGCTGCAGAACAAACGCAGCGAAGCGTGGGATCTGGCCGAAGTGGATGAAAAACTCTGGCGGCTGCTGTCGAACGCCTTCGACCGCGTGCGCGACAAAGCGGCCGAGTTTAAGACCGACTGGCGCACGGCGGCGTACGCGCTGGCGCTGTCGCGGCTGGAGCGGGTGTATAAGGAGCGGGGGATTTTTCCGTAGGGGGGGCGTGAATGGCGAATGGCGAATAGCGAATAACGAATGAAGAGGGGGAGTGAGGGAGTGAGGGACTGAGGGAGTGAGGGAGTGAGGGAGTGAGGGAAGAGAAGAACGCTGCGGACGAGTTTGTCTGCCAGTGAACTGTTGTTGAAACGGATGTTGCCTGATTGCTGGTGCTATTGTGTTCAGGGGGAGCCGCGGCTCATGGGCAGACCACCTGACTGAATGAAGAATCGGAGCAAGTCGTTCTTCTTCCCTCACTCCCTTACTCCCTTACTCCCTCACTCCCTTATTCCCTTGTTCCCTTGTTCCCTTGTTCCCTTGTTCCCTCCCCTCACCCTTCTGCCATCTGCGTGGTCAGCCTCGGAATCGCGCGATCGAGATTCCGGTTGTAGATGAACGCGAAGAGCGGGCCGAGCAGTGAGACGCCGAAGCCTTCGGCTTCGACGATCCATGTGAGCCGCGCGGCGTCGGGGCCGGCGGGCTCGAAGACGTGGTCGTAATGCACTTTCAGCCACAGGAACGGGCCGGCCCACTTCCAGTTGTGCGGCGGGTTGAACTCGGTCATGGTGAACGCCGAGCAGACGCCGTTCGACAGGTGGATGACGCCGGTCGAACCGGCCCCGAGTTCGCCGGCAGGTTGAAGCTCAATGCGCCGGATGTGGGCAGCCCACGTCGGCCATTGCTCCACGCGGGCCAGGTGGCGCCAGGCGCGATCGGCGGAAGCGGGGACGATAAACTCACGACGAATCAGCGTTTTCATGTTCGAGTCCGGCTCGTGGCATGGGGCGACAGGTCACCCACATCTACGGAAACGAGGGCGTGAAACGGCCGTGACTTCAATTCGCCACAGCGATTCCATCACCCGGACCCCGCCATGAATGTCGAAGATCCGCCCGCGGCGCGGGGCTTCGGGAGCGCACGCCGCGGTCGGTGACGCCGCGCGTCGACGGCGTTCGCACGGCACTTCACCCGCCCGCGATGGCGCCGATGATCATGAACGGCTCGTCCCCCGCCGCGACGGCGTCAGGCAGCAGGGCCGCGGTCGGTTCGTGCGAAAGATCGCGCTGGCAAGCGAAGAAGCGAATGAACGGACGGCGACACAGCGTCGAATGATCGCGGATCGCGCCGCGCAGGACGGGGTACGCGGCTTCCAACGCGCCCAGCACGCCGGCGATTGTCACCGGCGCGGGCACGTCCAATTGCACGTCACCCTCCACGCGGGCGAGGTTGCGCAGATGGAATGGCAGTGTGACGCGGATCATGCGCACCCATCATATCGTGCGATGCAACGCGCGAAAGTCGTGGTAGACCGGACCGGGCGCATGTCCGGTGCATGCCACGCCCGGCGGGTGGCACG